>JAKADT010000043.1 GCA_021820245.1 Thermoplasmata archaeon | reverse complement strand
GATGGAGATGAGAGCCTTAGGAATCTCGTCTGTTATGGGCTTTAACCTCTTACCGTATCCTCCTGCAAGTATTGCCCCTATCATTGGGTTAAATCGTACCCATATATAAGTTAATTTTCAAATAAGGATAAAAATTCATGAAAATGTGGTTTGCAAATAGAACCTTTCAGTAAATCTTAGATTGTGAATTCCTGGCCAGGCTCCAGGATCTTAACTTCTGCAAACTTCCCCGCCAGATCCCTGAATCTATCTGGATCCTGCTTTATGGGAGGGAAGGTATTGAAGTGCATTGGCACTGCAATCTTTGGCTTGAGCCATTCCACTGCCTTTGCAGCCTCAACGGGACCCATTGTAAAATAACCACCTATTGGGAGCAGAGCCACATCCGGCCTGTAAAGTTCCTGTATTGTCTTCATGTCCCTGAAAAGTGCAGTATCCCCGGCATGATATATGGTCTTTCCATCTGCTGATACAACGACGCCACATTCCTCTCCGCTGTGATCTGCGTGCGTGAGAGCGACCTTGATCTTGCCGAAATCAACCATGTTTCCCTTGTTCATTCCAGAAAGCTGGTTGCTATCCACACCTTCCTTTGCAGCCATTTCATAAAGCTCAAACATACCTATAATCCTTGATTTTTCCCTTTTTGCAATGGTGAATGCGTCTCCCACATGATCGGAATGAGTGTGGGTGATCAGGATGAAATCTATGCCTTTCAGATCCTCCTGCTTCACTGCTGCAGCTGGATTCCCGCTGAGGAACGGATCTATCAGTACAGTCGCTTCCCTGAATTTTATAAGCCACGCAGCATGGCCTAGCCACTTTAAACTAACCATATCTATCATACCATCATGAATGTATCAATTTTATAATTATCGATTCTCTGGCTTATCCACTTCGAGCAGAACGTCGAGGACCTCCTGATCAATTTCCCCGCCATGAACCTTTGAGGAGAAATTATTGTTTGAAGCCCATTCCTCCACAGTTCCGAAATGCATGCTATCCAGTCTTTCCCTGATCCTGCCGGTCTCGGTGAATGAAACCATGGGATTTTCAAAGAATGTTGCTTTCCAGTTCTTCAACGCCCATTTCATCTCCTCCAGAGGACGGGAGGAGTTATCAATTCTCAGATCCACCATAAGGTCTGTTCCTTCCTCGTAATGATGCCTTTCCGAAACTATGAGGATTGCCGCACTCTGTCTTCCCCTTCTGTCTCCACCTTTTTCTTCAGCCTTTATGAGAGAATTCATTATTCGATCCTCGATCTTCCCACCCCCATCCATGGCAGACGCCATTGATTCCAGTACCTCCTGTCCTGCGAGTATGTTTCCCTGCACTGAAAACCCATCACCAATGACATGACCGGCGTAACTGTTGCACTGTTTTCCGGTAAATGCAGCAACATTTCCCTTGCGATCCACAACTGCAAGCTGCCTTTTCTCCTTCAGGTGATCTGACGATGTGAGTTTCTCAACAACCTCCATGGCAGTATGGTTCCGGAGAAGATCAAGCCCTCCCGGACCATAGGTTACATTTGCATAGGCCTGTGTGGCCACTGCTCCTATGGATGCCTTTGCCCATGGCACCGTCGATCCAACTGCCAGAAATTTGCTTGCAACCCCAACGCCCCACGCTTCACTGTTCCTGTCATAACACACTACCGAAAATGTCATGAGGGTGAATGGATGGTCCTGAATTAATAACTTTCTGAAATGCCATGAAATTGTTTAATAGTCTGCTAAGATCACAATCACATATGAAAGAAAAAGTTTCTGAGATCATGACTGCAAATCCAATAACAGGTACAGTACCCAGCCCACTGAATCAAATTGTGAAAATTCTCATCAAGAACAACCTTACGGGGCTTCCCGTGAAAGATGTCAGAAACCATTACGCGGGAATCATAAGCAGGCGTGACATCTTTGCCAACCCTGTTGAAACACAGGCTGCCCTGGTAATGAGGAATGCCAGGACAGTCAGGGAAGATGACAGCATAAAATCAGCAGCAATTGAGATGCTTAACCAGCATAGAAGGCACCTGACGGTCGTAAACGAGAACAATGAGATCACCGGCATACTGACTCCACAGAATTTCCTGCAGGTGGTAAGGGAGAAGTATGGAAACATAAAAGTCAAGGAACTGTTGAAGACCATAACTATACCCGTCTGGGGAAAAACACCCCTGAGCATGCTTCCCACGCTCATGAGACTTTCCGGAGTTTACACTTATCCGGTTGTTAATGCAAATGGAGAGTTCATAGGACTCGTCACCGACAGGGATCTTTTTGACAAGATAGATCTCAAATCCACAACCGTGCTTTCTGAAGCTGGACTCGGGGAAGATGAAGATCCATGGTCATGGAGTGGCATAAGAAACGTAATAACCTACGTCATAGAGAAAAGCAACATACATCTCCCTGATATCCCTGTGGAAAAGATCATGGTGAAGAACCCGGTTGTTGTGTCATCCAGCGACAGGCTTGAGACTGCCGTAAAGAGTATGTCAACCGGAAACTACAACCAGCTTCCTGTCCTGGAAGCTGACAATATACTTGCTGGAATGCTTTATGACATTGAGATAATGAGAGTATTTTTATGACCGGGTTCAATGAAATAATGGAACTTGCCAAACGGCGTGGCTTTTTCTGGCAGTCGTTTTCTCTTTATGGCGGACTTAACGGTTTCTATGACTATGCCCCCCTTGGATCGCTCCTCAAGGACAATATAATATCAATCTGGAAAAGAAGCTATATGGAAGCGGGTGCCGTTTTCATAGACACACCTGTTGTCACACCTGAATCTGTTCTTAAGGCCTCAGGCCATCTTGACAGGTTTGCAGATATTGCGTCAGAATGCCCCTCATGCCATGCAAAATATAAACTGGAAAGCCTTGTGGAAAAAAATGGCGTCCATAATCCGCCTTCCACGGTTGAGGGATTCAAGGAAATACTGAAAGATATGGAGATCAAGTGTACAGCATGCGGGACGAGACTTACTGATGCATATGAGTTCAACCTGATGTTCAGGGTTACAAACAACAGCGAGACCTTTAACCTGTATCTCAGACCGGAAACTGCCCAGGGGATCATGGTTAACTTCAAGCTTCTCAGCAATTTTTACAGGGGAAAATTTCCCATGGCCGTCGCACAGGTTGGTAAATCTTTCAGGAATGAGATTTCACCAAGACAGGGGCTCATAAGAATGAGAGAATTCAATCAGGGTGAGGTCGAGGTTTTCTTTGATCCTGAACATGAGGAGTGGAGCCATATCCCAGAAGGAGAAAAAATGACACTTGTACCCAACAGTGGCCCAGAGATTCAAGAAAGCATACTGAATGCGTTTAAATCTGGAGTTATCAGGAACAGTGGACTTGCTTATTTCGTGGATCTCACGGCCAGGATGCTTGCCAGATCCGGTATAGACAGCAAAAGATTGAGATTCAGGCAGCACAGGAAAAATGAACTTGCCCACTATTCATCTGACTGCTGGGATGCGGAAGTTCTCATGGACGAGGAGTGGATTGAGGTGGTTGGAATTTCGGATAGGGGGGACTACGATCTCAGAAGGCATCAGGAATTTTCCGGGGAAAATGTGTCAGTTACAGTTGACGGAAGGACATTCATACCGAGAGTTGTTGAGCCAGCAGCTGGATTTGACAGAATACTTACCGGAGTGCTTTTCCATGCGTATTACACCAGAGACAATGGAAACAGGGTGTTGGGGCTACCATGCGACGTTGCCCCATATTCAGCTTGTGTTCTCCCCCTTATGAAAAAGGATGGGATTTCAGAAAAAGCCAGGGAACTGCATGTCAAACTTGTGGGGCACAATCAGTCTGTTACCTATGATGAATCCGGATCCATTGGAAGAAGATATGCAAGGCAGGACGAGATCGGTACGCCCTACTGTATAACAGTGGACTACCAGACCATGGAAGATGATACAGTAACGGTCAGGGAAAGGGATTCAACAAAACAGATAAGAATGAGGATCGATGATCTTCTCATGCACGATAACATATTCAGGAATGACGGTCTTAAGAAGTTTGTTCAATCTTCGAAATCCTGATGATTCCAGTTGGGCAGGATCTGGATGCCTCCATGTTATCCTCAAGTTCATTCTCCCCTATTACTTCATTTTTAAAACTTGCTTTCCCGTCTGAATCCATGAACCAGTTTGAAGGACACAGTGCCGTGCATATTGCATCGCTGAGGCATCCTTTTCTGTCAAGTGATATTTTGTATCCAGCCATTTCATTCACCTCCGTAATTATCAAGCATCTTTCGCAGGGCATTGAAAGACAGTATTGCGCATTTTTCCCTGCTGGGTCCGAGCCTTATGCCGATTCTGTCCAGGTGTTCCTTCTCTGTCATATTCCTCAACTCTTCCATACTTTTTCCCTTGACTTCATCTGTAAGGATCGAAGCCGCAGCCTGGCTTATTGAGCATCCCCTGCCAACAAACCTGATATCCTGCACCATATTATCCTTTATTAATATTGAGACCTTCACCGCATCGCCACACACCGGATTATATTCTGTTATCTCCTCAGTGGGATTTTCCATTGTCCCAAAATTGTGTGGGTGCCTGTAATGATCCATTATGAATTCCATTCTTTCCTCATCTTCCAAGATCATACACCTTCCTTATTTTTTCCAGTTGATCAAATAGCTTTTCAATGTCTTCTCTCGTGTTGTATACATAATAAGAAGCCCTGGAAGTTGCTACAACGCCAAGTCTGTGGTTGAGAGGCATTGCGCAGTGATGTCCCGATCTGACAGCAACGTTTCCTGCATCAAGAGATGTTGAGATGTCATGCGGATGCACAGATGAGCCAATCATCACACCATTCTCCCTGAACTTCTCGTCCATATCCATGGGAGGTATTTCACCGATATTAAAAGAGTAAACCCCACCCCTGATGTCGGTGTTTTTTGGGCCGTATGAAACCATGTCCGGTATGGCATATTCCTCCTCCATTTTCAATGTGTATTCAATAAGATCCTTCTCATGATTCCTGACATTTTCCATCCCAATGCCCCTGAGGTAGTCCACAGCTGCCGAGAGTCCTATTGCCCCTTCAATGTTCGGAGTTCCAGCCTCAAATTTCAGAGGAACATCGTTCCATGTGGATCCTGAGGTCGTCACTGTCCTGATCATCTCTCCGCCTCCAAGGAAAGGGTGCATGCTCTCCAGCATATCCTCTTTTCCATACAGAACACCAATGCCGGATGGCCCAAGCATCTTGTGTCCTGAGAAAGCAAAAAAATCGCAGTCCAGATCCTGGACGTTTACCTTCATGTGTGGGGTGCTCTGTGCACCGTCCACAATGAAGATGCTGTCATTGTCGTGTACCATCCTGCCAATATCCACCAGAGGATTTATTGTTCCAAGGAGGTTTGAAACATGAGTCAAGGACACAATCCTGGTTCGGGGAGACAGTTTTCTTCTGAAGTCTTCCATGTCGAGCTTTCCATCAGCGGTTATATCTGTGTAATTGACCTTGATTCCTTTTTCCTCAAGAAACTGCCATGGGACTATGTTTGAATGATGTTCCATGATGGATATTAGGATCTCATCACCGGACACAAGGTTTCTCCCCATAGTATAAGAAAGCAGGTTTAATGCCTCGGTGGTATTTCTCAGGAACACCAGCTGATTTGCATGACTGGATCCAATGAATGATGAGACGTTTTCCCTGGATTTTTCATACATGTCAGTTGCTGTTTCGCTTATTCCATAGATTCCCCTGTGAACATTGCTGTTGTAATTTTCATAAAATTCCCTGACAGCGTCTATGACGCATTTTGGCTTCTGGGACGTCGCTGCGCTGTCCAGGTAAGTGAGATCACTATTTTTACTGGAATTGAAGATAGGGAAATCCTGTTTAATCTGTTCCCATCGTGACAAGTGTTGTGCCTTCTGTGTATCTGCGTATCCTCTGGTTCATAAATTCGCTTTTTGACTTTTCTATCACGTACGATACAAAGCCTTCCGTTATCATTGACCTTGCAGTGTTTTCATCTATACCCCTTGCCCGAAGATACATTATTTCATCCTCACTGACATTACTTATGGATGATCCATGTTTTGATTTTGTGTTGCTGTTCTTGATCATCAAACCCGGTTTTGAATTGGCATATCCCTCCTTTGACAGCAGCAGTATTCTGGAATCATAGAAGCCGGTTGCGTTAACAGCCTCAAATTCAAGATCTATGTTTCCTCTGTGTATGGTTGAGCTTGCACCTTTCACAACGCCCCTCACATGAATGTCTGCAGTGGATGATTTTCCAGCCTGGAAGCTGCTATCCCTTATGTCAATTTTCTGCTTACCGTCGGAGAAACTCACGCCGTATACACGATAATCTGAACTTTCACCCATCTGCTGTGACTCGTTCCCGAATATGACCCTTCCGCCTCCATGATTTATATGGAATATCTGGAATTCCGTGAATCTGGACTGGTATGACTTGACGAATGAAAGATCCGTTACGGATACGGATTTATCCTGTACATAGTTGAACTGCACCTTTGAATACTCATCCTGGAAGAAATAGATGTTTTTTCCCTGTACCGCATCCCCTTCAGATGCACTTTCATTGACCTCAGTGTAATTCAAATTGGATTCACCACCGCATGAAACAACTGTTTTGTAGGCAAATGAATCAGATCCGTTTGATACATTGTGTACTGTGATGCTGGCTTTAACACTCTCTCCAACCCTGACAAAAAGTCCTCTCTGCCATGCTGAATTGATGAGAAATTCCATCCTGTCGTCTCCAATATGGCTGTTGTCTAGAAACTTAGACCTTATTTCCGGGTCCTTTGCCGCTTCCACAAGTTCCCTGACCTCCACTCCATCCGGAAGATTCTCAACTGATTCCAGTTTACCATTCATTACCTTTATGTTGGCTTCCTTCAGAAATATCGGATTGTCTGGTGAATGCCTGAATTCATCATAGATCATCCTCTCTAGGTCCCTATCATTGACTTCAACATATTCACTTACAGTAGGGCTTTCCTTGAAGTTTCTCACCGGTGTTTTGAGAAATGAGAGGAATGAATCTCTCCTGTACTCAAAGGCCTCGTCGTTCAGCCTGGTCTTCAGTGTTTCTGGGTATGTCTCCATGGAATATCATCCTACCGCGCCCATCTTGCTCATTTCAAGTTTGACCAGGCGGTTCATTTCAACTGCAAACTCCATGGGTATTTCCTTCATAACGTCATCCATGAAACCGAGAACGATCATTGAGCTCGCCTCTTCCTCACTGAGGCCCCTGGATCTCAGATATGTCAGCTCTTCAGTACCGATTCTACCAACAGTGGCTTCATGACCGAATGTTGCAGTGGGTTCATATATTTCGTCATGTGGATACGTGAATGAGGTGGATTCATCGTTTATCAGGAGAGCATCACACTGCACATGACTCTTTGAATTGATGGCTCCCTTGTTCATTCTCAGGAGACCCCTGTAAATGGCTTTTCCATCTTCTATGCTTATGCTCTTCGCCACAATTCTTGATGATGTGTGTGGTGCAAGATGGATTGCCTTTGCCCCGGTATCCTTCACTGTTCCGGGACCTGCCAGCGATATATTCAGGTTGTGTGTTGAAGCGTACGGCCCCCTGAGATATGACGATGGATACAGCATTGTAACCTTTGAACCAAGTGATCCCCCAACCCATTCCATCTGGGCGTTCTCCTCGACCCATGCCCTCTTTGTAGGCATGTTGTAAACACTCTTTGACCAGTTCTGCACGCTTGTATACCTTGCCTGTGCGTTCTTCTGCACATATATCTCCACAATTGCACTGTGCAGTGAATCTGTGTTGTATCTTGGCGCCGTACACCCTTCTATATAGTGCACCTTTGATCCTTCGTCGGCAACAACTATGGTGTGCTCAAACTGACCGGTTGCCTCTCCATTCATCCTGAAGTAAGTCTGGAGCGGCATGTCTATCTGTACCCCCTTTGGGACATAAAGGAAAGAACCTCCACTCCACACTGCCGCATTGAGTGCAGCAAACTTGTTGTCGGTTGCAGGAACCGCCTTGCAGAAATAATTCTTCACCAGATCCGGATGCTGCTTAAGAGCCGAATCCAGATCCATGAAAACGACACCCTTGTCCTCCCATACCTTTTTGAGGTTATGGTAAACACCCTCACTGTCATACTGGGCAACGGAACCGGCAAGGTACTTCTGTTCCATTTCCGGAACACCAAGCTTCTGGAATGTGTTCTTGATATCGTCCGGAACATCTTCCCAGTTCCTTGCCTTGATCTCATCCGGTCTTGTGTAGTAATGTGTATTGTCCCAGTCTATTCCACTGAGATCCGGACCCCATGTCGGTACAGGCTTTTTCAGGAATATCTCAAGAGCCTTCAGACGGAATCTTCTCATCCAGTCTGGCTCTTTCTTGATCTCGGAAATCTCCTCGACAACCTGTCTGTTCAGTCCTATTCCTGTTGAATATATCGATCTGTCTGCATCATGAAACTCCCAGTCGTCCTTCTTTATATTTGAGGTCCTGAGATCTTCGAGCAATTTCTCAATCTGTTCATCCTTCGATAGTTCTACTTCCATTTTATTCACTCCTTATCCAATCGTAACCTTCATCCTCTATCTTAAGCGCCAGGGACTTTTCTCCGTTCATTGTAATTTTGCCGTTCATTAGTATGTGCACAAATTCTGGGTCTATGTTTTTCAGGATTCTCTGATAATGGGTGATTATGAGAAAACCGACTTCCTGGCTGTAATAATCTCTTATTTCATCGGCAACCAGCTTAAGCGCGTCAACATCCAGTCCAGAATCGATCTCGTCAAGTACTACAATCTTTGGCTTGAGAATGACCATCTGAAGAATTTCAACTCTTTTCCTCTCGCCACCTGAGAAACCGTCATTCACCGATCTGGAGAGAAACTCCTCATCAAGACCTACCTTCTTCAGGTGATCCTTTATTCTTGCCTGGAATTCACTGAGTGGTACTTTCTCTTCTGGATGTAGCTGTTTGTAAGCCGTTCTCAGAAAAGAGGAGAGTTTCACGCCTGTTACTGATACAGGGTTCTGGAAAGCAAGGAATAAACCTGCCCTGGCTCTCTCTTCCGGAGTCCTGTTTGTTAGTTCCTTTCCATCGAGTTTTATTGAACCGCCTGTTATTGTATAGTTCGGATGACCCATCAGAACGTTTCCAAGTGTGCTCTTTCCAGCGCCGTTTGGTCCCATAAGCGCGTGTATCTCACCGCCCTTCACAGTCAGGTTTACCCCTTTCAGTATCTCCTTGTCTGCGACCGAAGCTCTGAGATCTTTAATTATTAATTCCGACATTGATTCTGACACCACAACTCTATGCATTTTCTGTATTTAAACACTTTCTTATGTCTAAATTGACTAAAGTATATATAGCTGCTTTTCATTATTAGACTGTAATGGTTGAAACAATATCTGAGAATAGTGACATTATAGGGATGCTTGGAAAGGTGAAGGAAAGTGTCCTGAAGGAACTTAGCTATTCTGAGAAGAGCACTGCTGAACTCTCCGAACTACTCAAGATCAACAAGACTGCGGTGAAGGAGCATATGGATTATCTTGAGATGAAGGGCTATGTGAGGTCTTTCTTCAGGGGAGATGGAAGAGGCAGACCCAGTAAATTTTATGAAATCACGGACAAAGGCATTGAGCTGTTTCCAAAGAAATATGTTGCCTTTGCGTCCCTGCTTGTTGACACCCTTGAGAAGGAAATAGGCAAGGAAAAGGTAAATGTTATCCTTGCAAAAGTTGCAGATCGACTCATAAGCGATGCAGGGTGGAAGGAGGGCGGTCTGGTGAGTTCGATGACAAGAAGCGAGAAAATCCAGAAACTTGAAGATTTTGTAAGTATCCTTAATCGCCTTGGCTATTATGCAAGACTTGAGAAAACCCCGGATTCAGTTAGAATTGTAAGACATAACTGCATATTTTACGAACTGGCAAAATCAAACAAAAGAATCATTTGCGGCACACTGGGTACAGATATGATAGGCAGTTCACTTGACACAAATTTTTCAATAAAGGAAAAATTTTCTGATGGTGGAAAAAAGTGTGTGGTTGAGATTTCTGTTTAATCATAGTTAACAATCAAATTTTTTCCTCAGATTAAGTATCATGTCCTTAACAGTGAGTTCCAGATCGTAAGCTGGTTTGAAGTTCCAGTCTTTCTGGGCTTTTCTGAAGTCTATTGAGTGGGGCCATCCGTCCGCAATCTCCTGGCGGTAATCCGGTTGGTACCTGACTTTAAATTCCGGATAATACTTTTTAATCTCCCTGTGAAGTGTCACCGGAGTCATGCTGTATGCACCGACGTTGTAATCGGTGCATCTGGTCAGGTTTTTCCTGGGAGCCTCGTAAAGATCAACCACTGCATTGAGTGCATCAGGCATATACATCATCGGCATCTCAGTATCGCATTTTAAATAACACTCATAATCCATGCCCCTTACTGCGTGTATTATCATGTCCACAGCATAATCGGTTGTCCCTGCTGTAGGTGGGAATTTATAACTTATAAGACCTGGAAACCTGAGTCCTCTGACGTCCATCCCGAATTTCCTGAAATAATAATCACCAAGCATTTCCCCCGCTATCTTTGTTATACCATACATGGTAACCGGCCTGGTTTGCGTATCCTCCGGAACCAGATCCTTTGGGGTGCTTGGCCCGTAAACTCCGATGGTACTTGGTATGAACAGCTTTTTTACATCAAAATCCTTTGCTGCCCTGTATATATTCTGAGTCCCCTGGAGATTCACATTGAAAGTCATGAATGGATCTTTTTCCCCCGTGGCAGAGAGAATGGCTGCGAGATGGAATATGTCAGTGACATCGTTTTCTCCTATTATTTTCCTGACTGAATCCGCATCAGAAACATCGAGTCTGGTGTATCGAATGTTCTCGTTGGGAGTTTCTTTCTTAATATCCGAAACCAGGATCCTGTCATTTCCGTATGTTGAAATAAGAAGCTCAGAAAGTTCCGTGCCGATCTGGCCCAGACCTCCGGTGATAAGAATTGTTCCCATAAAGGTCAAACCGCAATGCCTGTAATGGATAAAAATCTACTGGGGTGCGCTCATTTCTTCTAGGGATATTCTGGATGCAGTCATGGCAAATTTTCATGCCATGTCATGAATGCTTCCTCTTTCAATGTGTGCACAGAACGGACATCTGTTCACAGAATATTCATAATTGTTCAGTCTTGCGGGTTCAAATTCGCAAAGGCAATCACATCTGAAGTGTGACATGCACTGTTCACACATTCTTGCCTTACGTCTAATATCCTTATTAGGTTTATCTCCCATTCTTGGCGTTCGGTGCGGATTTATCTAAATATTTATAGAATTGTAGAAAATTATATGTAATTCATATATGAAATCCTTTATTGAGCCGTAAACATGTGCATGGCTACAGCTACCCATGACTTCACGGAAAATGCTGTTGTGACGGTGACCTGATTCTCATGTACATGACTGGGGTTATACCCGTTGCCTTCAAGCTTCAGGTTCTTCGAGTATGATATCATTGATCTCTTGTCATAGAAGAGAGGGCCGCCTGGATCCATGACCCTGACGCTGGTTTTTGGAGAGAAAGGACACAGATCTGAATTGAAATCTTAGCAATACTTTGTCTGTCCCTCTCGCATAATGGATCACCCTTATATGAAAACTTTCCATGACTTTCTGGTAGATATTTATGTCAGGAATGGACTGGATTAAAAGTGAAATAGAAAACCTCAAAGAGAACGGCAGATACATACCGATTAGAATTTTACAAAGTCCACAGGGCGCCTGGGTTAAAATAGATGGAAGAACCGTTTTAAATATGTGTTCAAACAACTACCTGGGACTTGCGAATAATCCAGAGGTCAAGAAAGCTGCCATTGAGGCAATTGAAGAATATGGAGTCGGGGCTGGTGCTGTAAGATCAATTGCCGGTTCTGATGAAATACATATAAAACTCGAAGAGAAGGTTGCGAGATTCAAACATATGGAAGATTCCCTGGTCTATCAGGGAGGTTTACTGGCAAATTCAGGAACCATACCTGTGCTGGTAGGAAAGGATGACGTTGTATTCAGCGAGGAACTTAACCATGCAAGCATCATTGATGGCGTGAGACTGAGTTCTGCAAAAAGACTTGTGTTCAAGCACATGGATACCGTAGATCTGGAGAAACAGTTAAAGGAGCACCGGAAAGAGGGAAGGAGATCACTGGTAATTACGGATGGTGTGTTCTCCATGGATGGCGACATTGCTCCACTGAAGGAGATTGTTGAACTTGCCCGTCAGTTTGACACCATGAGTTATGTGGACGACGCTCATGGAGAGGGTGTACTTGGCGATCATGGGAGAGGAATTGCGGATCATTTTTCCGTTGGATCTGAACTCGATGTTGAGATGGGTACATTCTCAAAGGCACTTGGTGGAATGGGAGGTTTCGTTGCAGGATCACATGAGTTGATTGACCTGCTGAAACAGAGAGCAAGACCGTTCCTTTTCAGTAGCGCATTAAATCCCGGTGAAGCCGCAGCAATTATGAAATCCATTGAAATTATGGAAAGGGATGACAGTTTATTGAAGAAACTCTGGAAGAACTCGAATGATTTGAAAAAAGGGCTGCGTGATCTGGGTTACAACACCGGCAGCAGCAAGACACCGATCACTCCTGTAATTGTGGGAAATGAGAAAAAAGCGCTTGAACTCAGCACCATGCTTTACAATGAGGAAAACCTGTTTGCATCGCCAATTGTTTATCCTACCGTACAGCTGGGAACTGCGAGAATAAGACTCATGCCTTCGGCACTTCACACCAGGGATGATATTGGGAAAGCGGTTGAATCCTTTGAAAAAGCTGGTAAAAAACTGAAAATTTTGTGAACTCTCTTTCCAACCTATATTTTTATGACCAGATCAATAATCACTTCTTCTTATTCCTGCATGCTTTTCAGATTTCAAACTGATAGCTCACATTTTTAATGCCCTCTGATGCCATATATTTTGCGATGTCAATCTGTGTATAGGTGAATTTACTGCTCAGGATAATGTACTTTTCCATTTCATTGATATTAAAATCTTTTATGAATCTTGCAACGGCTTCTTTCTGATCACCATGGTTGAATCTGAATATCACGTATGAATCAAATTCCCCATAAGAATCAAGAACACCTCTCTCGTAGAAATGCCTCTTTCTTTCGTAGTCTGGATGCAACTCTATGCAGGTGAAGATCTGTGCAAATGACTTCTGCGGCATTACATTTCCAGGTGTTACTGCAAGGAGCTTGAACTTGAAATCCACAATACTCTTGAGAAACTCTTCAAATCTGGAAATACCCTGGTACCTGAACGGATCGTCTCCGAAAATGAAAACAAAGTTGTCGTCGCTTTCCCGCACCTTTATTCTCGATAATCTGTCTGAAACCAGGTAAAGCAGCGATTCATCCATCTGATTCTCACTCATGACCTCTGACATACCAAGAAACAGACCCTCTTTTCCCTTGAATTTTCCAGATTTTATGACGGCTGATTTCATCTTGCTGACCTCCACATTATGTCGATCCCCCTGTAACTCTCACTTATGCATTTGCCTGCCATGGACCGCACTGGATTCAATCCCGGACACCTTTCAATAATCTTTTCAGCAGGTCGGTCTCTCCGGGCCATATTTCCGAATGCAACAGAGATTGAATTTGCCTCCCGCAGTTGGTGTAATGCGACAGAAAATTCCATGTCCCCGACGGCTGCTGTATTCTCTTTCATCTCAGTGAAGTTCAACTTTACATCTTCAATAAGTTTGTACCTCGCATAATACAAAGCCTGGAACATTTCCCATATCACATTTTCCCCAGCTTCATTTCCTGATGCTTTGATGATAAATGACTTATACGCCATAAATTAACAGTTTTAC
>JAKADT010000042.1 GCA_021820245.1 Thermoplasmata archaeon | reverse complement strand
ATGACCAATGCAGGAAAATCAGTCTCAAGATACATATCTGAAAATTTCAATCCCGGTTCAGTCCTGCTGTTTATATGTGGTACAGGAAACAATGCCGGGGATGGGATTGTGGCAGCCCAAAATCTGCAGGATAAATTCAGGGTGGCAGTGTACCTGGTCAAAGGAAAATCATCTATGAAAACCGATATGGCAAGAAAAGCACTCAGAGGTTTTAAGGGAACTGTATATGAGGAGGAAGATCTTGAAAAGATCGTTTCAGGCAGCGACATAATTGTGGATTGTCTTCTTGGGACGGGCGTGCATGGAGAACTAAGGGATCCATATGCCAGGGTGATAAAAATAGTAAACAACTCTGGAAAAAAAGTGGTTTCAGTTGATGTTCCGTCAGGACTTGGCACCAAAACATGGGTACATCCCGACATAACGGTTACTTTTACGGATGTTAAGGAGGGGATGAACAATTCAAACTCAGGTAAGATAGAAATAGTGGACATCGGCATACCGGACAACGCCATTAACTATTCAGGACCGGGAGATCTGGTCTATCTCAAAACACCAGGAAAGGATTCCCACAAAGGAGATAACGGAACTGTTGCAATAGTGGGAGGCTGGTCATTCCACGGTTCTGCTATCATTTCATCAATGGGAGCACTCTCAGTTGGAACAGATCTCGTAAGAGTTTACACCACGGAAGATAATTACTCCATCATATCGTCATATAACCCAGAAATCATTGTAAGGAAGATAACACCTGAGAATCTGCCGCTGGATGAGATAAAAAGACACAGATCAATACTGATTGGACCTGGGATGGGAATTGAAAAATCGTATGAAAGATCAATTCTTTCCCTCATTGCATCATATAATGGGGAAATAATAATGGATGCAGACGCACTGAAAATGCTGTCATCACATAAAAATTCAATTATGGGCAAGAAGATAACAGTGACACCGCACAAACAGGAATTTGTAAGGTTTTACGACGAAGATCCAACGAGGGAAAATGCTGAGGTTCTCTCAAGGCACTACGGGTTCACCACAGTCCTGAAAGGTCCAACGGATACAGTGACGGACGGAATAAACACTATACTTACAGATGGAGGAAACAGCAGAATGACCATGGGAGGAACGGGGGATCTTCTGGCAGGAATAATAAGCGGGCTTATTTCAAAGGGGATGGAAAGATTGAGGGCATGCTCCGCTGGTACATTCATAAACAAGAAGGCGGCAGAAATTTCATTTAACAGTAAATCGTATTTTTACAGCGTCAGTGACATGATCGAATCTATACCAAAAATAATGAAATTATATTACCAGGGATAAGGAAAGTGTGAACAGCAGTGATGTTCGGGAAAAACCTTTTAAACATATTCTATCTGCTATTTGAAGAATGACAGAATCGGAATCAGCCATAACCGGAAGTACCAATACGAGCAGTGAGTCTCCTCATCAGCAGGAACTTGAGGAAATCACCCAGTATTCCATTCTGAAAAAAATGACAGGTGTTCTGGAGAGTTATCCTGCAATAATATACAAATCCAGGTACATATCATTTTACAACCTTCTTACCAGCATAGATTCCCTTGCTGCATACATGTCAGGAATGGAAGTGGTGAAGGGGGACAGGGTGGCGATATTCCTTGAAAACTCACCACAGTTTGTCATTTCACTGTATGCATCAATGAAGATAGGGGCAGTACCGGCACCAATGGATCCCGGGCTTTCAACAATGGAAATACGTAATTCCATAAATACCATAGGAGCAAAATGCATTTTAATAAGTGATACAGGGTTCACTAAAATATCAGAACTGGCAAAATCCGGAATCAACGTAATTGTGGTCAGATATCAGGATTTAATGTCATTTGAGAATTCCGTTGGCAGAACATTTGAAAATCTAGGCGTAATAAGGCACATAAACTGGTCCAGAAACATTATAAAATTCTCGGACACCATGTTTGAGGGATCAAAGGAAGAGGCTTCCATGGACTTTTCCAGAGATACAGCATTACTCATACAGACTCCCTCAGTTTCCGGGGAACAGAGATTTGTAAAGATTACCCCCATGAACCTGCAGGCTGCGCTTCAGAGTTTCAATAACTGGTTTCCTTCATTTGAAAAGCGTCTAAAGGTGGCTTCGGCGGTTCCATTTTTTTCAGCATATTCCATTGTTCTGTCCATACTTTTCCCATTTTCAAGAGGTTGGCCGGCAATCATTGGCGATAAGCTGAACATCACAAAAGAACTCTCAGACTTCATACTGAGGAACGACCCTAACCTCATTATAGGCAATTCTTATGTTGTGAAGATAGCCTCTGGAATAGAGAAGAAGACAAGAATAAAGAGAAAAAAAATATCACCAAGGATCATTATAAGCGCCCTGGGAAGTATTCCAGACGAACTGTTACGAAAGACCGAGGAAGATCTTGGATTTCATATAATTGAAGGTTACAGCATCCCCGAAGCCACAGGTCTAACTCATCTAAACGACTATGATCGCAATAACAGGCGTCCCGGTTCAGTTGGTAAACCACTTTCAATGGTTCAGTCGGATATCATAGATCAGGTCACCGGCCTTCCCAGGCAATTCTCTGAGGAGGGTCAGCTTGTCATCAGCGGACCACATGTGATGACTGGGTACTGGGGCCTTGATCAGGAGACAAAGGAAAGGATAAAGGATGGCCACCTGATCACAATGGATCTGGCGCATAAGGACAGGGACTCCTATTACTACGTGACGGGAAAGCTGAACGACCAGATTTATTCCGGTGGCATCATGATATCACCCAGGGAGATAGAGGAGGTTCTCACCAGGATAGATTCCGTGGGTGAAGCTGCAGTTATAGGTCTCCCTGATAAATCGGGAAATGAAATTATAAAGGCTTTCCTCTCACCAGCTGAAGGAAAAAACATATCCCTGGAAAAGGTCAGCAGGATTGTTGCCGCAAACATTTCACCCATCAAGGTTCCAGCAGAATATGCAGTAAGGGAAGAACTTCCAAAGACTTTGAACGGAGATATAATCAGAAGAATACTCAGGGAAGAGGAGCTTGCTAAACGGAAGTAGAAAAGTCCTCCTTCAAATCCATGCAGATGAGTAAAGTCCATTCCACTGCCTGAAGGTGAAATAGTTGATTTCATTATGGGGAATGCCATGTTTCCCGTGGCACACCAGCCTGTATGTAACCGCAAACCCATCACATGCATCTGCTATAAAAGTTAATTAATTTCAGTGCAATCCTAAACTGGAGTTAGTTATTATGGCAGAAACAGTTGAACAGAAGCAGGATTTTTCAAGAGGTCTCGAGGGTGTTGTTGCAGCAGAGACCAAAATTGGTTATGTTGATGGAATCAACGGAGTTCTCGCATACAGGGGCTACGACATAGAAACGCTTACAAATCAGTCCAATTATGAAGAAGTCTCCTATCTTCTGTTATTTGGTAAGCTTCCCAGTGAAAAAGAATACAGGGAATATGTATCAAGGCTAAAAAAAGAGATGTATATTGAAGATGATGTTTACGAACTCATCAAGAATGTGTCAAAGGAATCCCACCCGATGTCCTCACTGAGAACAGTGGTTTCATACATTGGTGGCAAGGACAGTACCAGTGTTGAGCCGGATGTTGATCAGCAGAAGGAGATCGGAATCAAGCTCATTGCCAAGATGCCCACAATAGTTGCGGCCATAAAGAGATCGGGCAGTGGAGAAAATTTCATTAAACCTGATCCGGAACTCTCATATGCTGCAAATTTCTTCTACCAGTCCGCCGGGAGAAAACCGGATACCGTAGAGGCAAAAATGCTTGACACTGCACTGATCCTTCATGCAGATCATGGCATGAATGCATCCACATTCTCGGCAATGCTCACAATATCAACGCTCTCAGATATGTATTCCGCAGTCACAGCTGCAATATCCACACTGAAGGGACCTCTGCATGGCGGTGCAAATGAAAGGGCACTGGCTCTCATACAGGAAATAGGATCACCTGACAGGGCTGAGAAAATTTTGGCTGCAAAGATGGAGAAAAAGGAAAAAATAATGGGGTTTGGGCACAGGGTTTACAAGGTCTATGATCCACGGGCAAAGATACTGAAAGGTTACGCCGAATACGTAACAAAGAAAAACGGGCAGGAAAACCTGTTCAGGACAGCAACAAAAATAGAGGAGCTGATGGTGAATAAACTTGGAGAGAAAGGGATATTCCCCAATGTTGATTTCTACTCGGGGATACTTTATTATTCCATCGGTTTTCCAACCAATGTGTTCACCCCTATCTTTGCTGTCGGAAGGATTTCAGGATGGGTTGCAAGATCCTATGAGTATGTACAGAACAACCGGATATTCAGGCCAAGGAGTAAGTACACAGGTGAGAAGGCACCGAGGAGATACGTTCCAATCAACGAAAGGAACTAAACCCCAGATTTTATTCCATGTCTGTTTATATTCTTGACACCGGGGCCATTATTTCCAGGAACATAAACCTCCTTTCTGGAAACATATGGGTACCGGAATCCGTAATAGGTGAGATCAGGAAGGGAAAGCTTAAACGGAACATGGATCAGATTTCTGAATATATTTCAATTATTTCTCCATCAGAAAATTACAGGAAACTTGTAAGTGAAACGGCGGAAGAAACAGGTGATATCAAGGTTCTCAGCGAGACTGACATAGATGTTCTCTCTGCAGCTCTTGAACTGTCAGGAGTCATAGTAAGTGATGATTACGCCATTCAGAACGTAGCTGGTAAAATGGGAATAGGTTATATTGGAGTGGAGAAGGAGACCATAAAGAATCAGATCGAATGGCAGTTCCGGTGTACCGGCTGCAGAAAGATCTATCCAAAATTCGTGCCAGTATGCGAAATATGTGGGCACTCTGTAAAGCGTTTCCCAAAATAATGCCAATGTTTTTAACCCATACTGGAATTTTTGCCCATGATAGATATATCTCTGCCTTTGAGCAGACAGCTGATCAGTTATCCCGGCGATGCAAAATACGAAGAGTATGAATATTTCACGCACGAGAAGGATCATGTGCATATAATGAGGGTCATAATGGAGACTCATTCAGGAACTCACTTTGATGCACCCTATCATATGCTGAAGGACGGGAAGAAGGCAGATGAAATTCCCCTTGAAAATTTTATTGGGAAGGCAACTGTAGTCGAAGTAAACGCACCTGCAATACTCCCGGAACACCTGCCATCGTCGTATGAAAGCATAGTACTTTTCAAAACTCCAAACACAGATCATTACGATACTTTCAGGAATGATTTCACTTACCTCAGTATTGAAGCGGCAAAAAAGCTTGTTGAACGAAAAGTGAAGCTGGTAGGGATAGATTATCTCTCAATAGAAAAGTTTGGAAGCAGCGAACCCGTTGTTCACAAATTGCTCATGGAGAATGGAGTGATCATCGTGGAGGGTCTTTACATGAAAAATGCAAAGGCAGGAACATTTGATTTTATCTGCCTCCCACTGAACATGTCACAGGATGGGGCACCATGCAGGGCAGTCCTCAGGTAGACATCCACATCATTGCGCCTGAGGTTTCTTGAACGACATGTAGTTTCTTCCTGCGTAAAGTATGATGCCACCGGCAAGTACAGAGACGACAACCGCATAAATATACGAGTACTGTGCTCCAAAGGTGTACAATCCACCCATTAGAAGGTTCCCGGAGAAGAGTCCTATACTTCTTGCAGAGGATAGTTTACCCATACCTCCACCTATGGACGATGACGCCGCAAGAACTGTTATTATTGTTGGTTCAAATGTTTCTATAAACCCTACCGCGACGGCAATCACAGCACTGGAAACATAAAAACCGGGAAGTCCTACTGAATATATTATGCTCAGTACATACCCCAGTGATCCAATCCCTGCGAGTATGTATCCAAGAAAACCCAGGATCTTCATCTCATTTCTTATGATCACCCTGGAAAGTGCAAATCCTGTCATGGAGGATACAGCCAGAAAGATTGTGTAGGTTCCAACACCGAGTATTGGGCTGTTTGTATATTCTGAAACTGTGAGTATGGGGAAACCCATGCTGTAAAAACTGAAGCCAAACAGTGCGGTCGCAAAGAGTACAGATCCAAATGCTATTCTCCTCCCCTTTCCATCTTTATTGTCAGCAGTTTTCGGACTCCTTTTCCTGTCCTTTGTCATTAAAACCAGAAGAGTCGATATAACGAGTGGAACAACAGTAACAAGAAATATGAACTTAAACTCATAGTGATAAAAGAGCATAACCATCAGAAGAACTGTTGCCACTAACCCTCCACCCACATCCAGTCCATGGAGAAGCCCGAACGACCTGGATCTGTTTTCGTCAGAAACTGATTTGGCGAAAAGGGATCTTCTGGCAGGCGATCTTAGATTTCTCATCCACCAGCCGGTTGCGAATGTTCCAACGGCTTCAAGTGGAACAACGGCAAACCCTGTAAAGGAAAGTATGGGTATGAAAGCATTGCCCAGTACAGAGATCTTTTTGTAACCGTACCTGTCGGCAAGTCTTCCTCCAAAGTATGCAAATATCGATCCTATTCCGTAGTTAAGGGCTTCTGCCAGACCAAATATGATAACCGGAGCCCCAAGAACCACAACAAGGAAGTATGGGAGTCCCGCTATTACCAGCTGGTATCCCATATCCGCAAAAAACGCAGAGAAAGATATCAGCAGTACGTTCCTGTTGTATATATGGCTTTCATTTTCAAGCTTATTTCCCATATCATCCATTTTGAGTTCATCCCCAATAATCGGTCTGTATGATATCCTCACAGGAGATGGTGCTTACAGACCGGTATTTCCGCACGGAAATATCAATCGTCGTGATTTATAATAAAGTTTGCAATTTCAATGGTTCAGGCACAACCCATGCAATCTTTCAGGTCTTCCTTTCCTTCAGGTATTCAAGGAAACCATCTGCAAACTCGTTTACATCCCAGATCACACCATAGTCTGAATATTTGAATATAGGCGCCTCTGGATCTATATTAACTGAGACTATGTTCCCAGCATATCTCAAGCCAACTACATGGTTGTCCTGGCCTGAAACTCCCAGATTAATGTACAGTTTTGACGATATGGATGAACCGGTGAGTCCTATCTGCTGCTGGCGTGGAACAAAGCCCATGTCCACTATTGGTCTTGTGGCTCCAACGGTGGCTCCAAGTTTTCTGGAAAGTTCAAGTGCCTTCTGAACAAATTCTCTTTTCCTGATGCCTCTTCCAAGACCTATGACAATGCTGCTTGAAGAAAGCGGCCTGTATTCCGATGGGACTGGCATACTGGAAAGAAGCCTGAAATTCTCAACTCCAGTGCCTTTTATTTCTGCAACATTAAACTTTTCAGTTCCAGTGGTTTTCTGGAACATACCCGGCCTTACAGTGGCCATGGCCGGTTTTGTCCTGGAAATTATTTCTGCAACTATTCCACCACCAAATGCAGGTTTCATCTGGACGAGCTGCTTTCCATCGTATTTAAGATCTATGCAGTCAGCGGTGAGGCCAAGGGATTTCTCTGCAGCAATTCTTGCAGAGATCTCACGTCCATCGGTTGTGGAAGGAAATATGACAAACTCAGGCTTTTTTTCATCAATGAGTTCAAGCAGGCTATGGGCAAATGTTTCATTTCCAGTGGACTGGATTCTCACGTAACTGCTGCATGGCATACCGTTGAGTTTAAGTGGATCTATATTTCCGGCCATTATGACCTCGAGATCCATCCCCTCTGTGATCTCGCTTATTTTTGATGCTATTTCCATGGAAACGTCCGGATCACCAAGAGCAACTCCCATCACCGATCCCTTTTTCAGCCCGGTTGAATTGTTTATCTTTTTGATTTCACTGTGGGAACTTTCTTCATCCATGATCTCAATTATCTTATCAAATACCTCCTTTCCAGGCTTAAGGAACTTCACGGATCTCAGATTTTTTACAGCCGAGGTACCTGTGACAACAGTTGGGGAGGCATCCGCCCCTGTGAAGTCAATTCCAAGTTTTTCTGCATTAAGTTCCACTATCTTTGAAGACATGTCAGGTGCATCGGCATTCACTGCCCTTGCCCTGTTGATCTTCTCACTTACAGATATAACCGCAGGAAGTTTTCCCTCATATCTGTTGACGCCATCTTCCCTGTCCTGTTCAACGGTTATGGTTTTCAGATCCCCAGATAACTCTATCCTGAAGACAGAAGATTTGAACTTCATCCCGGTCATAAATGCAATCTCAGGTGGAACCTGGGATGTCTCTCCGTCCAGAGAATATTTTCCAGTGAGAACAAGGTCGGGTTTCACATATTCCACAACCATCGACAGAATTTTCGCAGTTACCCAGGTGTCAGAGCCCGCAAATTTCCTGTCTGTGACCAGGTAAGCATCATCAGCACCCATTTTAAGTGATTCGTTCAGTATATCCCTGGCAGAGGGAGGGCCCATGGTTGCAACAACAACCTCAGACCCTGTTTTCTCCTTGATTCTTATTGCTTCCTCAACTGCCTTTTTATCAAAGGAGTTGAACATCAACGGCACTCCCTCCCTTATGATTCTCATTGTTTTACTGTCGAATGAAATTCTGTTTACGTCGGGAATCTGTTTTATGAATACAAGAATTTTCATATATGTTCTTCCGGTGAGGGATATGAATTACTGTAAATCCACCATTACTTCCCCATTCTCAACCTTTGTCTTATAGGACTTAAGTGGGGAAATACTGCCAGATCCTTCTGGAGGGCTTACCACGGACCCATCCTTCGGTTCAAATGTGGCGAAATGGTTAGGGCATATGAGTTTTCCTTCATCCATGAAGCCTTCCGAAAGATCGTAGTCTTCATGTGTGCAGTACGAGGATGTTGCATAATAGTTTTCCTTGCTCTTTATTATAAGAACTTCCTTGCTATCAACCGATGCTTTAAACAGGTCTCCGTCTTTCATAACTCCATCCTTAAGCACTTTGTACCATGTCATATATCCTTATGTGGTCAATTATTATAACTTTTTTTCAAAAAGTTTCATTCTGGTTCATTATAAAACCTTCTTAACATGCCTCCAATCAAAAAAATACTTAAACAGTGCACAGCTTTAGTCCCGGTAATGATTTTTGGAAACCGATGTCAAAAATAAATATCTGGAGGCTGGAAGAATAGGTCGGGAAGCCCTGGAATACGCCCAGACCCTCATTGAACCCGGTACTCTCTTTATAGATGTTGCGGAAAAGGCAGAGCAGTTTATCAGGAATCAGGGAGGCAAACCGTCTTTTCCTGTAAATCTCTCAATAAATAACGAAGCTGCCCATTATACACCATCATTTGGCGACACTAAAACCTTCAAGACAGGTGATGTGGTTAAGGTTGACATTGGAGCACAGGTTGACGGATACCTTTCCGACAATGCCGCAACAGTGGAAGTGGGTGAATCAGGAAAACACTCCGATCTTATAGATTGCACCAGGGAAGCCCTGAATGCAGCACTCAAGGTATTGAGGCCAATGATAGCAGTCAGGCGTATAGGCGCTGAAATAGAGAAAGTGGTCTCATCATTCGGGTTTAAACCTGTCAGGAACCTCGGTGGCCATGGTATCAACAGATACGATCTGCACTCTTCAATATTCATACCAAATTATGACGATGGCAATGCATCAATGATAAAACCGGACAGTGTAATTGCAATAGAACCATTCGCCAGCTCTGGAATCGGTATGATTCACAACGGACCGGGAGGCAATATCTATATTCTTTCGGGAACAAAGATAGACAGGGAAGAGGAAATCTACAAAAATTTCAATACAATCCCGTTTGCAGAGAGATGGCTGGCATCTGTGGATCCGAACTACAGGAAATACCTGAAAAAAATGATGTTCAGAAGAGAAGTCTCTCATTTCGCCATACTCAGGGAACATTCAGGTGCATTCATCTCACAGGCAGAACATACCATTATAGTACTTTCCGATGATATAATTGTGACAACAAGGAAATGAGAAAATTCAGGGATATTTTCCATTTATTGTTTCAAGGGCAATTTCCACCACCTTTTCCTGGGGAAGTGTCGAATCGATAACCTTCCAGTTTTTATCTATCATTTTCAGGTAGTAGTCATGAACTTTTTTCAGGTATACGGGATCCTCAAAACCGGATCTCACCTTTCTCCTTGCAATTCTGGATGTGATATTTTCAGGCGCTATGTCAAGAAAAATGACAATATCTGGCATCCTGCTTATGATCCTGGAAACGTTCATCATCCATTCCAGCGTAGTTTTCATGTCACCAAGCAGGTTTTCAAGAAGGGGTCCCTGATAGGCATAGGATGAGTGCACATACCTGTCGGAGATCACAATGCGTGATTTTTCAAGCTCGCGGTTTATCTCTGCCTGATGAAACAAACGATCGGTTGTGAACCTGAAAAAAAGATCCGCAGCATTCTCAGCTGTTCGATCGGTCTGTTCCCTGGCGGTGATGAAAAACCGGTCAGTTGGCTCCTTTGTGAGAAAAACAGGTTTACCAAGTTCCATGAGCCTGTTTTTCATGGTTCTTGCGAGAGTGCTCTTTCCTGAACCATCTATTCCCTCTATGCTTACAAACAACAGTTATCATGGTTAAATGCGCCGCATGGATAAAAACATCTCCCGACCAATAGAAGCTGTATAGATCATATTCTGATCTGCTACTGCTGTCCTGGCACCTGGCAACAATAAATAGGTTATTCTTCAATTACCATAAATGGAAATAAAAAAAGCAAGAGGTTTCAACACCGTGGCAGTGCACGGAGGAGAGCTCAAAATCCCCGAGTTCGGAAATGTCACAACACCAGTTTTTGAAAATTCAACATTTGTCTATCCAAATTACAACCAATCCGCCTACCTTGATCACACAAGCAATCTTCCATATATATACTCCAGATGGGGAAACCCCACACTGCAGGCTCTGGAACTGAAATTTGCAGAACTAGAGAACACAAAATACGCACTTTCCTTCTCATCAGGAATGAGTGCCATAGTTTCAACAGTGTTGTCAATATGCAGAAAGGGGGACAGGATTCTCTCAATATCTGATCTTTATGGGCAGACCGCTTCATTTTTTGAAAGGGATGCAAGGGAGATTGGTATAGATAGCGATTTCGTAAGTGTGGAGAATTTGAACTCGGGTAATTTCTCTGCAAACGGATATTCAATGATTTATGTGGAATCAATAACCAATCCAACCCTGAAGGTATCGGATATAGTGAAAACAGCAAAAATTGCCGGTGAAACCGATACACCAGTTGTGGTTGATGCAACATTTGCTTCCCCATACAACCAGAAGCCCCTTGATCTTGGAGCATCAGTTTCAATACACAGCGGTACAAAATACCTTGCCGGGCACAGTGACATTATTCTTGGCATGATGGCTGCAAAAGAGGGATTTTTCCAGCCTATCCATGAGAAGAGAAAGGTTCTGGGCGGGACACCAGATGCCCTTCAGGCATTTCTTGCGGCAAGAGGACTCAAAACTCTTGGCCTGAGAATGCAGAAACACAACAGAAATGCCATGGAAATATTCAAATTCCTGAAACAGGAGAGAAAAGTGAGGAAAGTATTCTATCCTGGAGATCCAGATTCACCTTTTTACAGCACCGCACAAAAGAATCTTTCAGGGTACGGAGGAATGATCTCCTTCGAACTGCATGGCGGAATAGAGGCAGCAAGACTTTTCATAAAGCATCTGAGCATTCCATCGGCAGCACCAAGCCTTGGAGGAGTGGAAAGCCTCATAACTCTTCCAGTGGACACAAGTCATTCATCACTTCTGCCGGAGAAGAGAAGATCCATGGGCATTGAAGATGGGCTGGTCAGATTTTCCACGGGCATAGAGGACCATGAGGATCTCATCGCAGACATGCAGAAAGCTCTTGAGGCATTGACCTGATCAGTTTAGGTTCTCCATTAACCTCGTCGACATCCAACTGGAAGTTATCACCTGTCAGATGCTTGAAATCCATGGCTTTCACCCTAAAGCATCTATCCCGTTTTCTTTCGTTCCACTATCAGTTTTCAGTCGATCCATAACAGGAACAGACTGTTTTTCATATGTCTTACGGCAGGTATCCAGCCCAATACACAGATAGAAGCACTCCCTGCTTGAGAGGAATCATCCCTGTTCATGGCTTACATGAACTCTGTCCATTGGATTTATGCGGTTATGCAGAAAAGATCGCAGACATCTATAATTACAACAAATATTAAGTCTAACTCATCCGCCACAGTGCGTGGAACGTTGACATCACTGGAAATGTTGGTTAACGCTGTTAGTAAATACTCTACTATAGAAGCGGGAACATGCCTGTTATTGGGTCTATTTTGCTCTCTTCTACGGGCCCTATTCCAAGACAGGTGACTGTTCCTGGCATTATCTGTGTGAATCCTGCATCGGTTATGAGGCAGGACGTTATCCCCACCTGATCGAGAATAGTCTTGAGCCGCATGACAGCTTCAAGGCTTTCGAGTCTTATTACTATCTTCTTCTGCCCCTGGCTGATCCATTCCCTGAATATTTTTTTATCATCTTTTTCAGATTTCAGGGCACAGGATACCGCAGCATGTGCCGCCTGAGCTGCGATCTTGCCCTTTCCCATGTCAAGATCCTTACGAATCGCAATAACCATTTTGACGCTTTCTACCATGGCACATCCTTCTTGTTCATCCTGTATCCCAAAATATTTACCACCCTGTGAAGCGGCGGGGTTATCAGGAGTATTGTGGCCATCCCCACAATATCACCATAGTATAGCATAAAGAAATGCCTCTCAAAAACAAATAGCAGCAGGAATGCCATCAGGACAAATGGCCACTGATCCAGCAGCGATCCCTTCCCACCACTCTCTATTCCTATTCTACGCTTTATGAAAGAACCAGCCATATCACCAAGAAGTGATCCAACGCACATTGTCACCAGAACCCCCACAGTTCCAGTTAATGAATACGAAAAGTTTCCAATGTGAAGATTAAAAACAGTAATTATTGCGAAGATTATCAACCCTAAAATAATACCGGTACCAACTCCTCCAAAGAATCCGCTCCAGGTCTTGCCATCGCCGAAAATTCTCCTTCCGTCAACAAACTTCTTTCCGAAGTCAACGGGAAAATGACCTCCGGTTATTACCGCACCGGGATTGGTAACAGCTGCAGGGATGAAGAACAAAATGGATTGAAATATTTCAAGTGGTATATTAGGCATACTCTTCTACAGCCTTCAGTATGTCAGCCTTGGTTATTATTCCTTTCAGTTCTCCGCCATCCATGATAAGCACAGCATTGGAGAATTTAAGAAGAGGATATATCATTGAAATTGGGCTTGACTTATCTACCTGTGGGGGAGTTATCCCCATAACTCTGCGGACAAGAAGGTGTTTCAATGACTCTATTGTTGCCCCTTTTATAAGAAGATCATTTATGTCACTCTCAGTCACAGCTCCTATTACCTTTCCATCCTGAGTTACGACAGGGAGCTGTGAATAGCCCTTCTCCCTCATTGCATTCAGTGCAGATACAATAGAATCTGATGGGTTACATGTCACTATTGATTTCGTCATTATTCTCCCAGCTACAATGTCTATTCCAGTGGCTTTCTGACCTGTTTTATTTAGATATTCAAAAATTTTTCTAACCTTATCATAAGTTGGATTTATGCTCCCTTTTTCGAGCCTTGCAATATAAGACTGACTCACACCACTGATCCTGGCAAGTTCTTTCTGGCTTATACCCAGATTTTTCCGCATTTTCCTCAATTCTTCTATCGATGGAAGCATCAGATCGGGTGATATTACCTACTTACATAAATAATATTCCTAATTTGATTACTGTGGGTAATTTAATTTTCAAATAAACTTCAGGAAATCATCGTTTGAAAGCCATTCCGCTGGTTTGGAAAGACATAATAAAATGCAGGGAATGACTGCCTTAAACGTTTAGAGGAGTTAAATTTGCATGCCGTTTCTCATCTAAAATAGCTGCTGTAATTCTATTCAGAACAGGTGAAATCTTTTCA
>JAKADT010000041.1 GCA_021820245.1 Thermoplasmata archaeon | reverse complement strand
AAGAAGGTCAAGCTGGTAAAATATGGAAAAGGATTGAGGTTCACTGCCCAATTCCTCCCACCTCTGAAGAAGGTGGGTATTCTTGGGGGAGTTAGATGAATGTGCATTTCCTCATAATGGCAGGGGGAAAAGGTACCAGATTTGGAGATGCGGAGAAATGCATGTCCCTTGTAAACGGAACCCCTATTTTAGGGCATCTATTGAATCAGATATCAGACCTTTCACAAACTGCAACGGTCTCAACCACAGTACGGCATTTGAAAACGTCTGAATTCTGTATTTCAAGAAGAATACCGGTCATACATACTGCTGGCGATGACTATGTAGAGGACCTGATCAGATCACTCATTGAAATCAACAGAGTTCCTGCAGTTGTTCTTGGATCAGATACTTACTTCACAGATTTACCATATTTCATAAAAATGATTGACTCGTCCCTTAAAAATGAGAAAATGATTATTGAGTTTTTGCAGCATAAAACCATGACCGGAATATCTCTATTCAATAAAATACCTGAAAACGGAAACATTATGGATTATGAGGAGATAAATTCAGAATGGGATTTTGTAATAAATATCAACACCAAAGATGATCTGAAGACTGCTACTTCGAGGCTTGAGTGACATCATCCCGCGTCCAAAGATGTGCTTCCCGTTTCAAAAATTTAAAGCTGATATCTTCATGAAACACCTTTTCAACTACTGCACTTTCCACATGCATTAATTATCCACTGTCCGTGGTTAATCCATATGGTATCAGAATAGTCTTAGAATTTCTACTACATTTCTAAAGGGTATATCTCAACGAGTCCAGTAATTCTCGTGGTTTTTCCTGGATTGAATAATTGGTCGATAGCTTAATGCCGTAGTGGAACACGTTTTTCTTTTTCCACTACAAGAAAAAATGGTATATACGATGAAAAAGAGCCCTATACACCTCTTAGGCGTAATATGCATCTTTGAAAAAACCTAAGCATATTTTGATGCCATATGTTACTCCAGTGCGTGTGATACAAAATCTTTCTATCTCGATTATGTTCTTTCTCCCTGAAAATAACCCGGTTTTCCAGATCGCTGTTTACAATTTCACTGCATGATATTTTCCTTGAAATTGATTCCGGAATAACGATCTTTCCTGTATAGCCTCATAACTATCAGCGCTGATACTGAACCTGTAATTACAAGTGCAAAAAGCGCATCAGTTATTGAGGCCTCTATTCCAGAACCCAGTAAGGACATGATCATGATAACAGCGAGGAACACAGTTGAAGCTGGAGGTATGATCCTTCCAAAAAAGTCCCTGGAGGAAAATGACCTGATTGCCAGAGTTATATTGGAGATTGAGTGGATGGATAGAAACAGCAATGAGACCAAACCACTGAGTATGACGAACCCGGCAAAACTACCAAGTGTAAAATAAAATGCCAGCACCAGTGAACCATTTATAAGAAACATAATTATGTAAATTGCCGAGAGCCCGCCTCCTGCCAGTTTTTCCGATTTAAATATTCTGTCCCTGGCCATTCTTGCAATTGAGTTCCTGAAAGCGTTGAGGTATGAAACAACAAGGTTCGCAGAACTGATCAGTGCAAAGATTATGAAAATGTACATGAAAACACCTCCAAAACTTGATTTAATAAGGGTGAGAAGAATAAACGGGTTGTTGTAATAGCCTGATATGCCTGAACCGAGGAACGACTGCACAGCGTAGGATGCGAAAACCATTGCCGTACCTGTGGCAAAGTAGGCTATCAGTATTGATCTGCCGGTCAAGATCCTGCTGTTTTTAGTATTTTCAGATATAAATATTGAAGAACCCAAACCTGAGAACATAAGAACGCCGAAAAGTGTGCCTTTCCAGAAACCAGAACTGGTAAAAGATACAGTGCCCGTATTCCCTGCATATGTATTTCCATGAATAAGCATCAATACACTAGCGCCGATAAGGAATGCTATCTCCAGAACTCCAAATATCTCTATATACCTTATGGAAAGTCCCATACCTCTTGAGATTATGAAGATCTCCAGGGCGGAGACAAGCATCACAATAAGTGGTATATAATAAAACATAAATCCTGATGATCCCGGCATTACAGTTATGAAGACGCCTGCCATGAAAAGTGATATTGCAGGAAGTACGAGAAAACCATAGGCCAGATAAATATATGATACAAAAACACCTGAGAATTTACGACCGGCTATACCGTTATATGAATAATAGCCTCCATTACTTGTAACCTTCTCGGAAATCTTAAGTGGCGTGTAAACGGTCAGGAATGAAACCAGAAAAGCAAACAGGACTACCTCCCACATGGGCCTCCAGAACGATGATATAATGGCGAAAAGTCCCACAACATTGAGCATTGGGCCTACTGCACCAATGGATTGCATGACTGATCCCGTGATACCAACTTTTTTTGTATTCATCCCTGCCTGAAATTTACACTCGGATTAAGAATTTACGTAGGGTTTTGAACTGGGAAAGTATAATATACTGAAGTAAACTTCACTTTATTCAAGTACATTTGGTGGTAATATGAACAGGACGAACAAAACAATAATAGCCGTAGTAGTGGTTGTTGTGCTTCTGGCTGGGGGCATAGGATACGTGCACTACGCTTCAAACTTGAAAGGAAAAGGTGTGATTCTAACGGTTCAATCAGGGTATAATTCTACGGTTCCAATGACAAGAATAGTTTCACTTGACCCGGGAGCAACTGCCACCATTTACGGTCTGGGTGCTTACAAGGACCTTGTTGGAGGAAATTCATATGATCTCTATCCTCCCAATGAAACGCTGCCAAACGTAACTGACTACCCGGCCATGGATGTTGAGCAGATAGTGAATCTCTCGCCACAGGCGGTCATATCCTTCACGAACTATTCTGCCGGACAGGTTTCAGAACTTCTTAATGCAAGCATAGACTATATATTTCTCAGTGCAGGGTCAGGTTCCAGCATTCAGCTTATAGAAAAACAGAACACCTTCCTTGGAGAACTTACAGGAACTGAAAAAAACGCCACACTGATGAACAACTGGATGAACACTTCGCTTAATGATCTGAAGAACAATGCAACAAAAATGGCCAATGGAAAACCCTTGAAAGGTTTCTACTATCTGAGCCAGGACAAACTCTGGACAACGGGAAACAATACATTTGAGAACCAGTACTTTCAGTATTCCGACATAATAAACATTGCAGGCAACATCTCAAGCGGGTTTTACCAGATATCGCCTGGTGAGATTGAAAACGGATCCCCCCAGATTCTCTTTGTAAACGACTATGTCAATCTGAGCAGGCTTAATAGCCAACCCTTCGCAGATACACCTGCTGTGAAGGATGGGAGAGTTTATGTAACTCCACCAAATGCATTCGACGAGCCCGATTTCCGTGATATATACATGATACAGTGGATGGTTGATAAAGCGTATGGAAATGTTACAATACCGGAATTCCCAATTCATTTAAAGTATAGCCCGGATCCCCTGGGATAAGATGCGTTCGATGATTAAATACAGGACTTTCAGGACATATATTCAGGGTCATGAGGGTGCAAAATATCTCACATTGATCTTTCTTTTCTTACTCCTGGTTCTGTCAATTATATTTTCAAGTTTTATTGGTTCGGTACATATATCATTCATATCCGTACTGCAGATTTACGGCAGCCAGATTCCATTAATTTCAAGGTTCTTGCCTGAGAATTATACCACAACGCAGTATACCATAATTGCATCCATCAGGGAACCGGAAGTGCTTGGAGGACTGGTGGTTGGGGCATCTCTTGGTATTGGTGGTGCAGTGATCCAGAGTATATTCAGGAATCCCATAACGGAGCCTTATATCATTGGACTTTCAAGTGGGGCAGCCCTTGGTGCGGTGATGACCATAATACTTGGGCTTACATTTCTGGGGCTTTATACACAACAGTTGCTCGCTTTCATTTTTGCCATGGCATCTGTGCTTGCAGTTTATATGTTCGCTCTGAGAGGCGGAAAGGCTCACCCCACATACATGCTGCTGACTGGTGTTGCATTATCGTTCTTCCTTTCGGCCATTGTAGCGCTATTGCTATTCTCAAACATAAATCTGGAGAACGAAGCATTTTTCTGGCTCCTTGGTTCCCTGGAAAACATAAACTGGCTTGAACTGTTTCCCGTCACAGCAGTAGTAATCCTATGTTCTTTCATACTTGCTACACAGTACAGGGAGCTTGATGCACTCCAGATGGGAGATACTCATGCGAGATCCGTTGGGGTTAATGTGGAAAGAACAAAAGGGCTGTCCATATTTCTTGTTGCTCTCAGTGTGTCAGCATCAGTTTCCATAAGCGGCCTGATTGGTTTCGTTGGGCTTATAATGCCACATGTTTCAAGAATAATATTTGGCGGGTCTAACCGTTTTGTCCTCCCTGGATCCGCAATAACTGGTGCAATATTCCTGATTCTGGCTGACGATATTGCCAGAGGAGCTGTTGTGGGCGTTGTCATACCCATAGGAATAATCACCGGTATCATAGGAGTTCCTTTTTTCCTTCTCATCATGCGAAAGATGGCAGGAGGTAAATATGGAACTTAAACTGGAGAATACAACCTATTCAACCGGTATGTTCAGTCTTGGTCCCATTGCGACCAGAATACCGGAAGGAAGTATAACAGTCATAATGGGAAAGAACGGTTCTGGGAAATCCACCACACTGAGGCTTATGCATGGCGACCTTAAACCATCCGGAGGAAGCGTAACACTGGAAGGGAAGGAAGTATGGAAAATCAGGCCGGTTGATCTTGCCAGGAGGATGTCGTTTGTGGCCCAGGAGATAAATGATCCACTGAGCTTTACGGTAAAAGATGTCATGATGGTCTCTGGATATGCCAGGGACCTGAATGAGGCAGAGATGTTAGACTCCCTGGAGATATTCAATATCAGGCATTTTCTTTACAGTAGTTTCAATTCTTTGAGCGGAGGTGAAAGGAGACTTGTAACAATTGCCGCCTCAGTATACCAGGGATCGGATATCATGATCATGGATGAGCCCACGAACTTTCTTGATGTTGATAACCAGTTGCTTGTGTACGAGGTCCTTAATGAACTGAAACGAAAGGGTAAAACAATAGTGCTTGCAATGCATGATATTTCTGCTGTTTCTGCCATCTCAGACTACATAATAATGTTGAAAAATGGGGAATTGGTGGATCAGGGTCCAACTTCAAGAACGCTCACTGTGGAAAATCTTAAAAAAGTATTCAATGTTCCTTTCAGGACTTATAGGACAGACCGGGGAGTTGGTTTCATCAGTCCAGCCATTAAGGGTGGGAACGAAGTTCCCCTGGAAGAAAGCTGAAATAATAGCGAGTTGAACTAAGAAATTTTTGGAAGATTCTTTCCCTGTGACGAAAACAGGTTCTGCTCCTCGAGATACTGCTCCATTATTTCATTTGGTGTTGTAACCCTGTTCTGTGACTTGCTGATTATTGGCCTGTTGTTGTACCAGTATATGAAATTCTCGGGAGAGTTAAAAGTCCACCTGAACCTGTCGTAGTTCTGCCAGAGTCTGGAAAGAGCCAGATGAACCCTGTTCCCATGTTTGTCGCTTTCAACATTTTCCACTCCCTTCTTGGAAAAGTAGAATTTCACGTCTGTTGCACCGTAAAGTATGCTGAGTATGCCACTTCTGAGATACACTTTCTGGATGTCCAGGCTGCTGCTTTTCCTGAACTCTGCCAGTGCGTCTATATTTTTTTCCATTACCTCCTTTGTAATTTTCCTTGTCTCAACCATTGAGAGTATTTTCTTTGTTGACATATCCACGCACACTACTGCGTATGGATAATCCATTCCGGTCTGATGATAATCCATAAATACTGTTGTTAGCGGAGGCTCAACCTCGGATTTTGATATCTCGCCCTCCTTTGAATATTTGGCGCGTATCATTTTCTTTCCCCTCATGTAGTTGTAGATCTGGTAGTAGGATATGGATCTGCCACGACTCTTCAGAAGATAGAATATTGTTCTCGAACCAACCTTATAGTTATTCCACAGATTCTCTATCTCCGTGACATCCTGTTCTGTTAAAGAAGAGTAACGTTTCTTTGTATGTTCCTCATCTATATCTTCTTTCAGGATCTGCTGGACCCTCCTTGGCGTTACATTGAACATCCTTGCGAGATCGCTTACCTTGTAGCCATTCTCCACACTCTGAATTATAAACCTTTTGTCATCTGTGCTTAGCATGTTATCAAATTATTATACCTGTCCTGTGGTCATAACCTTTTTTTGCACAAACCTATACTTGCATGTCTGTAGGTATTTGCAGAGATAACGTTTCATTGATTCCCCACGGCATCATTGTATGAGAAAAGCGAAATTTTTCTCGTTCCTTGCGTTAATCTGTTTATATACTAACATAACAATATACATAACAGCGTACCACAATAGAAAGAGGCGTATAGATGAAGGTTAATACATATTTCAGGCATGTTAGAAAAGCCATTTCAAGGCAGTTCAGCAGGGATCCTGATGATAAAGCAGAGACAGGAATAGGCGTTCTTATAGTCTTTATTGCCATGGTTCTTGTGGCAGCTGTTGCGGCATCTGTCCTGATACACACCGCCGGTATACTGCAACAAAAAGCCACGTCAACCGGAACTACAACCATTAACCAGGTTTCCAGTGGCATATCAATCACACAGATCATGGGTTATGACCCTTCCCACCCGGCTGAGGCAGGTGGCGTAACCCTCCTGGCAATATTTGTTACCAACAACGCGGGTGGATCAGCCATAAACCTTGGTAATGCCAGTGTAACACTGACAGTGAATGGAGTCACTGCCATTCTGGTCTACAACGATTCCATATACAATAACACTGCAATTAATGGAACCCAGGATCTGTTCAGTGAGAAACAGTGGGGTTACCTCAGCGCGTCACATCATGATGCTACCAATTTCGGTGTGATAGTTGTTCAGGATCCTACCAACTCAGTTGATAGCCAGTATCCAGTCATATCACCCGGCGATACAGCCGCAATAATACTGAATGTATCCAATACATTCGGTGCTGAAATCACGCAGAATATGCAGGTTTCGGGGCAGGTTACACCGGAAGTCGGTGCCCAGGCAGTAATTCAGTTTACTGCCCCAAATGCCTTTATAACCAATGAAGTCACGCTGCAATAAACATAGACGCCTCGGTCTTACTCTGAACCCGGTTGCCGGTTGTCCGCAAACATCCCGGCTTCCGGGGGAGAGAAGATCCTACTGTTTCTTTTCATACTATAACAGTCACTTTCGTTTAAATAGTTAACAGCAATACTGCCGCATGGTATCCCTCAAGGGTTGGCCATCTGACGCGGCCATCTTATCAGGAATAGGAGGCGTGATAATAACATATGTTGGCATTTTTGGTTTAGCTGTACTGATGCACACCACACATACGCCCCTTGATATTCTGCTTGAAATAACGGGTACGATTTCCGGGCTTTTAATACTTATTTCAGTTTTTCTTCTCTACTTCAACAGGAATAGGCATGCAATGTGGGGGATTATCATTCTTGTATGCTCAATACTGAGCTGGGCTGGCACATCCGGAGGCCTTTTCTTTGGGTTTGTCCTTGTTTTCCTTGGTGGTATAATGGCAATATCATGGAGTCCCGATCCAAAAACTGTAAGAGGTATAGTGGAAGAAAAGATAAACTGAATGGGAAAAGTTTCGTGCTTCACATCATGTATTATTTATTAACCACAGGAATCACCTGTTATTGATCCTGGATAATAACTATAGTTCAAGGCTGAATATGGAAGCAGTTATCACTGCCAGTGGGGATTTCCCAATAGAAAGATTTGCAAGAGATCATGGTATTGTAATTCCGGCAGTTTTGACCATTGGAGACGCAAGAGAAAGCTTCCTCTATTATTTTGAAGAAAACGAAGATCAGAACCGTGACTTTTTCGTGTTTCTCAAGACAAACAAAGCCAGAAAGACTGGAAATGTTTACACCATTTACTCAAACAGCACGCACTACACGGAGTACAACTTCTTCAGAAAACTTATGGAAATACCTTCGCTGGTTATTGATTTTCAGTACGTAAGGGGCGGCAAACATTATTTTCATCTCAGATTCATTGACAAATACCTTGATGCTTTTTCATCCCTGGTTGCCTCAGAATCTTTTCCTGCAATAAATTCTGTACAATATGTGGGACCGGTCAGGAGGAGTATGGACAATGCAAAGTTGTTTTCGGAATTTTTCAGGACGATGCGTATTTCTTTCAGGTTTACACCTCCCGAAGGACAGGAAAACCTCAGCGTATTACCCAGTATAAATGGAGATTTTGCAGGTGAGCTGCGGTACATAGACGAGAACGGGAAGATAAAATTCAACCTATACCTTAAAGACTGTGACACATTATCTCCTGGACAGTACAACATTAAACCTTTAGAAAATGGAATCGTGGAGATAACCTACCAGAATGAGATGCTCAACGAACTCATATTTCTGAGCAAACATGTTGCATTTCCAAATTTCGGAATCTATTTTAAAAGAACAGACGGAATTCTCATATTTGAAGCACTTATTCCCGGCATCTACAGCAAAGAGTACATAAAAAAGATATTCAATGTCAGGAAAAATCTACCACAGTTGAACATTGTCCTGGATTCAATAAATGAAGCGTTTTAACTCATACTTGATCCTTTGTAACACTACAGATTCAAGATTGCATAATGTTTTACTGATTTCAAAACAATCTTTGGTACTTGAATCGTAGTGGTAGTATCACGACTTTAGCATTTCTTCATTATTTAAGCGAGATTTGAAGACGACACCGTCTCTATTTAGGTGTAGTGATATAAGTGGAAAAAGTTAGGTTATAAAAGTTATGTACGACCTGTGCGGGACATACACAAAAACGAGCAGCAAATGACCTACTATACTGCACAAACAAACGATGACGTCCAAAATGAGGTTTGCATTCTATTTCCGTAATGGTGGGTGGCACAAAGTATATGAAAAGTTTTCAAACCATTGAAACTGTCGAATAACTCAATTAATGGTCCCGTCTGTTTTTCCTCACATGAAACGGGCGCGGGGGGATTCGGACCCCCGATCTATAGCTTAGGAGGCTATTGCCATATCCAGACTGGGCCACGCGCCCTTACTTTCAAACGGTTGCATTGCGACCGAATGCAAAGCCATTCTGCATAATAAACTCATATTTTATTTTTGGTCTGATTACAGTATCGATTTGGATCTTTTCAGTGTCAAAATGAATAGATATTAATCTTATTTCATAATTCAAGTCCATGGAGATACATATAAGCGGTGGGACAAATAATATAAGGTTCTCTGCAGCACATTTTATCCCTAATATTGAAAAGTGTTCGCGATTGCATGGGCATGATTATTCGGTAGACATTACCCTGAACGGAGAAATGGTGGACGGCGTGCTCATAGATTACGGAATTGTAAAAAATGATATCCGAAGCATAATTGAACCCATTGATCACAGAGTTATTGTGCCATCCATGGACCGATATTCCACTCACAGAATTGAAGATGGGAAATGCCTGGTGAGTTTCAGGCACAAGGAATACGAATTTCCCGAAAGCGATGTGTTCCTTCTTGATGCAGATGTTTCATCCAGCGAGAATCTTTCACAGTATTTTTTTACGATGCTCTCTGAAAAACTCCGCCAGCACAGAAATATAAAGTTCCTGTCAGTTGTTGTTTACGAGGGACCTGGTCAGGGTGCAAAGAGTGAGGATAGCATTGAACCATAACAGATCCATAGTACTGCTTTCGGGCGGGCTTGATTCAGCCACTGTACTTGCATATGCACTTTCCCGCGGCTATGAAACAATTGCCATCAGTTTTGATTACGGACAGAGACATAGCATGGAACTTGAAAGCGGGAAAAGAATCTGCGATCATTACGGGGTTGAAAGAATAGTAGTAAATTTTAACATGAGGCAGATAGGAGGAAGCAGCCTTACATCTGAGATGGATGTTGAAAAGAGAGACATTGACGAACTTTCTAAATCTATCCCCACAAGTTATGTTCCCGCCAGAAACACCATATTCCTTTCCATTGCTTCGGCATATGCAGAAGTCGTGGATGCAAGAACAATTTTCATAGGTGCCAATGCAGTTGACTACTCGGGATATCCGGACTGCAGACCAGAGTTTTTCAATTCAATGGAGAATACTCTCAACCTCGGCACAAAACTCGGCCAGAGTTCACATATCAGGATCTCCGTTCCTCTCCAGTATCTTACCAAGGGTGAAATAATTGCCCTTGGAATGAGGCTGAAAGTCCCTTATGAACTCACGCATTCCTGTTACAGAGGCGGGATCGAGGCATGTGGAGAGTGTGATTCATGCCTTTTGAGACTTAAAGGGTTTATGGATTCAGGATTCAGGGATCCAGTAAAATATAAAAATTATCCTGATTTTTATGAAAAATATCTGGGTAAATCAGTTCTTTGAAAAGAACTGATCCACAAGTTTGCAGCTGTTTTTGACAGATTGTACTGTCTTTTCCCATAGTGCGAGTTCCTCTTTGTTGAAGTCCATTTCGTATATCTCTTCAACACCATCTTTTCCTATCTTTATGGGAACCCCAATGAATATTCCGGAGACATTGTAATGTTTTCCGGTGGGTCCTTCCAGAAAAGCCGCACATGGAATGACTCTCTTCCTATCTCTTATTATTGATTCAACCATTGCTGTTATGGAGATTCCAGGTGCATAATAAGCGCTTCCCGTCTTTAGATAATTGACTATTTCTCCTCCACCAAACCTTGTTCTCTTTATGATCTCATCTATTTTTTCCTTGCTCAGAAGACTGGAAATTGGTATTCCGGAAACGCTTGAATACCTCACAAAGGGAACCATATCATCCCCGTGCCCCCCAATTACAAAGGCGTTGACGTCTTCCACCGCTACGCCAAGTTCCTGTGCTATGAACAGCCTGAACCTGGAGCTATCCAGAGACCCACCCAGACCCAGTATCTTTTTCGGACTGATCCCTGTGGATTTCTGAATTGCGTATGCCATGATGTCAGCTGGATTTGACACAACTACAATTACTGAATTCGGACTGTATTTTTTTATATTTTTTGCAACATCCGAAATGATCTCTAAATTTTTATTCAGGAGATCGTCCCTGCTCATTCCAGGTTTCCTTGCCAGTCCAGCGGTTACTACTATAACATCTGAATCTGCCATGTTCTGATACGCTTCGGGATTTGTTGTTGTGAATCCTTTCACGTCAACGGAAGTTTTCCAGTGTGGAGTCCCTTCTGCTATGTCAAGTGCTTTTCCTTCAGGCACACCGTCAACAACATCAAACAGGTAAATATCTCCCAGTTCTCTAGCTGCAAGAAACTGTGCGACTGTGGCTCCAACATTGCCAGCGCCTATTACTGATATCTTGTTTCTTCTCATAATTAGTGATTGCTTACATAAACTTAAATCTGTTTCCCCGTATTGTCAACAATTCAGCTCCATGGACCACAGTATAGGATTCTTCACAAACTATAATTCGAACACTGTAGCACCCTCTTCCTGGTCCTGCAGGAATCTTCCAACTTCAAAGGTTCCTGGCGGAATCTCTATGAACTTGAATTCCCCATCGATATGTTAAATAATGAAATGTGAAAAATGAAATCTAGTGCACAAACACTTAAATGTAACCTATTCTATTCTCATGCGCCGTGCTGATTATTAACTGACAAAGTTAAAATAATTGAATGGCGTAGTATTGTGGTTGAGATGATCCTGGTATATGATAAGGAAGGAAAACATGGGGTAATTTGCAACACCCTGATGGCCCCTACAGGTGTTGAGTATAAACTCGTGAGAGACTTCACTGAATCAGTGCTGGAGAACGAGAAACCTACCTCTGTCATGATTTATGTTGATGGTAAGATAGAGAAACCAGTGGAAGATCTTCTACTCAGGGAGAAACGCGATTATCTCCTCATACTTTTACTGGAGAAAGAAATAGAACTGGATGAAAAAATAAGGTATAGCAGCGAAATAGTGCTCCTTGACCTCCAGGATTTGAACGAATCAAGGAAGAGGCTTAGAAAGGCGCTAACTTCGCATATTGTGAGGAAATTGAGAACTATTAATGATTTTACAATTTATCTCGCAAAGAATGGAATTTACCCTGGAACAATTTTTTTCACAAAACCCGAAAACACGGAACCTTTTATGTCGCTTCTTCTTTCTGTTAATATCGATAGAAAAAAACTCCTCGTTGCATCACGATTTAACTTTGCCATGGAATTACCTGAAATATTCAATGACGATAATTTTGTCTGGGTTACGGATTCCATTGGTGCACAGAGAAACCGTCCGGTTAACCTTTCCTTCATTTCCGACACAATAGTCAAGAGAATGCTGGAAGGAAGAAGCAATGTGGTTTTTGTTGATGTTTTTGATCTGCTAATAGTATATCATGAGTTCTTTGAGGTTGCAAGGGCATTTGAGCAGATTAAGAGTGCTGCAATTGAGAAAAATTGTTACCTGATACTTGTTTTTTCAGATAACGCCATGGATAGCATACAGTTCGGGCAGATCACAAGATTCTGCCAGGAATGGCACCCACACAGTATTGAGGATCTTAGCACTAAAGGTTAGGTGAAAAATGGAAAACGAGAGCCTGTTTGGAAAGATGAACGAATTTTTTTCCCAGAGCAGGGGAAGGTCTCTTGTGATTAAAGGGAAACCAGGCGCCGGTAAAACAACATTTGCACTTGAATTTCTGGAAAGTGTCAGGGAAAGAACTCCTGTTTCGTACCTCTCCACGAGGTCTTCCGATGTATCCCTCTATGAGACTTTCAAATGGCTGGAAAGCGTCTCCATAAAAGGTGATGACCCGGAAACTTCTGAACTTGTTAATGTCAATACGGAATCACTTTCAAAACTTGAAAGAATGATTGAAGAGGGGAAAATGAACACCGCAATTGAGGGAAACCTAGTGCTGAACATTCAGGATCTCCTTCCAGAAATAAAGATGCTATATAATTTCGTTGACAAAAGTTTCAATGACAATCCTATAATAGTTATTGATTCCATTGACGCCATAGCCGAGAAGTACGACATGAATGAGAATGTCCTGTTCTCGCTTTTAAATACAGACCTTGTTGAAAAATCTGGAGCAAATCTTATTGCCATAATTGAGGCAAAAGAGAAACCTAAACTGGAATATTTTGCCGATGGAGTAATATCCATGGATTACTACATTAAGAATGATTTTATTGTCAGGACGGCAACCATTGAAAAACTCAGAGGGATATCAATATCGTCGTCACCTATTTTCCTTTATTCCCTTTATGGAGGCAGGTTCGTACCACTTGATCGTGGACCTGTACTCTATCCAACTGCCAGGATAAAGATGCCGAAGTTTGAAACTGAGGACCTCTTCCGGGTTCCCATAAGAAGCCCCGAAATTATAAAATTGAATCCGACAGGTGAGGATAGCATTCCTCTTGGAACTCTTGTGATTTTTCACCGTGAAGACGAATCAACTGAGGTCAACGATGTCGTGAATCTCATGAAGAACAACATGATTAAGAACGCCATAACCCAGAACAGAGGAGTCATAGATGTGACTTCCGGGAGTTACGAATCTTCAAGGGTTCTCACCACAAGCCTCGAAGCTGAGTGCCTCAGGCATTACATTACAGCAGAAAAATCTAAAAAATCAAATTCATTTATTATCAATCTTGAAGGGAAGAGTATAGCGGAGGATTTTCCCAACGAAGTTGTTGATTTTTTCCTTTCTAACTCATCCAGGCCAAACCTTTATTTCTTTTCATCGGACTTTCTTATCTTCACGTACGGATATGAATTCTTTGGCGACCTCCTGAATCTCATCAATGGCCTCAGACCCACCGGAGCAATAATTATAATCACGGACGATGATTATTACAAGAGAATAAGCCATTACGCCGGTCTGACAATACACTTCAGGGAAGCAAATGGATATGTTCTCGCCAACACCTCCAATAGGAAACTTTACGCAGTCACGCCGAAATATGACTCGGACAAATGGCCCACAATGAAACTTTCTGAAATAGT
>JAKADT010000040.1 GCA_021820245.1 Thermoplasmata archaeon | reverse complement strand
ATTCAATATTAATTTTTCAGTATTTATGCCATTTAATATGAAAAGTAGAAAAAAACACTCTTTCAATCACTTTTATATAATCCGCCTCAATAATCCTTCGGTGAAGTTCAAATGGTTTTGTCTCTAGAGTCTGCTATTCTTGCAGTTGCAGCATCCATAGCCATTGCTGGTGGCCTTATCGGTACCGGAATGGCACAGCAGGGAATTGGAGCTGCAGGAATGGGCATAATTGCCGAAAAGCCTGAGAAATTCGGTCAGGTCCTCATATTCTTCGTAATTCCGGAGACTCTGTGGATTATAGGTTTTGTTCTGGGTCTTATATTACTTCTTGGTATACTCTGATAAGAAAGGTTTTCAATGGCACTGGAAGAAATAATAAAAGAGATCCAGAAGAAGAAAGAACTTGATCTTGCCGATCTTTCCAGGAAATTCCAGGAGGATCAGCAGAGACTTCGTCTTGATGCTGATCGAAGAATTAAGAAAATGACGGAAGATTACGAGAAGAGGCTGGCAGATGAGAGATCCATGCTTGAGAGAAAAGAAACAAGCGAAGCGGATCTTGATGCAAGAACATACGTGAGAAGGAAGTACAGCGAACTCATGGAAAATGGCTTATCAAAGGCACTCTTTTATTTCGAAGATCTTCAGAAATGGAAAAACTATCCGGAAATTCTTCATGAAATGGTTGCAATGGTGAAGAAAAAACTGGGTTCAGGTTGCACCGTAAAAGTATCCAGTTCAGATCTGCAAAAACTTTCCGAATACAAGGGGGTTTCCATTGAGGCGTCCGACGAGATTGGAAAAGGCGGTATCAGGGCTATTTCAAAGGATGGCTCTATGGAGATGGATCTCACTGTCGATGCCATAAAAATGGATATTCGCGAGAAACTTTCCGTTATGATTCTTGAAAAAATCGAGGAAAAATAAATGGATTCCACATATTCCGGCAATTATGGTAGGATAAAATCTCACGAAACTGATTTTCTTCATTTTGATTTTATTACAGACCTTCTTAACCTGAAAAGTATTGACGATGTAACAAACGAACTGACTAAAACAGGATATTCTGAGGATATATCAGCTCTCTCATCTACCTACAAAAACCCTGAATTGCTTCATATGAGCCTCAACAGGAATTTCATCAGGAAAAACAGGATAGCTCTTTTCAGTGTTCCACCTCTTGCCAAGGACACAGTCATGGCTTACCTCTCAAAGTGGGACATTGAAAACATAAAATCAGTTCTTGCATCGAAATTCATGGGGTATGACCTTAAACAGAATGAGGCGTTCCTTCTAAGTTTCAGGGACATACCTATGGGACTGTTTGCAGGCAACCTTTCAAACGAAGATTTCAGAAATCTAATGTCAAAGGGTACTGTTGAAGAGGTTGTTTCGTACCTGACATATTTTGGTTTCGGCCCATCCATACTGCAGCATATGGATAGATACCATAAGAGTGGTGATATTTCAATCCTACTGTCTGCATTTGACACATATTATTATGAAGCTTTGATGAAGACAATACACTTCTACAACGGTGATGAGGGTCCAGTTGCGGCTTTTATAAGGGATCAGATAGATCTCAGGAATATTCTGATCATAATAAAGGGAAAAGATATGGGAATTGAATTCGAAAGGTTTTCAGAATCTTTCAGAATAACAGGAAAACTGGCATTATCGGATCTTCAGAACATGTATGAGAAAAGGGATGTTGGGGAGATACTTTCCGGTATTTCCAGTTATGGAAATATGGAAGAAGCCATGGATATATACAGAAAAACTGGAGATCTTTACTATGTGCAGGTCACACTTCAAAAATTCCTTTTCACGAAATATATTGCTATTTTCAGGTCCCAGGCACTTTCAATAGGTTCAACTTTTTCATTCATTCTCAGGTCAGAGGCAGAAAGGGAAAATATAAGGATAGTAATGAACGGTATTCTCAATAAGGTTGAGAAGGATACACTGTCAAGACTGTTAATCTCAGCTTAGGTGTAAGTATGGCAAAAAATCTATTTTCAGGAAATATTGCGGTGATCGGCGAAAGAGATATAGTCCTGGGATTCAGACTCATAGGTATTGAGGACTCATTCATAGCGGATGATGAAAAAGGTGTGGAAAAGGTTATGGAGATTTATAAAACCGGTAAGTATTCGGTCATGATGATATCGCAGAATTTGAGAAAAAAAATGGATGCTAAATTAATTTCAAAACTGGAATCCTCAACAAAGCCTGTGGTTGTGTTCATACCTCTTCCTGGAAGCGAGGAGGAAGAATCCATTACACAGCTTGCCAAGAGGGTTCTCGGTGTGGATATAGGACGGTGAATTATGGGTAAAATTTCAAGGATTTCAGGACCAGTTGTTATAGCAGAAGACCTGGAAGACATCAAGATGTATGATGTTGTTCGGGTTGGTGATATTGGCCTCATAGGTGAAGTCATAAAGATTGAAGGAAACAGATCCACAATACAGGTGTATGAGGATACAAGTGGCATTAAGCCGGGAGAAAAGGTCGTGAATGAGAATCACCCTCTGTCGGTGGCTCTTGGCCCTGGTCTTCTGGGATCAATATATGACGGAATACAGAGACCACTTGATGTAATCAGGGATCAGACCGGAGATTTCATAAAGAGAGGATATTCTGCACCTCCACTCAGTACAGAGAAGAAGTGGGATTTCAGGGCAATATGCAAACCGGGAGATGAAGTGGTTGAAGGACAGATTCTTGGAGAGGTACAGGAAACTGGGATTATAAACCATAAGATTATGGTGCCCTTTGGAGTTTCAGGAAGGATTTCAGAGATTAAATCTGGAAAATTCACCGTAAATGATGTTGTGGGAAAAATAAAAACAGAAAAGGGGGAAAAAATCATAAAACTGAGCCAGGAGTGGCCGGTCAGGGTTGCAAGAAAAGTCGAAAGGAAGCTTGCACCCGAGATCCCTCTTCTCACAGGCCAGAGGGTGATAGATACATTCTTCCCCGTGGCAAAAGGTGGAACTGTGGCTGTTCCCGGACCATTCGGTTCAGGAAAATGTGTTTCCGGCAACACACCGGTTTTGCTGGGTGACGGAACAGAAATACCAATAGAACAGTTGTTCAATAAACTCAGGTCCGAAGGTGTAACAGAAACTGGAGACAACGAAGAAATTGTGAGAATTTCCAGACCTGTTAACCTTTTCTCAATGATGGATGGGAAAGTTGTAAGGAGCAAGAGCCTTATTATCTATAAGGGAAAAAGCAGTGCAATGGTGACCGTCAGAACTGAATCCGGAAGGGAAGTTTCTGTTACGCCAATACATAAGCTGTTTGTTGAATCTTGCGGTTCCATTTCGGAGAAAATGGCCATAAACATAAGCCCGGGTGACAGGATCATCTCAGCAGGAGTGAATGGATCCAAAACACCGTCAAATATGATGGAAAATCCCACCATACACAGTTCACAATCATCTTTTACTGAACAGGCCCAGGAAATATTTTATGAAAATACAAACATTGAACTTCAGCTATTCCCTGATACTGTAACAGAGATCTCCGTTGAGATTGGAGACACATATGTATATGATCTCTCGGTTCCTGATTATGGAAGCAACTTTATCGGAGGAAAAGGATGGATAGTGCTCCACAACACTGTAGTTCAGCACCAGCTTTCAAAGTGGGCTGACAGTGATATTGTTGTTTATGTGGGTTGTGGAGAAAGAGGAAACGAGATGACCGAGATTCTAACAACTTTTCCGGAACTTCAGGATCCACGCAGTGGAAGACCCCTGATGGAAAGAACAGTCCTCATTGCCAATACATCGAATATGCCAGTGGCGGCCAGGGAAGCCAGTATATATACGGGAATAACCATAGCAGAATATTACAGGGATATGGGATACAATGTGGCTCTGATGGCTGACAGCACATCACGATGGGCGGAGGCTCTTCGTGAAATATCTGGCCGACTTGAGGAGATGCCGGGAGAAGAAGGCTATCCCGCATATCTTGGTAGAAGACTTTCAGAATTCTATGAACGTTCGGGAAATGCAATAGTAAAGTCAAATGATGAAAGGATCGGTTCAATTACAATTGTTGGAGCGGTTTCACCACCGGGTGGAGATATATCTGAACCCGTCTCACAGAACACCCTGCGTGTTACAAGAGTTTTCTGGGCACTTGACGCATCTCTGGCATCGAGAAGGCATTTCCCCTCAATCAACTGGCTCAACAGTTATTCTCTCTACCAGGGCGATCTGCTTAAATGGTACTCTGAAAATATTGCCAAAGACTGGGGTAACATATATAAGGAGTCCATGGGAATACTGCAGAAGGAATCCGAACTTCAGGAGGTTGTTCAGCTGGTGGGCTTCGATGCTCTTCCAGAAAAGGAGAAATCAGTCCTTGATATTGCGAGAATGATAAGGGAGGATTTCCTGCAGCAGAGTGCATTTGATGACATAGACCAGTATTGTTCCATGGGAAAACAGTACGGCATGATATCACTGATTCTTGAGATGGGAAGGCAGCAGATAGTGGCACTTGACAGAGGATTCACCATGACGCAGCTGTCATCCATGCCCTCACGCGATAAAATATCCAGGATGAAAGAGGTACCCGAAGATAAGTTCCCGGACTTTCAGGAACAGCTGAGGAAAGAGATCATAGACGATGTTGCAAAACTGACGGAGGCGCAGTAATGGCTGAGATAAGTTACAGATCAATATCGCAGATAAGCGGACCACTTGTCTTTGTTGAGAAGGTGGCAAATGCAGCTTATAACGAACTGGTACAGATAGAGATGCCTGACGGTTCATCAAGGGTTGGCCAGGTGCTTGATACAGCCAGAGGTCTGGCTGTGGTACAGGTGTTTGGTCCAACTTCAGGAATAGGCATTGGTGAGACAAAAGTCAAGTTCCTCGGGCACACAGCACAGGTAAACGTTTCGGATGAGGTTCTGGGGAGAATATTCAACGGCCTGGCCGAGCCTATTGACGGACTTGCACCCATTATCAGCAGGGAGAAAGTTGAGGTTGTGGGTAACGCAATCAATCCCTATTCCAGGGAGGAGCCATCAGAGTTCATTCAGACCGGTATATCCGCCATAGACGGAATGAACACTCTGGTAAGGGGCCAGAAACTTCCAATATTTTCATCATCAGGTCTTCCGCACAACATACTTGCCGCACAGATTGCGAGACAGGCCAAGGTTGTGGGAAAGGATGAGGATTTCGCAGTTGTGTTCGGTGCAATGGGAATAACCAGCGAAGAGGCCAACTATTTCATCAACGAATTCAGGAGTACCGGTGCACTTTCCAGGGCGGCACTTTTCCTGAACCTTTCATCTGACCCTTCCATGGAGAGGATAATTCTTCCAAAGATGGCTCTGACAATGGCGGAATATCTTGCATATGAGAGGGAAATGCACATACTTGTCATACTTACAGATATGACCAATTACTGTGAGGCACTGAGGGAGATATCATCGGCCAGGGAAGAGGTTCCGGGAAGGAGAGGATTTCCTGGATACATGTATACTGATCTCAGCACCATCTATGAAAGAGCCGGAAAGATAAAGGGCAAAAACGGTTCCATAACACAGATTCCAATTCTCACAATGCCGGGTGACGACATAACAAACCCAATACCTGATCTCACCGGATATATAACAGAAGGGCAGACTGTGCTGAGCAGGGATCTGCTTCGAAAGGGTGTTTATCCACCCATAGACGTTCTTCCCTCCCTGTCAAGACTCATGAATCAGGGAATAGGTGCAGGAAGAACCAGGGAGGATCACAGGGGAGTGGCTGATCAGCTCTATTCGGCATATGCGAACGGCAAGGATCTCAGATCGCTGAGCGCAATAGTGGGAGAAGAGGCACTTGGGGCAAATGACAGGCTTTATCTGAAATTTGCAGATGAATTCGAGAAGCGTTTCATAAACCAGGATGTGTATGAAGACAGGAGCATTGAAACCACGCTTGATCTTGGCTGGGAACTGCTGTCAGGCCTGCCGGAAAGCGACATGAAGAGAGTGAAGAAAGACTTCATCACGAAGTACGGAAAATGGAAGAAGGAATAACATGCCATCAGTGGATATAAGACCTACAAGGATTGAACTCATAAAGACCAAGAAGAGAATTAAACTGGCACAGAGAGGTCTAGATCTGCTGAAAATGAAAAGATCTTCACTGGTTCTGGAATTCTTCAATATAAGCAGGCAGGTCAGGGGAATGAGGGAAAACCTTCGCCAGGAAGTGGCAGATGCAACACAGTCAATAAAGATGGCAGAGATCATAGAGGGTCCAATGATGCTTGAAACTGTGGCTTACATGTCCGCAAACCAGCAGGTTGGTTCTGGCGTTAAGAATGTCATGGGTGTGAAGATCCCTGAACTCACCATGAATTACAGCCAGACACTTCTTTCCAACGTATACCGCACGATTTCAGTTCCAGTTTCAATTAACGATTCAATTAAAAAATTTGAGAGGGTTTTCCAGTCAATAATCGAGATCGCTGAGAAGGAAAACTCAATGAGGAAGCTTTTGCATGAGATTGATGTGACGAAAAGGAGATCAAACGCAATAGAAAATATACTCATACCTGATCTGGTGAGAACTGCGAAGATCATCAGGATGCATCTCGACGAGATAGAGAGAGATACATTCGCAACCCTGAAATTCATAAAAAAGAAGATGGAAAGGAAGAAGGAGGCGATGGGAATTGTATAGGCAGCCATGGAAACCATGGAAGGTTCAGGAACGCTATTTCACAAAGGAACAGCTCAGATCAAATCCTGCGCTGAGAAAATTCAGGAGGATTCGAACAATTTTTCTGGTTCTGAACCCGATCCTGACCGCTGCAGTTCTTCTGGTGTTTGTAACTGGGGTGCTTTAATGACCGACGATCTTGAAAAACTTAAACTGATTCGGGAAGCTGAGGATGCTTCAAACATTGAAATAGCAAAAGCACGCAGGGAATACGAGGAGAGACTGTCAGATTTCAGTAAGGATCTGGAAACCGAAGTCCAGAATTATAGCCTGAAAACTCAGGAAAAATTCAGAAAGAACATTGAATCATTCAAATCAGATCTTGATAAAAAATGCGTGGAAATCAGGGAAAGAGGAAAATTGAAGGCGGCAAGACTTTCCCTGAGAATCAGTGACAGGGAAATTGAAAACATGGTAGAGAAGGCTCTCAGGGAATATATTAAAGAGGACTGATAATGGTACTTTATCCGGAGAAGATGTCCAGGGTCAGGATCATCGGGTCCAATTCAAGGAGACACTCCATCATAACCTCCATACATGATGCCGGATTCCTGCAGCTTGAACCTGTCGATCCTGCCATAGAAAAGATGCTGGATCGGGGAGTTTCAGGCGATATGTACAGAAGGATCTCAACACTTCTCCAGAGATTCAGGGGTTATGAGATGATGCTCCCACCTGTGGAGGTGAACAGCAGAATGGAGACTCCTTCCCCTGAACAACTTATTGAAGAGACCGAACAGATCAACATAGGTTCGGATCTGGAATCACTTAAGGATTCCGAAACGGATATACAGGCTGAACTGAAGGAGATCTCAATGAGACTCCATGCACTGGATCTTATAGATGAGCTGAATTACGATCTTTCAATATATAACAATTCATTTGTGACCTCATATGTTGCAATTTCAATGGAGGATAAAATTTCACCAGAAGCAATAAAACAGAGGATTCCGGATGCATCCGTCTTCCCTTTGCCATCTGGAAATTTCATAGTTTCGATTCCGGAAAGGCTGGAATCGGATTTTGGAAAGGCAGCAAGCGACCTTTCACTGGATATTCTACACATACCTGTTATGTCAGGAAAACCCCAAGATTACAGGGCTATGCTGATTGAGAAGAAAACCATGGCTGAATCCCACCTCAAGGAAATCAGGGAAGATCTCATGGATATGTCCCGATCGTATTATCAGAAGGTGGTCCAGTACAGGGAAGCCCTGGAAATAGAGGCAAGGAAACTGGATGTATCCGAAAAACTTTCATCAACAAAAGATGTATTTGTAATGGAGGGCTGGATTCCAACAAAACAGGTGAATACACTGAGTGGAATCGTTGAAAAGGCGTCAGACGGCGCATCTGTCATAAGCATCGTTGAGACAAAGGAAGAACCTCCCACCCTGTTCAATAATCCCAGGAAATTCAGGGTATTTGAGTTCTTTGTGAGATTCTATTCACTTCCGCAATCGAACGAATTCGATCCAACCGTAATTTTTGCCATCATCTTTCCCATTTTCTTTGGGATAATGGTTGGAGACTGGGGTTATGGGCTCATAATACTTCTTGGTGCATTATGGCTGGTGAAGAGGATTGATCATCCCAGGGCACACTCACTGGTTCCAAAAAAATTAAGTTCATTTGCCCTTACTGTGCTTGGGAAGAATCCCCTCAGGATACTTGGGAAAACTCTGATTCCCGGTTCAATACTTGCAATAATAGTTGGGCTTATGTTCAACAACTTTTTCGGATTTCCTATCCTTCCGGTTACACTTTTCCAGACATCTACCGGTTTTTCCGGGGCACACATTGGTCCCTTCCCACCAACTCCAACTGTCATCTTCCATGTCAGCATCATAATTCCAAAACTTCTGCTGTTTTCTGGGTACATAGGCCTTGCCATGGTAACCTTCGGGCTTATCCTGGGCTTTATCAATGAGATGGGAAGAAAACATAAAAGAGGAGCAGCCGGTAAGATAGGATGGATATTGCTTGCATGGGGAATAGCCATATTTGGGCTGAATCTCATACATCATAACACATCACTTAATCCCGCAGTAAGCCTCACCACCCCCATAGCTGTTGGCCTGATATTTGCAGGCCTCATAACCGTAATAGCCACGGAAAAGGCAAGAGGAGCAATGGAGATACCATCTATAATCAGCCATGTGCTCTCCTACACCAGGATACTTGGAATACTTCTTGCATCTGTTGTGCTGGCACAGGTCATTGATCTCATATTCATGAAAGGTGTTGAAAAATCACCCCTTCTAGCTGTTGTGGGAATATTAATACTCATATTCGGGCAGCTGTTCAACCTGGTCATAGCAATATTTGAACCGGGCATACAGGGGGCAAGGCTTCTTTATGTAGAATTCTTTTCAAAATTCTACAACGGCAATGGAAAATATTTCAGGCCATTCCGTTCGGTAAGGAGATATACAGTCGAACGAGAGGAGAAATGAGGGTCATCCCTGCGTTTTCCGGAGGAAAAAGAGGCCGAAATACCCACGAGGATCTTTCCATGCTTTTTCAAGAGAAAGTCCATTCCTGTTGGCCATTTTCTCGAACTCAACCTGGTCGTACTTATATGAATTCTCGGTTTGAATCAATTCACCCTTCCTGAATTTGATAACATTTCTGTCAAGGGTTACCTCCATGTCTTTCAGAGCTTCAAGATGCATCTCAATCCTCCCCATTTTACGGTTATAGAAAGCAACGTGCCTGAAGTCATCAGTATCAAGACCTACGCCGAACTCTTTGGCAATTCGTGTAATGAGGTTCAGGTTGAATCTCGCCGTTATGCCCTTTGAATCGTTGTATGCAGCCTCCAGTATTGCAGGATCCTTTTTCAGGTCAACCCCTATTATCACACCGTCTTCAGGACCCAGCATATCCATTACATTCCAGAGAAATGCCGAAGCGTCCTCTGGTTCGAAATTTCCTATTGTTGAACCCAGGAAGAGGGCAATGATATTGCCTGTAAGATGAAGAAATGGAATCTCAAATTTTGTTGTATAGTCCACACAGAGAGCAACTATCTTGAGATGATGGTAACGTTCAGAGAGTCTCTTTGCGGTTTCCTCAAGTTGCGCTGCTGAAATGTCCAGCGGCACGTATGTGGATATGCCGCTGCAGTGATCCAGTATTTCAGTGGTCTTGCTGGAACCGCCACTTCCGTATTCCACAAGTGCGCTTCCATCCTGGAAAAGTGAACATATATCGTCAATGTTGTTCCTGAGGATCATCCTTTCTGTTCTTGTTGGGTAGTATTCCTCAAGTTCCGTGATCCTGTCAAATAGAACGGAACCGGTTCTGTCATAAAAGAACTTGGGGCTGATCTCCTTTGGCGTTTTCAGAAGCCCGACTATGATCTCTTCCCTGAACTGTGCCACTTTCGGTTTCATGTCCACTATCCTGAGATTCTCTGGTGCCTCCATCAGAGATCACCGGCAAGCCTTATTCCGCTGAATTCCCATCTTTTCTCCGGCTGGAAGAAATTCCTGTAAGTTGTCCTGATATGATCGGATGGTGTGACGCAGGAACCTCCTCTCAAGACCATCTGGTTTGCCATGAACTTGTGGTTGTATTCACCCACTGATCCTGGAAGAGGGGAACTTCCGGGATATGGAACATATGGACTCTGTGTCCATTCCCAGAGATCTCCCAGAGCCTGTTTAGATGGAGTGTCTCTCCTGGAAAGTGGTAAAGGGTGAAGGTTCCAAGCCTCCATGAAATTACTGAATGGTTCAGCCTTAAATCCGGAAAATGCAACTTCCCATTCATCCTCCCTGGGAAGCCTTTTTCCAGACCAGGTTGCGAATGCATTTGCCTCGTAGAAGCTCACATGCGAAACTGGTTCGTCAAGCACCATTTCACGAAGCCCGGAAAGAGTGAAAATTTTCCATCCATTCCCATCATCAACCCAGTACAGAGGCGCTTTCCAGTTATTCTTCCTGGATACACCCAGACCGTCTGAAAGCCAGTATGATGGGTTCTGGTAACCCCCATCATCCATGAACTTCAGGTATTCCCGGTTTGTAACCAGCCTGTCAGAAATCTCAAACCCGTCAAGCCAGACCCTGTGTCTTGGGGTTTCGTTGTCAAATGCGAATCCATTGCCGGAATGCCCTATTTCAAAAAGTCCCGGTTCGAATCTGCTGTATTCCATGGCACCTGAGGATGCTTCGACAATAGGTTTCCTGTCCATATACTGGGGAAAAGAGGGATTGTTGAAGAAGTTGTATTTGATGTCCATTAACATAAGTTCCTGATGCTGTTCTTCATGGTTTATCCCAAGTTCAATAACGGAAAGCGCTTCTTCACTTTCCAGTGATTCAATACTGGATGCAATGTCATTCTCAATTTTCATTCTGTATTCAAGAATCCTGTCCACACCTGGCCTGGACTGTGTACCCCTGATCCTTTTTGGAAAGTAATTTCCTATGGTCTCATAGTATGAATTGAACAGGTAATCAAATGAAGGATCAAACACAGAATAGCCCTTCACGAACTTACTGAGAACAAACTTCTCAAAGAACCACGTGGTATGAGCAAGATGCCACCTCATGGGACTTGTATCCTGCCCACACTGTATGACCATATCCTCCACAGCCAAGGGCTCAACTATTTTCAGAGTTCTATCTCTTACTCTGTAGAATCTGTCAAAAACGTCTGATTTTTTATCACTGGAGGCCATGGATATAAAATACAATCGAGACTGATAATAATTACGAATTTCATGGGATGAAGATGAATATGTAAAATATCGTGGGTCGAGTAATAATGCACCAAAATCAATAACGCAATCCAGAATATTACTGATCTCTGGAACTCGATGAACCTTTGATCGTTCCTCTTTACTGGGAATTCTAGGATAATTAAAGTTAGGAGATGTTACCCCATCTATGGCAAATAAATAAAGCCCTCGTTTTCGTGCTGATAAATGGAAAAATCAATAAGGCAGCATTCCAAGGAATCTCATCGTCATCAGTGGGACTTTCCCAATCGGGAACATTAAACTGACAGAAAGGTGAAACTATCGGGTGATCCGGGAAGACTTTACTCTGGCCATAGAATGTCATTACTTCTATTCATGCCACAATACTGTATATGGAACCGAAAATAGTAACTCTACGTCACAATTCAATCTCTTGCAAGTTGTTATGGCTATTCTTAAGGCTGTTGCAACATTTTATGGCGTACCCTTCTTGACCCCGTTCGGTTTCGTGCAATTTAGCAATCCTAACAATAAAGGGTGGAATTCTGTCACTAATGACCAAAATGCAGGAGTCAATACAGGGAAGTATTTTCAATACGACAATATTCTTGGTTCCCCGTGGCTTCTATATGTTTTTATTCCTGGGTTCAAGTGGAGTTATTTGTTCGGTCTTTGGACAAACAGCGATTACTTCAACTATGATCCAAGTTCAAATGCTATAGAAGAGTTTACTTACACTTCAATGATTTGGATAGTGAATCCTAATGTCAACTACCCTCCTGTATACGGTAGCGTTAACTCGATTAGCTTTTACACAGGAGCTTTGGGGTCAGCGTAGAGGTGTCTCGATATGGTGATAAGGTCTAAAGTCACTAAAGTCATAGTGTTGGCTTTACTGTTCGCTTTAGTAAGCTACAGTGTGACCTCAGTGGTTTTTTCTCCGTATACTCTTCCGTCGGAAAAATTAAAGTCTACAGGGCCCACCGAAGAAAATGTCACGTTTAACTACTCTGGAATGAGCAGCACATATAGCTTAAAATTCATCGCTCCCGATGGCCCTATTGGAGCTTCTGTTTCCTTTGCAATTACCGTCGAGATTCAGAAACTTGAACAAAGTGTCAAAGCGCCATTTTCCTCATCATCTATTTCTATAAGTAAGGGAGATATTGCTTTTCCATCAGGGAAAAATATTCCTTATTCAAGCATCTCGGCAAACAATGGAAGCATATTAGTCGTTTTCAATGGTCTTTCTTCCAGCAATTATGGAAACATTACACTAGTTCTTGACCTCGTCATTGTTCCTTCCTGGAGTGTCTGGATTTATCATTTCTCTTCTAGTGCCAAATCTATTTCACTTAATATTCCCATGATATTCACGTGACAGAATGAGCAGATCTTTGAACGACCAATACATAAATGCACATTCCAAATTTTCTAATTAGATCGACCCATAACTCCATCTTTTTCTGGGTAATATGCCGTCCAGTATCCCCATCACAAGCTCCGAGTTGCCGAATTCAAGAATGGACTGACTGTTCTTCACCATAAGGCCATTCTCATTAATCTTCCCCTGGTACTCTGAAGCCTTTATCCTCTTCCTCTTTTCCCTATCCCACTTTGTGGTATCTTTGTACAGGTAATGTTGCTTACCGATCTTCTTTGCCTCGACCGGGATTTTCAACTGTTCTCCAACCTTCTTTTGCCGCCTCAATGATTTTAGCATCAATGTATACAATAATCCAGTATACATGCTAATAAAGAATTCTATCCATGAAATGAGAAAGCAGAGAAGTTATGGGTGTTTCAAGAGATTATACCCTAAAAACTTGAGGAATTAAGGTTAATAGTAAATACATTTGTGGTGGGGACATTCTACTTCCTGGCAATGATTGCTATCCTCCGTTCCGGAATAAAAAACGCCTGAAAACAGGAGGGACTAGCAAGGTTAATGTCTAATACTGGGATGCCAGTAGCAGATGGACGCCTCAGATAAAAAAATTATATATTATTTATTGAAGGATGGAAGAACACCACAGAGAAAAATAGCGTCAAGTCTAGGAATATCAACTCAGGCATTAAACTACAGGATGTCAAAACTCATTGATGAAGGAATACTTCGGAAATTTGTGCTGAGAGTCCATCCAAATTTTTACGGCAGGAGGAACGGATTCGCAGCATTCATAGGTGACTGCAAATATGATGGTGAGGTGACATTAAAATTTCACTGCCTTGAAAAAATAAATCTTTACGAATTCGACGGCAATGGTCTGGAGGAGGTTGAAACAAAGATTGAGAGTGCAATGAAGGTTCTGGGTGAACCCATTATGAAGTATATACCTCCCGCAAGGAATGACGACATAAATATTGGAAGCCTGGACACAAAGATCCTGGATATTCTCAGGAAGGATCCAAGAATAAAGCTTTCAGACATAGCCCAGGCACTGGATGTGCCTTATATGACAGCAAAGAGAAGACTGGACCTCATGAAATCGAAGGGTCTTGCATCGGTTATTCCAGTGGTGGATCTGTCAAAGAGTGACATAGTTATATTCTCAATTTTTACCACGAAATTCGGTATCCTGAATCCAGTTCTGGTCGATTACAGCCTCTTTGTGGTTTCTGGCGAAGAGAACGGCTTATTTTTGTGCTACTCGGATAATCTTTCAAACGCAAAAGCTGCAATTACCCGTATAAGGGAGATCGACCCCGAGGCTGAAGTGATGATAATATATGAATACGAATTCTACGTCTGATCCGGTTTATCAACCTTTTCCGCAGATCTTTTT
>JAKADT010000039.1 GCA_021820245.1 Thermoplasmata archaeon | reverse complement strand
TTAAGAAGGTTCAGAACCCTGTAAAAAACGTCATAACCTATGTAGTGGGAAGAACCGAAAATCTCTCCAAAAACTATGGCGAATACGGAGATGTCATTCTGTACCATGCTCCCAATGGCCTCACCATAATACACAGGGCGATATTTTATCTTCAGTGGAAGAACGGAACCCCTGTTGTGGATGGTTATGATGGACAGTCCTGGATACACATCACAAAAAATTACATTCTTATTGATGATGTTGGCTACAAGGCGAGGAATCTCGTCGTTTACCTGGGAAGCATGGAAAACGAGACTGGTTTCATAACTGTTGGCGACTATAACCTTGCGCATTTTGGTATTTATGTCCCCAGCCTGAACGCTTACAGGGCAGCCGATCAGGATCCGTTGGTTTTTGGATTCCCGCCTGTAAAGTCATCACAGGTGGAAGGCATTGCATTCGGGCAGATACCGTGGTTTGGACTCATCAAGCTCAATATCATGAGGTTGTATGGTCAGTGGCCGGAATATAATGAAGTCCCAAGGTTTGCCTACGACTATCTTGGGCTTTCCCTGGCAGGAATTTTCACAGTTGTGTTTTTCCCTTATGAAAGAGTACTTGGGAAAAGGAAAAAATGAATTAAGGGGAAAGCTTTGCATGTTTGATCAGAAATGCTGTTAAGTGATATTGCCATTGCCATTTCACTGGTGGCCATATGTGGCTGGATTTACATGTTCTACAGGTTGAAATCAGTCCAGCAGTCAGGTCGGGAAAATGAAAGAGATTCGGAATCCAGTATGAAGGCTGCACTGGAAGAATATAACCGTTTTCTTTCACAGATTAAGAGAAACCTGGATCTCCTGAACACCAGAGTTGGAATCAAGCTTGAGGTCAAGCCCCTTAATCTTGAGGTTGTGAACAGGATAGGTACGGCGGCAGACCAGTCTGAGGAAACCCCTGACCAGAAATGATCAGGGTATTATTTTTTCGATGTACCATTCTGGATCAAACTTGATCAGATCATCGAAACCCTGGCCAGTTCCCAGGAAAAGGACCGGTTTTTTCAGTTGATGCACAATTGTCAGGACAGCCCCACCCCTGGCGTCCGTGTCAAGTTTTGTCAGAACAACGGAATCGAACTTGATCTCGTTCATGAATACTTCAGCCTGGTTGTAGGCATCCTGCCCGATCATTGAATCGAGTACCATAACTGTGAGATCCGGTTTTGCCACCCTCTTGATCTTCCTCATTTCGTCAATTAGGTTCCTGTTTGTCTGCATTCTGCCCGCACTGTCGACCAGTACATAGTCCAGGTCTCTTGCCCTGGCGTGTTCTATGGCGTCGAAAGCCACGGAAGATGGATCGCTGCCTGCAGTGTGCTTTATTACATTTACCCCAAGATTCGAACCGAGTATTGAGATCTGGTCTATTGCTCCTGCCCTGAAAGTGTCAGATGCTGCAAGGACCACTCTCTTGCCATTTTTGCGTAGATAGTTGGCAACCTTGGATATGGTTGTCGTCTTACCTGTGCCATTTATGCCCAGGAAAAGTATGACATAGGGTTTTTTTTCTGTTTTCAAAATGTCCTGAGCCGGAGGAACTTCACTTATGACCTCATTGATAGTCTCCTTGAGGTATTCCTTCACAAGACTCATCTCTATCTTTCTTCCGGATTTTACAATTTTCCTGTCCAGTCTTTCCGTAATGGTTTCTGCTGTATCGTAGTCAACATCCGCCTCCAGCAGGATATTTGTGATGGTATTCTCCACCTCATCCCTGCGGATTATTTCCGTCCCTTCAGGCAACTTCTTGAAGAGATTGCTGAACTTATTTTTTATTCCCTCGAACATCCCTGTTTTCTCCACCCTGACTCTGAGCCGCCGCCAGAATTGTGTCGTATCGCCTTGAAATTTCAGCCCTCTGGCCGTTAAGACCTGAAATTGATGTCTCCACCTCTTTCATGTTCTCCTCCAGCCTGGCTTTCACTGCCTCTGGATCTTCGTGTATGAATACATCTGAACCAATGGGAACAAGAAGTTTGCTGTCGGGTTTCAGTGTGGCTTCCATGAAAATACCGGCCCCTATTGCAACGCGGGTTTCCTTTGATGCAGCCATACCTGAGTCACTGAGGGCAATATGCGCTTTCCTCAGCTCCTCCAGACCCCTTAGAAGAGTATTGATCTGTCCATCAATGGACTCCACAAGTGATCTCATATAATTCAATTCCTCTGTTACATTAATTCTTGATTCAGTTTCCATTTTCCTTACCCTTGAAAATTCTCTTGCTCTCCCTGAGAGCTTCCAGTACTGGCATGGGCTCACCGGATAAATAGCTTATGAGCGCACCTCCTCCCGTTGATGCGTGATCCACCCTCTTAATGAGTCCAAGATGCTCCAGGGCACTCAAGGTGTGCCCTCCTCCGGCAATCTTCAGTGCATCTGACGATGCAAGTGCAGTTAAAACCTCCCTTGTGCCAACCGAATACTCAGGTATTTCATATATTCCCATTGGCCCGTTCATGAAAATTGCACCGGCCGATTCCAGGATCTCTGAATACTGGGCAATTGTATCCAGGCCTATGTCAGCTATTGTTTCATTGTCAGGTATGTCCTCATTCATTGACACCCTCCTTCCGGACGGACTCAGAACCGCATCCCTGGGCATGATTATCTTCCCGGAATGTTCCTTCAGTATCTCCCTGCATATTTCAACCAGTTTTTCATGATTCCTGTTATTCTTTATTATGAAATCCCTGTTCCTCTTTCCGATATCCTTTCCTGAGGCCCAGAGAAAAGCATTCCCGACCACACCGCCTGTAAGGATGCTGTTGACTGTGCCTGAATCGAGGAAACTTTTTGAAACTTTTATGGAATCATCAATTTTTGAACCGGCAAGAACGGCAATCTTTGGATTTTCCCTGCCAAAACGGAACCTGTCCAGCATAATTACCTCCCTTTCCACCAGCTTTCCTGCAATGTTTGGCTTCAGTCTGTGAAAACCCACAAGGCTTGTCTGTGATCTGTGTATTGCGGGAAATGCATCTATCACGAAATAGTCAAACAGGGGTTCGAGCCTTCTCACAATATTTGACTGTTCCATTCTTTCTATGTCCTCCCCCGGAATATCGGTCTCTTCGGAATAGAAGCGGGAATTTTCAAGCATTATTATCTCACCTTCCGACATTGATGAAATAGCCTTCCTGGCTGAGGAGCTAAACATTTCATCCACGAAGGTGATCTTTCTTCCTATGATCCTCTGAAGCTGTCTGGAATGATCCTCCATGGAGGTAAAATCGTCCTTTCCAGGCCTGCTCTGGTGACCGATAAGCACAACTTTTGAATGCCTGAGCATGCTGATTGTCTCAGTGTGTGAAAGAAACCTGGAGACACCTATTATCTCATTTGTGATGGGGTTTATTGGGGAGTTTATGTCCAGCCTGAGGTATACAGTCTTCCCTTCCAGATCAAAATCGTCCATGGTAAAAAAGTCCAGAGATGGTTTACCCATGTCCAGTAATCCAACAGAGTGGATATATTGATTTCGCACTCTGGAAATGAATAAAGAAAATAATTAACCTTCAGGTAATCTGGGTCTGTGACCAGGTGTATCATAACTGCGGCCGGAATGGGTAAAAGATCGGGGCTGGACGGAAAGTTCAGGAAGGAGATGCTTCCTGTTTATGATCTCCGTGATGGAAGAATCGTCCTGAGACCCATTATTGACTGTATAATAACGCACCTTATGAATTCTGGATTATCTCAGTTCATAGTGGTCCTGGATCCTGGTGACAATTTTACTGAAAATTACATATCCTCAGAATTCAGCAATGTTGAATTCGTATACCAGGAGAACAGGGCAGGGTTTGGTGATGCGGTTGCAAGAGCCGCGAATATCATGGATGAAGAGCCTTTCTTCCTGAATGCAGGTGATGGGCTCATACTTGACCAGGATTTCCTCGATATTTTTGTTGAAAGAGCATCCAGCGACCCTTCTTCAAACCACCTCTGCCTCATGGAGGTTACGGAACCACAAAAATACGGAACAGCAGAGTATACTGTTTCCGGGGACCTCATTGAGGTGAGATCTGTTGTTGAAAAATCAAAAAGTCCCCCTTCCAATCTTGCACTCTGTGCCTTTTATTACCTGAACTGGGACGTGATGACACGGATTGAAAGAACAGGATCAAATATTGAGATCACACCAGCCATAAACAGGAGCATTATGGATGGAATCCGCACCTATGGATACAGGATTGACAGGTCAAAATGGATAAGCGTTGGGGTGTCGGAAAGCTATATTGATGTGCTTGGAAGATCACTTGAATATTCAAAGTCACACAGATAGATCCTCTATGCCTTCCATAGGGTTCTGGGCATTATTGAATCCCTGTGCTTCAGTATCCTGTCCCTGTATCTGGATAGATCTTCCAGAATTATTGATATCTCCTGCCTGAGTTCCCTCTTTCTTCTATACCCCAGATCCTTCAGTTTCTGGTTTTCCGGGTTATAATAGTGATCTTCCATCTCCACCCGTGGATTCTCAACATGCTTTATCTCTGCAATTTTTCCTGTCTCTTCTCCATATACCTCCTGGACGGTTTTGGCAAGGTGGTTTACTGTGTAATATTCGTCAAACTGGTTATAGACCCTGTATTCGCCTTTTTTGGGAGGTTTACTGATTCCCAGAGCAAGACATGATACACTGTCCTCCAGGGAGAGGAAACCTCTTGCCTGGTTTCCCTTTCCGTAAGGTGTTATTGGAAGTCCAGCAACTGCCTGAGCACAGAATCTGTTAAGGGCTGTGCCCCAAACCTCGTCCGTATCAAATCTCGTATATAGATCCGGATCCGAAATCTCCTCCGTTCTCGTTCCGTAAACAACTCCCTGCATAACGTCTGTAACAGAGATATTCCACACACGGTTGGCAAACATGAGGTTGTTGGAATCATGCACCTTGGTCCAGTGATACCATGAACCTGCATTTTTTGGAAACGGCAGATGATCTTTTCTTCCCCTGTACTCAATGTCGAAAAAACCTTCCGGAATGTCAATGTTCGGGGTACCGTATTCACCCATGGTCCCAAGTTTCAGTATATGGCAGTCAGGAACCTGGTCCTTGACCTCGTAGACAAGGTTTATTGTGCTTACTATGTTCTTCACCATGGTCTCCTTTGCCTGTTTAAGTCCCAGCATCGAATATGGGGCGGATCTCTGCTCCGCCAGATGCACCACTGCTTCCGGTTCAGTTGCCTTTATCACTTCATGCAGTTTCTCAGAATTACTAACGTCGCCCCTGAAGAACTTTATTTCACCCAGTCCGGAGCTGGATGCATCAGAGATTCTTTTTTTCATCGAGCCTATGGGAAGCGCGGAGTCGGAGTTGACCTCCCTCACACGCTTCCTCGTATAAAAGTTATCCATACCTGTCACCTCATGACCTTCCCTCAAGAGGCGCAGTGAAAGCGGCCACCCTATATAACCATCAATGCCCATAATAAGAACTCTCATGTTTCAGGTTAATGGAATCTGCTTAAAAATGCTTTCAGAAAATTGCAATTCCGTATTTTAGATATATGTGGATGTTATGACCCTTGGATTTGGCAATTTTGATTGAGTTCCTGAAGGTATTCATACCACTATTTGTGGTCATAGACCCATTCAGCAGCATGGTTCTATTCATGTCCCTCACATCTGGAATGGATGCCAGAGCCAAGAAGACCATAACTGCAGATGCAGTCATTTACGGCGGAATAATCCTGATCTTTTTCGCACTTGTGGGAAACTTCATCATACTGTTCTTCGGAATATCCATACCTGCCCTTGAAATTGCAGGAGGCCTTATCCTTCTCATAATGGGAATTGAAATGGTACGGCAGGGAGACAAGCCACCTTCTTCCGGCGGTAGATCCACAGCAACCGACGTGGGTATAGTGCCACTTGCTACACCCCTGCTGGCAGGTCCCGGAGCCATATCCCTTGTTATTATACTCATGGAAGGGAGTATCCTGACAAAGGTCATGACGCTCATATCCATTGTGGTCCTTTTTCTTGTGGTATACGTTTTCTTCTTCTTTTCCAACCGTATCAACAGGATATTTGGCGATAAAGTCATGAAAGTCATCACCAGAATTTTTGGTGTACTTGTTGCTGGTTTTGCCGTGCAGTATTTCATAAATGCACTTGCACTGCTCGGATTGAAATAAGATCATAGTGGATCATGAGGACATTATTGTGAGGACATTGTCAACAGTTCTGTAGAATTCCTCGCTTCTTGTGTTCCTAGGTCTTGGAAGATCTATCTTCTTTGACTCTATGACCCTGCTTGGGCGCCTGCTCAGGATAATTATGCGATCACTCATCTGAACTGCCTCATCAACGTTGTGCGTGACCATTAAGACAGTGTGTGGAGGAAGTTCCGGAGACTCCCAGAGATCCAGAAGTTCTTCCCTTATGGCCTGTGCGGCAAATACGTCAAGCCCCACGAATGGTTCGTCAAGCAACAGGATGTCAGGGGATGTTGAAAGTGCTCTTGCTATTGAGGCCCTCTGTTTCATCCCTCCGGAAAGTTCCCTGGGGTAAGCCTTTTCGAATCCATCTATTCCAACCATTTTTATGAATTTAAGGGCTGTTTCCTTCCTGACCTTCTTATCCCTCTCTAAGGGTTCGATTACAGCTTCCACATTCTGAAGAATATCAAGCCATGGGAAAAGAGCAGGATTCTGGAATACAACCGATATTCTGGAACGGTTGTTGCCTATGGGCTCTCCGTTTATGAGAATCGAACCTGATGTGGGTTCAACCAGGCCAAGCACCATCTTCAGAATAGTTGATTTGCCGCAGCCCGATGGACCTATTATTGATACAAATTCATTCCTATCCACTGAAAAAGAGACGTCGTCTATGGATATGAGCCTTGTTTTGCCCATTGGATATTCCATCCGTACATTTTTCAGTGTTAGGAGATCTGGCACAACTGGTTAATGGAAAGATATATATGTAATTTTTACAGGTTCTTCCTTCAGTTTACCTCGAACTCTTTTCCGTTGAATGGAAGAACTACATCGTATTCTGTAAGATCTTTCGCCAGTTTTTCCCTCTCCTCTCCATGGCACAGTATTATTTTCTCAGGATCAACCTCTTTAACGAACTGAAGGAGATCGTCGTGGCCTGCATGAGCAGACATATCAAAGAACTCAAGCTTCATCTCCGGTTTTACAGTTGCACCTGCTATGTTTATGGTCCCGTTTTCCATGAGAGATCTCCCATTTGTTCCCTCTACCTGGTAACCTGTAAGGAATATTGCGCTCTTTGGATCATTCATGAGCTCCTGTATGTAGTATAAAACAGGTCCCCCATCAAGCATTCCTGATGTTGTTATGATGACATCGGCCTCGTCCACTATCCTCTGCCTCATGCCATTTCCACGTACCTGCCTTACCCTTCCCACAGATTTCCTGAAATCTTTCATGGATCTCAGGAAACCCGGAGTGTTGAGATAAATCCCGGTTATGCCGTTTCCCATTCCATCCACGAATATGTTTAAGTCCATTTCGGAAAGTGTCATCATGAGTTCCTGTGTTCTGCCAACTGCAAATGATGGTAGAATTACCTTTCCATGGTTATCTACAACTTCCTTGATATGACTCCTGAGCCTTGCCTTAACCTGCTCCCTGTCTTCATGGAACTTCCCTGCATAGGTGCTCTCCATGATCAGGATATCTGTTTTCATGGGTTTAGCACCCGTCAGCAGTTTTGTGTCCCTCGTGTAGAGATCGCCGGTAACCATCACTGATTTTCCGTTCTCAAATCTCCACATTGTTGAACCGGGTATATGTCCAGCCGAATACGGTGTAACAGTGAGCTCCCCTACGTTGAAACTCTGGCCATATGTTGAATTTACAAATGAACCATAGAGTGAATCCACGTCATCCCTGTTAAATCTTGCGGGATAGCCCTCAAGACCCATGATCTTTATGGAATCGTTCAACAGTGGCTTCATGCTGTTTGCCGTCATGGCAGTTGCATACAGATCAGGTTTGTCCTTTTCGTAATATACGGGAAGGGCTCCTATGTGATCCAGATGCGAATGTGTCACAAATATGCTGCTTACTTTCTCAGGAGGCAGGGGGTATTCTGGAGGTTTCTCAGGGATTACACCGTAATCCACAAGAATCTTCTCTGTCTTGAACTCCATCTTTATGCCCAATCTGCCTACTTCTTCTGCACCGCCTAAAAATTTTACTTTCATTTTTTCCTCACGCTTTTGCATTTTCTAATCGTCTAGAACATTCACAGTTTCTCTCGCCGTTTATTTTCGGGAGGGATTCTGTTAATAGTTTGGTGACCTTGACTTCGTTATGCTTCATTGTCTCCATTACCTCGAACGCGTCAACAGGCTTATCAGCCCATACGTCGTAATCTGTAACGGATGCTATAACGGAATAACACATTGCCATCTCGTCCGCAAGATTAATCTCCGGAACAAGTGTCATGCCTATAATGTCTGAATACTGCCTGAACATATTTGATTCTGATCTCGTGGAGAACCTTGGTCCTTCCACCACCGCATAGGTACCTGAACCATGACAGTTTATGCCGTCTTTCTTTGCCTGTTCTTTAAACACACTGGCCATATGAGGACAGAATGGATCAGCCATGGAGATATGGTAAACCTCCGGACCGTCATAAAAGGTAAGTTCTCTTCGTCTTGTGTAATCTATGAACTGATCCGGGATAACAATGTCCCCGGGTTTCATCTCTTCCTTAAGTGAACCTACTGCGTTTATGGCAATGATCCTTTTAACGCCTATACTGTTCAGGGCCCATATATTTGCCCTGTAATTAACCATGTGAGGCGGTATGGTGTGGTTCTTTCCATGCCTCGGTATAAAGGCCACTTCAACACCGTTGATCTTCCCTATCTCGATCTTGCCTGATGGTTTTCCAAAAGGTGTTTCAATTTCCATTGATTTTTGATTGGACAGCAGGTTATACAAACCACTACCGCCTATTATCCCTATAAAAGTCATCCTACCACTATATTCTAGTCAAATCCAATGGTAAATTTTAAAGGAGTATATAATGTATACGTAATTCTGGAATACGGTATTAAGACATTCAAGATCCTGATGTTTTCCTTACAACCTTCTGTAATCCGGAACCGTACTGTGCTGCAGTTTTTCTCAAATTTACAACTTCATCCGGAAGTCCAAGTCTCTTTGCTATGGATCTTAATATTATCTTCCTGCCATCTTTATTTATATGAGAATCTCTTGGAATGTTCAGGGCAATATCAATAACATCCTGATTCATATATGGAACCACAATCTTCTTCCCATATGAATCTGAAAGTCTATTCTCCCTTGGTGCCGTGATGTTCTTCAGTTTTTCAATATCTGGCATGTTTGATAGACCCGGATCCCTTTCATATTTCTGGTATCCGTAAAAAAACTCATCTGCACCCTGCCCTGTCACGATATATTTTTGATCCGCGCTCTTCAGTACCGAAAGAAGAACTGCCTCATAACCAATATCCCTGGTATCAATTTCCGGGTCCACTTTCCTTATCTCCATGAACAGATCACTGGTGTTCATGTGATCCAGAACAATTTCATTCACCTTGAAGCCCATAAGATCTGACATCCTCCTGGAACTGGCAATATCTTTAGAATCGGAAAACCCCACGGTGTAAGCAGGAAACCTGAAATCTGAAAGAGCCATCAGTATTGTTGAATCCAGTCCTCCGGAATATGCAAGTGCACTGTCATCTGATGGTAGTGTGCTCAGATCATTCCTCAACGATTCTATGATTGAATCAAGTTTGCTCTCATGAACGGATCCACACAAAGATTTCTGATTCATATTTCCCGCACCTTTTCCACAATGCAAAGCGATTATATAATAAAGGGTATTTACTTTCCGTGGATTACGTTCCGGATACTTCCGTTATAGTAGATGGCAGGTTCAGCAGCTTTATAAAAAAGAAAGATGGTGCAAAGGTAATTCTGGCCGAGGCCATGCTTGCCGAGGTGGAGCATCAGGCAAACCAGGGTAGATCCATAGGTTTTGCCGCATTGCAGGAACTGAAGAACCTTAGAAAAATGGCAGATTCAAACAGCATATATCTTGAAGTCTATGGACGGAGACCCTCTGACTGGCAGATAGAAAGGGCAAAAATGGGGGAGATAGATGAGATAATAAGATCCACAGCTGCAGAGACGGGAGCAACGCTTGTCACCGGAGATAACATCCAGAGAGATCTTGCGCTCATAAAAGGCATAACAGTGGAATTCCTGGAGCACCCGAAAAAGGTCATGAGGAGCATTGAAGAGTTTTTTGACGAAACCACCACTTCTGTACACCTCAAGGCCGGCCAGAAACCTTTCATGAAAAAGGGAGTTCCGGGTGATGTCAGAATTGAGAGACATGCCGAGGCTCTTTCTTACTTAATGGTTGAGAACATTGCAAATGATATTGTAAAGAGGGGAAAGCTGGATGAAAAATCATTCATTGAGATGGATTCCTACGGTGCAACTGTCATACAGTTGAGAGATATCAGAATTGTCATAACCAGACCACCATTTTCAGATGATATAGAGATCACAGCAGTCAGGCCAATTGTCAAGCTCAAGATCGAGGATTATAAGTTGAGCGCTGAACTCATAAGCAGGCTTGAAACCCAGGCAAACGGAATAATCATTGCTGGTGCGCCTGGTGCCGGAAAGAGTACCTTTGTTCAGGCTCTTGCTGAACACCTGAGCGATCAGATGAAGATTGTCAAGACCATGGAGAAACCAAGGGATCTTCAGGTTAAGAAGGATATAACACAGTATACTGAGCTGGAAGGATCAATGGAGAAAACTGGAGATATACTGCTTCTTGTGAGGGAAGACTATACCGTTTTCGATGAGATGAGAGTCACAGCCGATTTCAGGATTTATTCTGACCTGAGGCTTGCAGGTGTGGGGATGATTGGTGTTGTACATGCCACCAGGCCCATAGATGCACTTCAGAGATTCATAGGGAGAGTTGAACTGGGACTTATTCCGCAGATAATTGACACAATAGTTTTCATAGAGAAGGGATTCATTTCAAAGGTTCTCGTAACTGAATATGTGGTGAAGGTCCCAAGTGGAATGACGCAGGAGGATCTGTCAAGGCCTGTAATAGTTGTTAAGGATTTCTTCACCGCGGTTCCTGTTTATGAGATATACACTTTCGGTGACCAGATCGTGGTTGTTCCTGTATCCAAAAAACGCGAAAAGAAACCCATTGAGGCAATGGCTCTTGAACGTATTACCGAAAAGATCAGGGAGTTCCTTGGCACTTCAAACGTCAATGTCATCTTAAAGGATGACAATAGAGCTCTGGTTAAAGTCGATGAGAAGTATGTTCCAAGACTCATAGGAAAGAAAGGAGTCAATATCTCTGAGCTGGAGAAGAAACTGGGGATCAAACTTGATGTTGAACCCACTGCTTTTTCGGAAGAGGATGACGGCAGAATAGAAATTATTCCTGAGATCAAGAATAAAATTATATATTTTGATGTGCAGCACAGGAACGAAAATGTACGGATATACGCCGATAACATACTGATCCTTCAGGCAAGAAGCTCGTCAAAGGGGATAATAAGAATAAAGATGTCCAGCGATCTCGGTATTGCCATTACAAAATACATCAAGGAAGGGAAAAAGTTGACCTATTCACTTCTTGACTGAATGGTCCTTTTTTTCGCATGACTTCAGGTACTCAAAAAGCAGCCTGGTGCCAAAACCCGTTGCACCTTTGGATATGTAGCTTTTCCTCATGGTTTTTGCCTGTGTCCATGCTGTTCCGGCAATGTCAAGGTGTACCCACGGTTTGTTTTCAATGAAATTGCTCAGAAATGCTCCTGCAGTTTCTGCTCCACCTGGTCTTCCACCGGTGTTTTTTATATCTGCAACGTCGCTCTTTATCTGCTCCTTGAAATCGTCATCAAGCGGGAGCGGCCAGACCTTTTCCCACGTCTTCTTCGATGCATCAAGTATTTTCTGTTGCAGTTCAATACTGTTTGTCATTGATCCTGCGATGTTGTTTCCAAGAGCCACAATACATGCCCCCGTTAAGGTTGCAAGATCGATCACCGCAGATGGATCATAGTTCTTCACCCCGTACGAAAGTGCATCCGCCAGTACCAGTCTGCCTTCCGCGTCAGTGGAGATAACCTCCGAAGTTACGCCGTTATAGTGCGTGAGAATATCTCCTGGCTTGTATGCATTTCCCCCGGGCAGGTTCTCTGTCAGCGGGGTTATGCCCACAACGTGCACCTTCAATCCTGCTTCAGATATGGCGTACATCGAACCGAGAACTGCCGACGCACCACATTTGTCAAATTTCATTTCTTCCAGCCCTTCTGATGATTTAATGGATATTCCTCCACTGTCAAATGTGATGCCTTTGCCAACAATGAGAATAGGGGGCTGATCTGACCCTTTGTATTCCATTATGATCATTCTTGCCGGCTCTCTGGCAGATCTTGATACTGCCTCAATACCACCCATACCCAGTTTAATAAAATCTTCCCTGCCCAAAACCTTCACGTCTATTCCGCGGAACCCTTTGGCAACTGTTTCGAAATGAGTTGGCGTACCGATTGATGAGGGAAGGTTCCCAAGATCCTTGGTCAGATTGGTTGCATCGCCAACAATCCGGGCTAGTTTTATATTTTCCGAAATGTCAGTTGCACTGTATATTCCAACTTTCTCTATGCCATTGATTTTCTCTGATTTGAATCTATTGAAATCATAATCTGTCATCACCGCTAGATATGATAGTTCGTAAGCCTCATGTTCAGGATCAGCTTTTTCTGGTGGAATTACCAGTATGGAGGACATACGCATCTTCTTTATTTTAGAAATTGCCTGGGAAAACCTTATTCTCATCATTTCGTCATTGAATGTTTCCCTGTCCCCGAGGCCAATGATGAAAAGGTGAGGTGAGTCTTTTTCTCCGTGAACAAATGCCATCTGTTTATTTTCTGAGTTGAATTTCAGAGTCTCTGCATATTTGTTAAAACTGTAACTCTTGAGTATACGTGATTTAATTTTGGAAGACTCTTTCTCGAACACACCCATGAGTATAATATCGTACTTTTTTTCCTTAAAGTCATCAGATTCCCAACTTATTTTCATACCAATCCACCACCGGACATTTTAAGCTTTGTTTTAATATGTGATCAAAATACGCAATAAATACAGGGTAATAAATACATGCAGTGTTCAAGATGCAGTGAAAAGGCAATATACGAGGTCCGATACAATAGCTCCAGCCTTTGTAGAACGCATTTTAACCAGTTTGTGGAAAAGAGGGTTAAGAAAGAGATCCGAAACCAGTTAAAACGCAATGGGAAGCCTTTAGTTATATCGGTTGCAATATCCGGGGGAAAGGACAGTTCAGTAACACTCTACCTTCTGAATAAGATATTCGGAAAAGATAGGAAAATAAAACTTATGCCGTTCACAGTTGACGAGGGTATATCCGGTTACAGAGATTCTGGTATTGAAAAGGCCAGGGAACTGTGTCATGACCTTGGACTGGAACACCATATAATCTCTTTCTCAGAGAGCTATGGAAAGAGGCTTGAAGACATTGTAGCGGATGACAGGACCAACACAATTCCATGCTCTCACTGTGGTCCAATGAGGAGAAATCTGATGAACAAGATATCAAAGTTGAATTTTTCGGACTATGTGGCCCTGGGAATAAACCTCGATGATTACGCCCAGTCAATACTTATGAATGTGGTAAAGGGCGATCTGAAGAGGCTCGCAAGAATGGCCCCCCATGATCTAATCAGGGACACCCTGGTGCCGAGAATATTGCCACTTAGAAAGATCCCTGAAAATGAAGTTATGCTGTATGCAGTTGTTAATGGTATAAAGTTCGATTCCGGGTGGTGTCCCTTCTACGAAAGGGCACAGCGGAATAAATTTCGCCACATAATAGCTGAACTTGAGGAAAGCACCCCTGGATCCAGACATGCGCTTGTCAGATTCCACGATGAGCTGAAACCTGTTCTTGCTGATTCGGTGAAGCATGAGGAACTTGGGAAATGCAGAATTTGTGGGTCTCCAACTGCGAATGAGGTTTGTGCTGTCTGCAGTGACCTGTCTGAAATGAACTTCACCTGAACACCTTGATTTCTTCCAAAAAAGCTACTACAGTGCGAAATGTTTATTATTAGCGCAATAATTTATGGAAATCCATTTATGGTGGGGGGCTGTAGCTTAGCATGGTTTGAGCACCCGGCTGATAACCGGGAGGTCACCGGTTCAAACCCGGTCAGCCCCATT
>JAKADT010000038.1:3716-14672 GCA_021820245.1 Thermoplasmata archaeon | reverse complement strand
TAAGAGTTTATTTTTACTAAGCGATTAATATACTCCAAAGACTGAACACTCTATATATAAATGAAACGTGAAAGCAAAACATTCAGCGTTGAACCAATTTTGACTTTTATAGGTACGCGGGGAGAGGGATTCGAACCCTCGCTCTCATTGAGAAACAGCTTAGCAGGCTGCCGCCGTACCGCTGGGCCATCCCCGCCTAGGAGCTAAATCTATCCTGGAGATCGTTAGCAACCTGTTCAAGAACTTCCTCAAAATCTTCATTTTCCAGTGTAAGAACTTCTCCGGTTGGCAAAAAAATCTTAGCGTAATACATCTCCCCGTCTTTGGAAATTTCTACCTCTGCCAATTTATCTCCCATAATATCAAACCGTAAATTGCTAGCGGTATATTATATTTTCATAGAATATGGGATGCGGAAGGCGAGTTAACATGACACACAAAATCGATACATTATTCTTTTACCATAACATCATTGTTCATGTATAACACAGAAGAAAAAACTGTTGATAGGGAATTCATAATAGAAAACGCGAAGAGGTTAATCCCCATTAAATCTATTTCTCCGGAATCCGGTGGGGAAGGAGAATCCAAAAGGGCAGATGAAATATGTAAAATTCTTGAGGAATTGGGTCATCCCGATTACAAAAGATATGAAATAACCGATAAAAACGGAGCAGTCAGGCCAAGTGTCATTCTCAAAGTTGGAAACAGAGAAAAGACACTCTGGATAATATCACACATAGACACCGTTCCTGTAGGGGAGATTGACCTGTGGAAGCACAAACCATTTGAAGCCACAGTTGAGGGCAACAGAATCTACGGGAGAGGTTCTTCTGACGATGGGCAGGCTGTCCTTCTTTCAATGCTTCTTTTAAAGAATCTCGAAAGGGAGAAACTGAAGTACAATCTTGGACTTGCTTTTGTGGCTGATGAGGAAGTTGGAAGCAAGTATGGAATCAGCTTTCTTCTGGAAAAGGAGATATTCGGAAAGAATGATCTCTTCCTGGTTCCTGATGCAGGAACTGAAGATGGACTGGAAATAGAAATTGCAGAAAAGAGCATACTCTGGATCAAATTCAAGATAACAGGAAAGCAGTATCATGCAAGTATGCCTTCAGAGGCAATAAATGCAAATCGGGAAACCATGAAGTTCATTCTGGAGCTGGATAAAATGCTTCACGAAAGATATGCTGAAACCTCAGAAATATTTGATCCACCATATTCCACATTCGAACCCACCAAGCATGAAAAAAATGTTGACAATGTGAACACAATTCCTGGTGTTGAGATTCAGTATATGGATTGCAGGATTCTTCCAAAATATGATCTTGATTTTGTCATGGACGACATAGACAACCTCATAAAGGATTTCCATAAGAAGAGTAGCGCAAGAGTGTCATACTCACTTTTCCAGAAAGAGCAGGCTCCTATGCCAACGGACGAAAACTCACCTGTGGTTAAAGAGCTTAAAGCCGCATTGAGGAAGGTCAAGGGCAAGGAACCGAGGGTCGTGGGAATTGGGGGCGGAACCTGCGCAGCTTTCTTCAGGAGAAAGGGGATGGATGCTGCAGTATGGAGCACCACTGTTAAAGAGGTTGCCCATCAGCCCGATGAATACTGCATAATAGATCACATATTGCAGGATCAGGCAGTCATCGAGGAGATGATATATTCCAGATAGTTCATGCATCCTCGTCTGTTTTGGCAAGATCACGGATCCTGTTGACTCCGTCGATCTCGTTTATTATTTCTGACACACTTTCAGGTACATCCTTTTTCCAGTCTTTGCCTTCTATCATTTTTTCCCTGATCCTTGTTCCAGACCAGAAGTCCCTGTTTATAAGGCCCATGGACGTGACTTCGTAACCTTTTTCAAGGAATAATCTCCTGACAAGAGAGTTGTTGGTGTAAACCCGGTTGAATCTTGGTGTGAGTGATTCTACGTGTGCAACCCATAATGGATTTGAATTGACATCCTCAATAGGCACAAGATAATAGTCGTAGATGCTTTCTTTCTCAAGGGTTGTTGATATCATCAGATGTCTTTCACCGGCAGTGAAAGGATCTTTCAGTGTGTGTGAATACTGGGCACTCCCAATACCAATGATGACAGATGAGTTTTCCTTCAGTATGGATCTTATAACCTCGAGATGACCATTATGGAATGGCTGGAATCTTCCCACCACAAATGCTCTTGTCATAGTTTACAGTGCTCCTTCAGATTGTCCTGATTGATATCCTGACCTGATCCCCATCTATGTCCCATTCCTTACCATTGTCAATTTTACTGGTCTTTATGCTTGATGAAAGAGTTTCATTTTCGATCATGCCCCTGAAATATTTCAGGCTCTTTTCCTGTTTCTCCCCATCTGATATTACAGTTTCAATTCTTGCATCGTAGGGAAGATTTGCTTCCTTTCGCATTACCTGTATTCTTCTTATTATTTCTCGTGCAAAACCTTCCGCTTCAAGCTCTTCATCCATTTCAAGGTTTATGAATACCTCCATGCCGGATTTGTCGTCCCTGGTGTATGCATAGCCCTCTTTTGGTGTTTTTATAATTTTCAGGAGCTCCTCGTTTAACATCTCCCCTTCAACCATTACCTTTCCATCCTTCAGGAAAGTCTCAATAAGGCTTCCGTCGTTCTCCACGATCTCCTTTACACGATTCGTCTTTCCTCTCAAAATCGGGGCGGCTTTCTGGAGAACAAGGGTAAGTTTCGTATCAATGGGTTTTTCACTCTCACCTATTATTTTCAGATCTCTTGCATTCATCTCAGGTTCCAGTATCTCCAGTAGAGCCCTGTCCATGCCTTCCGGTGTGCTTATGAGGACCTCCTTCAGGGGCTGCCTGTTCTTTATGTTGCTCTCCTGTCTCACCCTTCTCAGAAGTTCCAGGGAAACATATGCATTTTCAAGAGAACTTTCAAGATCCTTCTTGATTAGTGACACATCTGGTTCAGGATACTTCTGGAAATGTATGCTTTCCTTTAAGTCCCATATTTTTCTGTACAGGTAATCTGAATAAAATGGAGCCACCGGAGCAAGCATTTTCAGAATCGTATCAAGTGAGTATACAAGGGTGGAATATGCAGCTTTTTTCTCCTGGTTAAAATCCTCAGACCAAAATCTCTTCCTTGAAAGCCTCAGGTAAAAATTGGAGAAACGGTCTATCAGTTCTTCTATATCATGAAGAGCCAGGTGAATGTCAAAGTTGTCCATGTTCTTCCTCACGGATTCAACTGTGGAATTGACCCTTGAGAGAAGCCACAGATCCAGCATATTATCTGATCTCAGGAGTCCGGTATATCTGTATCCATCCAGGTTTGCATTCGATGCAAAGAATGAGTATATGTTCGAAAGGGTCCCCAAAATCTTTCTGGAGGTATCCCTTATGAATTTTTTATCAAGCATTTTTGGTTTCCATGGTGCCCCCTGGAAGAAGAAAAGCCTGGCTGGATCTGCTCCAAACTCGGTCACAAGATCGAGAGCGTATACGGAATTCCCCTTGCTCTTGCTCATTTTCCTTCCCTGCTCATCCAGGATGAAATCTATGGTGAAGGCGTTTTTATAAGCATTTTTCTCAAATAGAAGCGAGGATATTACATGCATTGTGTAGAACCAGCCCCTTGTCTGATCAATGGCTTCGGTTATGAAGTCAACAGGAACTGAAGTTTCCGGAACGAATTCCTGATTGAATGGGTAGTGCTCTGCAGCATATGGAGCACTTCCAGAATCGAACCATGTGTCTATAACATAAGGTTCACGCTTCATTTCTGCACCGCATTCACCGCATTTCAGTACCACTTCATCTATGAAAGGCCTGTGGAAGTCCGTGGGTACTTTTCCACCCATCTTCAGGATGTCGTCCCTGCTTCCCACCGCGAACTTGTGTCCCTCTGGACATATCCATATGGGAAGTGGCGTGCCCCAGTAACGGTTTCTACTAAGAGCCCAGTCCTTTGCCTCCGCAAGGAAGTTTCCAAATCTACCATCCTTGAGAAAAGGAGGAATCCAGTTTATTTTCTGGTTGTTGTTCATGAGGCTCTCCCTTATGGTCGACACCCGTATGAACCAGGTGTCAAGAGGGTAGTAAAGGAGAGGGGACCCACATCTGTAGCAGAAAGGGTATGTATGAAGTATCTTCTCATTTTTCAGAATAAGCCCTTTTCCCTTAAGGTACTTCATTATCTCGACATCTGCATCCTTTACAAACATGCCGTCCCATGGCATTCCCGGCCATGAAAATCTCCCCTGCTGGTTCACAGGATTCAATATTTGAACATTATGATTTTTGCCTATCTCAAAGTCATCGGCACCGAATGCGGGAGAAGTATGCACTATTCCTGTTCCGTCGTCAAGCGTCACATGGTTTCCTGTCACAACGAACATGGTGCCTTCAGGTTTACCCAGGAAATCCATGATCTGGCAGTACTGACGTCCCTCCAGCTCAGAACCTTTGAATGTTCCAATGATCTTTGCCGATTTCCCGAAGACCTTCTCCACCAGTTTTGTAGCGACATAATACTGGTTTCCCTCAAATTCAACAAGAGAGTATTCAAAATCAGGATTAACGGCAAGAAACTCGTTGGATGGTAGCGTCCAGGGCGTGGTTGTCCATGCAAGGAAGAAACGGTTGGTGAAGCCAGATTCTCTAAACTTTACATAAACAGAAGGGTCCCTTACCTCCTCATATCCCTGGGAAACCTCATGGGAACTGAGTGAAGTTTCACATCTTGGGCAGTAAGGAACTATCTTGTAATCCTTTACGAGCAGACCTTTTTCGAACATGGACTTCAATGCCCACCATTCACTTTCGATATAGTCGTTTCTCAATGTAACATAGGCATTTTCGTGGTCGATCCAGAATCCCAGGAGATCATCAACCTGGGTCCATTCCTCGATGTACCTGAATATGCTTTCCCGACAGTATTCGTTGAACTTTCCTATGCCAAAATCCTCAATCTGCTTCTTTGTCTTGAACCCAAAATGCTTTTCCGCCTCCAGCTCAACCGGAAGTCCATGGCAGTCCCAGCCGGCATTCCTCCTGATTATGTTGTAGCCATCCATGAATTTGTACCTCAACACAGTATCTTTGACTGTCCTGGTCATGGCATGTCCGGCATGAGGTCGTCCATTGGCCGTTGGAGGTCCTTCAAGAAATATGAAACTTTTGCTGCCCTTATGAGTATTCAATGCATTTTCAATAAGGTTCTCGGATTTCCATTCATGAAGAACTTCTTCCGTTATGGCAAAATATGATTTGTTTGGATCAATCGGTTTGTATATATTTCGAGTCATGTTACCATACTTTAATTTCCCCTAAGGTACAGTTTATATATATTGTTTATTGGAAACAACCTGTTTACATTTAATATTTTTAAGTATGGATTTTTTTAAAAAGAAGTCAGAAATGGATCAGTCTTTTAACTGCGCTTCCCCTGCCATATTTCCTGAGATATTTCATCATGAATTTCCGTTCCATCCTCGTGAGCCATTCCTGGTAATAGTCGTAAAGATCAGGACTGTTTTTCCTCATCTCCATTATGCCAATTCTCTCCCTGTGCAGCTTTTCTATTGTTTCAAGCAGATTCTCTTTTTTTGCTGTGAACTCCATTTTAACCCTTAACCTAATAAAAATTCATTGAAGAAGTATTTTTCCTGCAGGGATTAAAATGAGAAAATGAGTTCAAATCCGCTTAAATGCCGGTTTATTCTATTCTCCCAAGTTTAGGTTTAGGAGAGAAATGTTCGTAACCTGGCTGATCTATTATGTTCCAGCTATCCCCATCAAACATCATGTTTTCTCCCGCCCATGTATCACCGATATAAGAGACATGAATTTTGTTTGACTCCATTGCATCCCTGAAATCCCTGTAGCCAGAGTTGTCTATTGTAAAAAGCAGTTCGTAGTCGCCTCCAAACTTGCACATGATGTCCGTACGGGTTGCCCCCGACAGATTCGCAGCCTTGCTGACGTGTGGATCCATTGGAAGCTCATCCTCCACGATCCTGAAACCCATTCCATAATCCTTTTTCATCTGGCTGATTGAGGAATAGAGGCCATCTGAAAGATCCATCATGAACTTTCCACCATACTCTGCTATGACGGAAGCCTCTTTTATTCTGGGCTTAACGTCATACATGAGCTTCAGGCCCAGTTCCTTCCTGTATGATGACCTGTAGAAAACGTATCCTGAAGCCGATTTACCCATTTTATTTGTTGTGCACAGGACCTGGTTCTTCCTTATCCGGGATCTGGAAAGTGTTCCTGACGGTTTCTGAAAACCCATTACAAAACCAGTTGCTTCAAAATAACTCCCCTCCTTTGTATCTCCACCATCAAGCCTTGTCCCGTATGCCCTCAGAGTCTTTGTCAGGCCCCTTACGAAATCTTCAAGAAATGAGTACTGGTAATCACCCGGTATCTGCAGAGAAAGGAGAAAAGATTCCGGCCTCCCGGCCATTGCCGCAATATCACTGAGGTTAATGGCTGCAAGAAAAGAACCCATTGTTGCAGGCTGTACCTCTGGAAAAAAATGTGTCGGAATAGAAACACTGTCTGTTGAGATAAGTATATTTTCGTTCCTGAATTTTATAACTGCGCAATCATCTTTCTTCTGTTTAATGGCTGAAGATGAGAATATCCGGTCAATTATCTCCCTTTCTCCTATGTCGTTTAATCTCAACAATCCTCAATGCCTAACAGATATAACTGGTTTCGTTTTTCCTCACACAGTCATGGATGCTGAACCCAATCTGTCAACGAGCCTGTCAAGATCCTGCTGGAAGATCATGTTATTCTCCAGGTCGAGGTCGCGCAGGTAATTGCTTCTGTCCGCGTTTTCATAAAATGCTTCAAGTTCTGTGAAATCCTGTGAAAGAGATGCGCTGAATATCAGGTTCAGAAGTTCCATAGAGTCTTCTTCGTTATGCGCCCCCCTTATCTTATTTCCTCCGGTGGGATACGAAATGACCTCTGTGCCGGAGTTTCTTGTCTCCAGAAGAATCCTGGCAATGCTCCAGAGTCTTGGCGGTCTGTATAATCCATTTTTCCATAGCTTCTCAACCATTGTGTTCTTCTGTATGTTCATGGGATTCACCGAGACATCATCAGAAATGCCTGAAACATCCTTCACAGATTTAATCATATCCTCTATTGAGGCTTTTTCCGATATGAATGGCGGCTTAAGGAGGAGATATGTTCTCAGTTCAAGATCGAGATCTTTTATCACCCTTGCAGATTCTAAGAATTTTGCAAAAGTTGAACCCTTGTTTATTGATTCCTTTATTATGCTGTCATTTGAACTTTCAAGACCAATCGCTATCCTTATATCCAGGCCGTTATTTTTAATTCCGGAAAGATTCCTTTCATTGACATATTCTGTCCTGGATTCCACAAGGAGTTTGTCAAGATTGGCCTTTGCCTGGTCCATGAAATAGTTCCTTACACCAGGTGGGACTTCAAGTGGGTCCAGAAAACTTCCAGATGTGAATACCTTCAATATCCTGGTTTCTCCAAGCGACCTGAAAGCATAATCAACCTGCCTGTAAAGATTTTCATCCTGTATTTTGGAGGACACATCGTTGAAGTAACCACACATTGAACATGATGAGAAATTATACCATGAGCACCCTTTTGTCCTGAAGATTACAACGCTTGTCGGTTCAGGATATCCCCTGAGCCTGTCCATCTCTTTCCACATTGATACAGGTGTGTTGAGGTCCCGATCGAATTCCCTGACGGGCATGAGCTTCTTGATCTGTTTTGCATATTCCCTGTTGATCATTTTACTTCCAATATCTTTGCCATGTTTTTAACATTTCCAGTTTTGACTTCCCTTCCGCAGGATAGGGACGAAAGCACGCGAAAACACGATGCTGTTGCAGGGACACTGTCAAGTCTGCTGTGAGACTGAATTGAATTTACTGGTATTATGTGTTGTTTTGCATTCCTGCACATGTAAAGGCCAATGCTCAGAATGGAGGACGGTGCACCTCTGGCCCAATGGAATTGAAACCCATGGAGATTCCACCAGCAACCCTTGAAGTTGGAATATTCCTGCGAAAGTCGGGAGAGGAGGACACATCTGTTTGAATTCGTCCGGTTTCTACTGTCAAGTTTTATTAATACCTTTATTAATTCGTAACGATGGTATCTTCAAGGCTCAGTGCCATATCAGAATCAAAGACAGTTGCCTCCAGCAACAAGGCGGCGGAAATGGTCAGAAATGGTAGGAAAATATACAACTTCGGCATAGGGGAACCCGACTTCACAACCCCTGAGAATATAATTGAAGCAGGATTCAGGTGGGCAAGGGAGGGAAAGACACATTACACTCCTTCAATGGGAATTCCTGAACTCAGAGATGCGATCTCACTGAAGTTCAAAAAATTCAACAGAATTGAAGCGGATCCCAGAGACATACTCGTTACACCAACGAAGTTCTCAATAAATCTCGCACTTATGTCCATTCTTGAATCCGGCGATGAGGTACTTCTTCCTGAACCATACTATGTCTCTTATCCGGATATAATAAGGCTGGCTGGCGGTAAGGTCATACCGGTCAGGACAGATGAGAATTATGATTTTGATTTCTATGATATGAACAAATATTTAAACCCAAGAACAAGGGCACTTGTATTCAGCAATCCAACCAATCCCACCGGGAAGGTTTACAGTGAGAAAAAACTCAGAGAACTTTCCGATTTCATACTTGAAAACAATCTTTACCTGATTTCGGATGAGATCTATGAGGACATAATATTCGAGGGAAAAGCATTTTCACCTGCTTCTATTCCTGAAATGGCAGATCACACGATTACGGTCAGCGGTTTCTCTAAAAGCCATGCCATGACCGGGTGGAGAATTGGCTACATGACAGGTCCATCCGACATTATCAGGGCATCAAATAAGATTCAGCAGCAGACCATAACCTGTGCATCTTCAATTGCCCAGTACGCCGCCCTGGAAGCTTTGCGGGATGAGGAGAGCCCGAAGAAAATGACACAGATATTCAGAGAGAGAAGAGATCTGATCTACAGACTGATCTCGGAAGGCGGATCGCTTAAAGTGAGAAAACCGGAAGGTGCATTTTACATCTTCCCGGAATTTGAGGGACCTGCTGATTCTGAAACAGTGTCTCTAGAACTTCTGGATAAGGAGGGGGTTGTTGTAACACCAGGATCAGCTTTCGGCATGCAGGGAGAGAAACACCTGAGAATATCATTCGCTGCCTCAAACGAGACAATCACAGGTGGTATGGAGAGGATAAACAGCTATTTCAGTAAAAAAAGATAATCCGTGAAATATCTTTAAAAAATAATTTAATTCTCAAGTTGAATGGGCAAGCATCATCCCGAAATAAGTCTCCACATATCCATAATCAAGATGCATTTTCTTTTTTGATTCCTGCAATATTCCGTTCATCACCATGAGATTCCAGAAGCTGTCGGGCTTGGCTGTGTCAACAATTTCCTGATCTATTTCATACAGTTCCTGAAAAGATCCGGTCTCAAAACAGTTTTTGACAGTGTTCTCATACCTTTCCGCACTGGGTGAATACCCATATGGACCCTTGCTGGAGTGTGTGTGCGCCTGATCTGCACTTATTATTATACTGACACTCTTCTCATACCCTTCCACTGTCCGGTAAATGGATTTTCCAAAGTTTACAAGTTTGTCTCTCTGATTGATCCTTGATTGTCCTATAAGTACAATATTCCTCAGACGGAAGAAGTAAAGTGGTATGCTTGAACCGAAATCAAGAGGAAACGTTGAGAGTTCTCCAGAGTATGTGACAAACCTCAATTCCTCCGTTGTGTCTGCTGTCGACCTTATTATCTCCTCTGTAAGTTTTCTCTCATTTTTTACCCTGAAATAAAGGTATTTGTCCTTTAGTTTGGTATCTGCCTCGAAATATTCAGTATTTATAACGGCAATATTCCTGGAAAGGTTTACACCATGAGGGGAAAGAACAACGAGTATTTCCGAACTGTCTTTTTCAGCCAGTTCCTTCAGGTTCTGGCTCAATTTCAGGCTCTCCGTGTTTGGAGTATCAATAAGCTCGTCGCCGTGGGGTATCATATATATGGTGTTAAGAGCCATAGTTAGTCATTTTAAGCCATAATATATTTTTTTGCGATCCCCTTGCATGAAAATTGTATATTGAAACGTAATCATCAACAGTATCTCAATGTTGAAGAGCTTTGATTCTGGACAGAAACTCCTGCTGGGTTCCATTAGTTTCATAGAGTTCCTCAGAGTCCTGGGCATTTTCCTGATACTCCCCACTTTCACACTTTATGGTGAAAACTACTCCTCCTCACCCCTTCTGATTGGGCTGGCGCTTGGTGCTTATGGAATCGCCATGGCTATATTCCAGGCACCATTCGGTTATCTTTCTGACAGATATGGAAGAAAAAAGATCATTGCACTTGGAACCATACCCTTCGTATTGGGAAACCTGTTATGCTGGTCTCCATTCAATATAATGGGTCTCATTGCCGGAAGGTTTATTTCAGGATCTGGTGCAATAAGTTCCACAGGACTGGCCTTTGTCCAGGAATCCGTTCCATTTCAAAAAAGGAATCTTGCAATGGCAGTCATAGGTATACCAATCGGTCTAGCCTCAGTGTTCGGGATACTGATCGGACCCATAATAAGTCAGGTTCTCGGTAATTCCTTCCTTTTCCTTCTTTCCGCAACACTCGGTACAATATCACTGATTCCTCTTGTTAGAATAAGGGAGCATAACCACATCCCGGAGTTAAAACATCATCTGAGAATCAATAGAAACAGTATTCTCATGGGTGGAATAGGCTTTACAATATCGTTCCAGGTGATGGCTGTGTTCTTTTTCCTTCCACTTTACATATCCTCTACCTTTGGAATTTCAAGTTATTACAGGGTGCTTATTCCCACACTTGTTGCAGGCGGCATCACTGGACTTTTTC
>JAKADT010000038.1:0-3616 GCA_021820245.1 Thermoplasmata archaeon | reverse complement strand
ATATCGTTCCAGGTGATGGCTGTGTTCTTTTTCCTTCCACTTTACATATCCTCTACCTTTGGAATTTCAAGTTATTACAGGGTGCTTATTCCCACACTTGTTGCAGGCGGCATCACTGGACTTTTTCTCTCCAGGCTTGGAGATAAAGGCAGATCGGTCCAGGTCTCATTTTTAACACTCATACTGTTCCTCCTCTCGGTTTTCTTCATTTTCTACCTTCCAGTCAGCACTGGACACAGTTTCCTGTTCTATATCGGCCTGACACTATTTTTCGCAGCATATGCTGTGTTTGAGATAGTTTTCATAACGCTTGTCACAAAGATATCCTCACCCGGCGGATACGGATCGAATATAGGAGTCTACAGTACACTGCAGTATACAGGTGAATTCTTTGGTGGTACAGCGGGTGGTGCACTCCTCTCACTAACTCTTACATCCACCACGACCTTCAGAACTTCACTTATTCTTGCACTGCTGGTCCTTATCTCAATGGTACTGCTCCATGCCGCAACCAGGGATTTTAAGAATGATGGAAATTCTTCTCTGCATGACATATGATTTATGATGGTCATTCACTGGACGGGGGACCGGGTTCCATGATGTTTTCCATCCCTTATAGCAATGTATATTGCAACGGTTGCAAGAAGAGCAATTGCTGTGTAATCAAGAACGCTGACTATTTCCGCAAGGTTGCTCTGTCCACTCTTTTCATATATTATGGCTGAGTAGGCTATGATCATTATTGAGAGAACCGAGACAAATGCTGGAAAAGCTATTTTTCCCCTGATGCGTGGAGTTCCTCCCCCAATGAACTGACCGAACTGAAGAGCAGGAAGGAATATTGAGCATAGCATGAAAGCGCAAATGATGAGCAGATTATTTGGAACAACGTAGTCTGATACGATCAGTATACTGAATACTGCAATCTGGAAAATTACCGCAATCACCACTCCGGTTACCATTAAATAAGTTTTTTCAGCACCAATGAATGAACCTGAGAAGGAGAAAAAAACTGTCCCTATTATTATCCCTGAAAAGAGCGGTATTAGCTGGTTGGTATAGCCTATCAGATATATGAAATTTGAAGAGTACCCTATGGTAAAGAGATCTGATGAGCAAAACACCGTCACCAGAATTACAATAAACATCCATCTCAGGGCCATGAATGTGGCAGATCGCGCTTTACTGTTTTTTTCCAGTTGAATCACCCCTTTGTCCCATTGCAGCATAAATTACTCCTGCGATGATTATCTGGGTAAGCACAAGAATTGAATAGAACGCAGGATTCTCAAAAAATGGAGTGTAACCGTAATTAACTCTGTTGTAAATCTTGAACCCCAGATCTGAAAGATTCAGATCAGATGAACCCGTTCTGTTATACGGAAGTTTGGAAAAAGCGATCTGAGGTTTCATGGGAAAAATCTTTGAAAAATTATATCCGGCTGTTTCCGTAATCGGATCGAAATGAATGCTCGCAGGAACAGGAAAACCCGATGAAGAATTAAACTGTAATGGTAGTCTCTCAAGTACTCCATTTTCATATGTCTGGTTGAAGTCAAAGAAATCCACAGGTATGTCCGAGTACGAGACAAGTGCGTTCAGAGCTGGAATATTCCAGTTGTAATCGATAAAGGCGAGAAGGGATGTGTGTGTCATTTCCGCGTGCGATATATAATCCTCTTTTGCATAAGGTGAAATGACAATAAGAGGTATCCTGAATCCCAGCTGTACTCCATCGAGAACCGGTGGGGAAACCTGATCATAGTATCCTCCAAATTCGTCATATGTTAAGAAAATGGCAGTCGTGTTCCAGTCTGGACTCTTTTCTATGCTGTCTATGAGATACAGGAGCCACATCTCACCATTCAGCATGTTGTCTGGTGGCCCCTGGGCATCACCAGTCTCCTGTGAAAAAACATAACTTACAGAAGGGAGAGAACCATTTGCTGACTGGTTCAGAAAGCTGTTCCAGCTCTGTAGATGTGATGAATATGCATTGTGCCCATAAAGATATTCCCAGTCAGGGAACGTTGAATGTGTGTTATTTATATAGAATCCCCATGAAATGTTGTATGCCGAAAGCTCCCCAAATATTGACTGAGATATTGGCACATACGGAGGAGGGCCATAGTCATTAAACACTGGTGAGAAGCCTGCAAGATAGAAAAGATGGTTTGGTAAACTTTCCGAAATCTGTGGAGCATAGTAGTTGTCAGCAAGTCCATACTGCTGGGCAAGATCCCACTCGGGAGCCATCTGTTCTGCCGAATAGTATGTTAGTGCCTGAGCCCCGCTTCCATTTTGAAATCCGTTCATCTTTCCATGGTTCCAGTCGATATGGTAAGGTATGTAACCTTCATTTGGGTCCTTTGTTGTGAAAACCCCGTTCGGGATCTCCTTGAGCTTACCAAGGAGTGTGTTGTTTCCCAGTAAATTAAGCGGTTTTGAAAGATTCTCGGAAAGACTTGAGTTTGTGGTGTAGTTGTTGTATGGATAGATACCGAATATATTGTCAAAGCTGTGATTTTCAAGGAATATGTTGATGACATGCTTGATTGGAGTACTGGTTCCGTGTGTTGAATTCTGTGCTTCCGGAATAAGCGCACTGGACAGCGGAGAAAATGCAACCAGTATGAAAGAAAGCACGATTATCAGGGAAAGAAGTTTATGCATACGTACCCGTTATTTAATTAAATGGATAAAAAGGTTTGTTGAATTTTTATTCTCTGGGATCAGATTTTTACGAAATATCATTCATCAATTTCCACTATCTTGTTTCTGGATGTCCGACCGGATAATATTCTTACGCTAGTGGAAGAAACTCCGTAATACCTTGAAATCTGCCTTATTACATCAATATTGGCTTTGTTTTTTTCTCTTGGTTCCATGGTGTAAACTCTGATGAAATCTGCCTCCTCCATTATTTTGCCTTTCCCGTGGGAAACCTTTACATTTAATGACTTCACCATCACAGCCACCTTGAGATTAAGGTTCTAATAAAAGATGGAAAATTCCTTTCACATTCCGTTAAGTGATATACACAATGAGCTTTAAAGAATTATGCAGGATCATTTTATCACACCAACCTCTTCTTTTTTATGAAATGCTGTATGAGGAAATAATCGGTCTGATTGCACGGATCCTCTGAGTAGTGGCACGTCTTTGGGATCATTTCATTATCATCATTGTATACCTGTTATGGGAGGTTAGCCATCGTAGCCAACTGAATTGGTGTCAATTTCCCATTTGGATCCATCTTCATGCGATAGCGTTGCAATAACAAAGCTATCTCATCAAAGACATTCTCTGAATCAAGTTTCTTATCTTCTACTCCTGAAATAACAATGATCTATGTACCGAATTTCCGGAAAAGATGCTTGAGGAGATCGACACCAGGCCTGATCAAACTGTCTTTGTGTATTATTATATTCTCTACCCTGCAATCCAAGATTTCACCAAATTTCTCGAAAAACCCTTTTCACTCCTCAAAGGAGATTCCAGATGTAATATCTGATTATGCTGCACTTATTGGATATCTGTTCATGAAGCTCCGCTTCTTCATCTGATCTTCCAGAATCCAATAACCACGTAAATTAATGAACAAGCCACTGGAGGG
>JAKADT010000037.1 GCA_021820245.1 Thermoplasmata archaeon | reverse complement strand
TTCCAAAGGTAGCTTTCCCTCCAATTAAAGTGAATGTCATTGTTGTAATATTTGGGGCAGTGTAGGGATCGTATCCATCAGCTGCAGTAAGCAAATTAAACGTTTCTGGTTTTTTCGGTTCCTGATGAGAGCTAACCAGTGTTATTGTTGAAAATGAAATTACAAGTAATACAACTACTGCAATGGACGTAAGTTCAATCTTATTCATTTTATTATATCTCCTCCTGACATTCGGGATCGTTTTTATTTATTTTAGGGCAAAATGCTAATACAGAACATACAAATTGACAAAGTAAATGAAAGAAACATAACCCAGCACCAAGTTTCTGCTCCAGGTCAACCAATTTTTTGTTAAAAAGACAGAAAATGTGTGTCCCTGTTATGGTGAAATGTTTTGTAAATATGGTGTTCATATCTTTATGGACTAATTCATGGCTTAATTTAAGGATTAACTTATTCGCATCCCTCATTTTTTTACTGTTCATTCTGTTCGCTCCCAATGGTAAAGGGAAGAGTGTTTGAAGTACTGTAGATATTCCCATTTGTATTTAGATTGGTTCCGGTTATTTCCATGGATGTGGTGAAATGCAGTACTCCTATGTAAGGGTCTGATGATGTCCCGCCGGTTGTTCCATTGTACTCCATGTTAAGATAGTCAGTAAAAATATAGCTTGGTTTGAATTCAAGACCGGTATCGTAAGTTGTTCCCAGCAAGTGGTACTGAGTATGGCAATCCAATCCGAATCTTGCACACATATAGCCGTCGTATGGAGTAACTCCGGCCGATGACTCGTACCAGAAGTTATTCTCCTTATAGAAACCTGTACTGAGGGTATACCCATTGCTCTCTGGAAGGATCGCTATGAATCCTATGACCGCCCCAAGACCACCAAGTGCCTCCAGCCCCGGGATTAGAGCTGCAACTGAAAGAGCCACTGAAATAGATCCTAACACTTCAGCCTGAGAGGTGCTGTTGGAATTTTCATAGTTTTGAAAGTACGAGTTGAAAGGGGCCGAAGGAACATTGAAGTCCGGATTTACCGAGGAGGCGCTTCCTCCAGCTAAATTTATGGATTGGTTAACTGCATGGACACCATAAGAGCCGTAAGGGGCGAATATGGAAGTTATGGCTCCATATGTTGACCCTGGATATATCCGGCCTTGGTTTGTAGTAATTAGAATCTCAGGGTTAGTCAGATCAATGCTATTAATCATGGCCCCTATCTTTGTGCCATTATCACTGTAGACATAGCTGTTCCCGCCCTTTGAGTAGGTTAGCGAATAAATATTTGAGTACGAATATCCACCATTTCCATAGCTGTTGTGTGCATAAACTCTAATTTCAGACCAGTCATATAACGAGGTTCCATCCTGACCATCTGTCCATTTTATTGTTGCCGAGCCAGTAGATGATCCAACGTACACTGAGCCGATGTTATTGGTCCAGGACCCACTGGTTTCATTATAGACATCCAGGTAAAGCGTTACTCCTCCCGATCCTGTGCTGTCAGCATGTGCTGTTATTTCAACTGAATTCCCCGGGGTTATGACATTGGGAGCTACAGATGTTATGGTAGTTCCACCTGGGGGAGAACCACTTCCACCAGATCCACCTCCAGAACCTCCTCCACCACCACCGCCACTGCATGCACAGTGTACGATTATTTCGGGTTTTATTACAGGATCAATGGAGTATGTCTCATTTCCCATGAGCGTTACAGGACCAAAGGGAAGGTTTACTGAACTTGAAACAGTATCTGTAGCAACAGATCCGACATGGAATATGGACATCTCGTTCTGCCAGTTCACATTCACATGACCCATGTTAATGGACCAGTCTCCTGAGGGTATCATTGCATACCCTGTTCCGGGAAGTGCTGATCCACTGGTTATTGATCCAGTCTGGGGATCATTTCCGTTCATGGAGAATGTTGAGTGATGGTTCCCTGATTTCAGGTGGAACATGATCTCATAGGTCTCATTTACCTTCATGAGATTCTTCACTGCAATGCTTGCATCCATTGCAGTGCCAAAGGAGAATATCTCTGCCAGGCTTATGTATGAATTGTTTTCTCTCAGTATGGCAGAGTTCTGGTACTTTGAATCTATTCTTTCATATGATATGTTTGTGAGATGCATCTTTTTAAGATGTGCATTGTTGATCATGTAGACTGTCCATGAGACATGATAGGAATGATCTCCCATTGTTATCACAGCATGATCGGATGAGAATGCCACCCTCTGATCACCGAACACATATGTCACGTGATGTGGCTGTGGAGTCATTGCAAATGACACGCCAGGAACAAGCATGATGAGGGCAAGAACAATACTTGTGAGAATTATTGTTAAGTGTCTCATGAATAGAAAGAATCATGACTCTATAATAATATTTTGTAGTCTTTCTATTAAACATCTGTATTTATATTAACTTTATCATGATTTTACACCTACCTGATACCATATTCCCAGAAACACAGAATTTTACCATGTATTATCCCTCTCATTGTGTGGGTACACTACTTATCACATGCCATACCACACATTCAAGCGGTCCGGAAAGAGCCGTTACCTTGTACTGAGGCGGAAGAAACGTATCAACGGGATGCCTACAATCATGAAGGAGGTGAGTGTCGGAACAGCAGAGGATCTTGCAGTGAAATGTTCAAGTTTATGAGGGTCCTGTTCTGCGATCTGAAGACGAGAAGGACTTTCTCCTGAGAATTGAGGAGAATAAAAGAAGCAAGAAGCAGTATGATGAAAACGAGATCAATTTTGGAAAGCTGTACCTTTTTTCAGATCTCAATGAGGAACCTGAGAGAATATATCGCCTGTATAAACAGAGAGAATATGTGGAATACGCATTCAATGTGTACAAGAATGATCTGGAGGCGGATAGATCATACCTCGGGGATGACCACATGCTCTTCTCCTACATGTTCCTCAATCTTCTGTCTCTGTACCTTCACTTCCAGATTCTCAACATGCTGGATGGTGTCAAGGATCAAGATGTACCGAATGGAGAAGGGGGATATCATGAGCGAGATTCCAAGGAAGGTAAAAGATCTGGTATCAGACCTGGGGATTGATCTTAGCATATTACGTAAAAATGCTTGAGTTAGGGTTAAATAAGGTTTATTAGTACATTTTATTCAACATAATCCACATTATTTTCGATTTCCTCACTGTTGAAGAAATTTTATCGGGATATTAGGAAATGTCTAAAGTGTGAAATACAGAAATAATCATCAGAAATTACTGAATAAGCAGGTCTCTGATGAACTGAGGAACCGGTATTTTATTTCCATCCTTCATGGAAACTGCTACAGAAATTCCGTGACAGTAAATTTCGCCATCACTTTCTGATATGATTTCATGATCAAAAGTGAAGCTTGTTTTGCCTACCTTCACAATTCTTGTTCTTAATATTACATCATCGAAAAGATGAAGAGGCTTGAGAAAATCGATTTCAATATGAGCGATAACGAAATCTATGGAATCAACACTGTAACTTTCTGAATTCAACCGAAACAGACCGATCCGACCTATTTCAAAATAACTCAAGAAAACAGCATTGTTGACATGGCCGAGACTGTCAATGTCGCGATATCTCAACTGCAACTTTATTTCATGTACTTTATTGGTCATCCACCAGAAAGGACCTTAAATAACTAAAGAATTGTGTTTTCTTTGTTAAAATTTCTTCTCTTTTCAGTCCGGGAATATTGTGAAGTGTTGAACCAGATATGAGATCGTGGTATTTCCTGGATGAAGATGCAACTGATCTCTCTGCATTACCTGAAAAAAGTATATCCGTTGGTATCTCTACACGGGAAAGTTTATTGGAGATCCCTGAACAGAAATACGGGTTCAGCAGTATTATTCTCGAAATATTGCGATTCATAAAGTAGATCGATATTGCAAGCCCGGACAGTTCTTCAAGTGCCACTATTGCAACATCAACTGCTTTTTTAAGTGGATCCAGCCCGGAATTTATCCTGTTGAGAACAACATATAACTGGTCAAACTGAAATTTTCCTATCTGTTCGATTTCAGAAGAGGAAACAGTGCAGGTAACAACCTTATAACCCCATTCCTCCATCTTATCACCGAACCTGATTCTTTGGATCTGGGGGGCATATTTCTCTGGTTCCAGGACCAGAACGATTCGGTTATTCTGTATATCTGCAGTTCCGGAGAACATAAAGCCATCACTTTCTATACCAGATTCAAACATGTAATGCAGTATGGTTATGGCATAACAAATTTTTAACGTTTGTTTGCAATCATTGTTCGATACTTTATGATAGATAAAATCTCTTCACTGGACATTCATGCTTTCATAAACATAAATATGGAGAAACTCAGGGGGTCTTTCATAAAAAAAATATATCAGATATCTCCAAAGGTATTTCTCTTCAATCTTTATGGACAGGGGGAGGGGAAATTTCCCCTCTATGTAGACCTGGCGAGGGTTATGGCATTTTACGATCCTGAACGACCAGAGACTCCTTCCCAGATCTCCCTAATTTTAAGGAAAACTCTGTCGGAAAGGAGAATAGTGAATGTTGATCAGCTGAATTTTGACAGGGTTGTGAAACTCACCATGCATACAGGGCAGGAGATAATATTCGAACTTTTCAGAGAGGGAAATCTTATTGTCACCAATTCTGGAATAATAGAGTTTGTACTGAGCCCAAGGGAGTGGAAAAACAGGAAGCTGAAAGTCGGCGAAGTCTATTTACCCCCATCACAGAATGATCCATCAAATATGTCACAGGAAGAGGTCTGGAATGTCATAAATCAGAGCAAGGCATCTCTTGTGCAGACTCTTGCCACAAGAATGAACCTTGGAGGTGAATACTCGGAAGAACTTATATTCCGACTGGGGATGGATAAGAACGCAGTACCTCCTTTTCCAAGAGAACAGACGGACCAGATCCTGGAAGGGATCAGATCGCTCATGTCGGAAAGCTCAATGAACAATTCATATATTTACACGGAGAAACGCCTCTTTTCACCCATTAAAATGAAAAGCATCCAGCAGGAAGAACCCATGATTTTCGAAGATTTCAACAAAGGGATCACTCATTATATTTCTAATTTCAAGCCGCCTGAAAAAGAAAAGAGTCCTTTGGAGAGGAGGATTGAATCGCAGCAGAAGAGCATCGAAGAATTCAGGAAAATAATGGAAGAGGAGAATAACAAAGGAACGGTTATAATATCGAACATGCCGCTTATGAATAACCTTCTTGGAAAGATCAGGCGTTATGAAAAAGAGAAAAGTCTGAAGTTCCCATTGAAGATTGAAGGAATGGAAATTGATCTTTCGGATCCGGCAAAAAAGATGGTTAAACTTGAACTGCAGGGAGAATCCGTTGAGATATTCTATAACAAATCACCAGGAGAGAATTCCAGTTACCACTTTGACAGATCAAAGGAATACCGATCAAAGATCGAGGGTGCACTTACTGCGATTCAGGAAACTAAAAAAATGCTGAATGTGAAGAAGGTAGAGAAAAAAAAGGCCAGGAGCAGGCAATGGTTTGAAGTTTATCACTGGTTCATCACATCCGACGGTTTCCTCGTAATAGGGGGGAAAGATGCCAAATCAAACGAGAAAGTAGTAAAAAAACACATGGGTGACAGTGACTTCTATGTCCATGCAGATATACATGGCGCACCAAGTACCATAGTGAAAGCCGAAAATGGTGTTAAACCCACTGAAAAGTCTCTTTGGGAGGCATGTGCGTTTGCGTTGAGTTTCTCACGTGCATGGGCTGCAGGAATGAGAACCGGTTCTGCGTACTGGGTGACTCCAACCCAGGTCAGCAAAACACCTGAATCTGGAGAATACATATCTACAGGATCATGGGTTATACGGGGAAAAAGAAATTACATGTTCAATCTACCGCTGGATCTGGAGATTTCAACCATAAACTACAAAGGGATTGATATACCGGTGATAGAACCAACTGGAGTTTTGGTAAAAGAGGAGGGTAAGAAAATTGTGAGAATTATTCCGGGGGATGTTAAAAGGAATGTTATAGCAAAGGAAATCTCTAAAATAATTGGAATTGGAGTGGATGAGATTGAAACAATACTTCCACCAGGTTCTTCGCAGATAGTGAGTCAATAACCTATTTTATAAGACGTTTCAAATCCTCTATTGAGCTCACATCCCCGGGATCAACCTCTCTGCTTAAAGCTGTTTCAAAGGACATGTAATCACCGAAATGGATCAGATAGAACATTTTTTCAATATCATCCGTACCCAAAGGGTGCACCATAAAGAACTGGGTTGATGTGACCTTCTCGGTCGCCTGGATCCTTTTGCTGATTTTTTCGGTTGAACCGCCAAAAGTAATGAAGAAAAAATCGTCCTTGAGGTAGGTATCCCTCAGAGACATTGTATCATTATGGTTTAACTCGGGAAAATAGTTGCTTATTGCCAGTAATTTTGAGTTCTCGTTAAACTGGGTCTTCCATCTGTAAGCCACATACCTGAATGGAGAGAATCCGAAAATGACTGGAATTTTCCTTTCGAGGGCAATACGTTTACCCAGTTCAATCGCTTCCTCGTGATGGTTATCGACTGCACCCAGTAATTCGGAAAGTCTTTCTCTTCTTTCAGGAACCATGTGCAGGAATGTGTTCAGCAGCGGCATAATCATGTAGCCGAGCGCCGACCTAGGCTGCAGTCCAGAAGGTATTATGATGGTATTTTCAGACATTTGTGAAAGCTTACCTCCACCTGTCACAATGAAAACATGTGCACCTTTTTTCAACGCTTCACTGGTGCAAGAAATGGTCTCCTCTGTATTGCCAGAATAACTTATTCCAATAAATATGGTATCCTTATCCACAAACTCTGGAATGTTGTAATCATCCAGGCATATTACTGGTTTAATATGATAGAGTTCCGAAAAAAGTTTTCCAACGATTCCCGAACCTCCCATACCTGCAATCACTATATTGTTGAAGTGTTCCGGAACCTTGAAAAAATCCCCTATAAGAACCTGTTCCTTCAGCGTTTTCAGTTCATCTAAAAAATCCATTCAGACCTTATCTCCTAATAAAATCAGAAAGGATGAATCACTACAAGGTATCCAAAAACTGTTGTAACTACCGCCGATAGAGTAAGGGCATACTTTATTTTCGCATCAGTATCCATGGGATTTGATTTCTTGGAAGTATAAATTGTTTGTCCACGCTTAATCATATGATTTTATGAGTTAAGAGTTACGAAACCCGTTAATTTTGCCCTGAAAATCGGTCTACCCACATATTCTATCCGATCACCAAAACATATATACTTTCCAATGTATTTCCGTCCTAAGGAATAAACAGGATTTAGTTTAAATAAATCTTGAGTATTAACGCACAGAAATAAGAATAATAGGTGAAGATAAATGGCACAACAGAAACCACACGTAAACTTGGTAACAATAGGGCATGTCGATCATGGAAAGTCAACACTTGTAGGTAGACTTCTCTTTGAGCATGGAGAAATTCCAGCCCATATTATAGACGAATTCAAGAAACAGGCAGAAGAAAAAGGAAAGGCAACCTTTGAGTTCGCATGGGTTATGGACCGATTCAAGGAAGAGAGGGAGAGAGGAGTTACAATTGATCTGGCTCACAGGAAATTTGAGACCGACAAATACTACTTTACTCTCATAGATGCACCAGGACACAGGGACTTCGTAAAAAACATGATTACAGGTACCAGTCAGGCTGATGCTGCCATGCTTGTTGTATCGGCAAGAGACGGAGACGGTGTAATGGCACAGACAAGAGAGCATGCTTTCCTTTCAAGGACACTTGGCGTACAGCAGATAATCATACTCATAAACAAGATGGATGCCACACAGCCTCCATACAGCCAGGAGAGATATGAGGCAGTGAAGAAAGATGTTGAAAAACTTCTTGGTTCAATAGGATACAAGAACGTCCCAATAATACCAATAAGTGGGTATAAGGGCGACAACATACTTAAAAAGTCAGAAAACCTCAAATGGTACAGCGGACCAACACTCCTCCAGGCACTTGATGAGCTAAAAACACCTGAAAAACCGACAAACAAGGCTCTCAGGATTCCTGTTCAGGACGTTTATTCAATAACAGGTATTGGAACAGTACCGGTTGGTAGAGTTGAAACCGGAGTTGTTAAGGTTGGAGACAAAGTAATATTCCTTCCTGCGGACAAACAGGGTGAAGTTAAAACGATTGAAATGCACCACGAAAATATGCCGTCTGCAGAACCGGGTGACAATATTGGTTTCAACGTAAGAGGAATCGCCAAGAACGACATAAAGAGGGGAGATGTATGCGGGCCTGTCAGCTCACCGCCAACAGTTGCCAAATCATTCACTGCCCAGATAGTTGTTCTTAACCACCCAAGTGTGATAGCACCAGGTTACAAACCTGTATTCCATGTTCACACAACACAGATTGCCTGCAGATTCGATGAAATAGTTAAGACTCTCAACCCAAAAGACGGAACCACACTGAAGGAAAAACCGGACTTCATAAAAACTGGAGATATAGCGATAGTCAAGATTGTTCCGGACCGTCCATTTGTAATTGAGAAAGTGTCAGAATTCCCACAGCTTGGAAGATTCGCAATAAGGGATATGGGTCAAACTGTTGCCGCAGGGCAATGTATTGACGTAGAATCCAAGTAAGGTGAAGATATGGCATCATACAGGGCAAGGATCTCATTAAGCGGCACGGAACATAAAATAGTCGACGTAGTATGCGACGAGATAAAGGGAATCGCCAAACGAACAGGCGTAGAGGTCCACGGTCCTGTACCTCTTCCAACCAAAAGACTGGTTGTACCTGTCAGGAAAAGTCCTGATGGTGAAGGTTCTCCTACATGGGACAGATGGGAAATGAGGGTTCACAAAAGACTCATTGACGTGGATGCTGATGAAAGGACGTTGAGGCAGTTAATGAGGATCCCTATTCCGGATGGAGTTCAGATAGAAATCCAGATCAAGAGTTAAACACATTTTTTGAAACTATCGTTAAATAATTGTTTTTAATACCTCAACTGTTAAAATTTAAAGGTGGATTTATGGGAAGAAAGGAAGATAATATTGAAAAAGCGACAAAACTTATAGAAAGACCAGATAGAATCAGGAATATGGGTATTGCTGCCCATATAGATCATGGTAAAACCACACTCAGTGACAATCTTATAGCAGGTGCTGGGATGATGAGTGAGGAACTTGCCGGAAAACAGCTAATGCTGGATTTTGATGAGCAGGAACAGGCAAGAGGAATCACAATAAACGCTGCGACTGCGTCCATGGTGCATGGTTTTGGCGAAAATGAATACCTGATTAATCTTATCGATACTCCCGGCCATGTGGACTTTGGTGGAGATGTTACCAGAGCCATGAGGGCCGTGGATGGGGCCATTATTGTGGTTGATGCAGTTGAGGGTGTAATGCCACAGACTGAGACTGTCATAAGGCAGGCATTGAGGGAGAGAGTGAAACCCGTCCTCTTTATAAATAAGGTTGACAGACTCATAAACGAGCTCAAACTCAACGGGGATGAAATGCAGAAAAGATTCCTGAAGATCATAACTGATGTGAACCGGCTTCTGGGCAAATATGCCCCCCCTGAATTCAGGGAATCCTGGCAGGTGAATGTTCAGGATGGGAGGGTTGCCTTTGGATCTGCATATCACAACTGGGCCATTTCTGTCCCTGCAATGGCAGCATACAAAGTTACCTTCAAAGATATAGTGGATATGGTCAGGGAAGGAAAACAGAAAGAACTGGCCAAGAAAGCCCAGCTTCACAAGATCATACTCGATATGGTTATCAAGCATCTTCCCAACCCAAAGGAAGCACAGAAATACAGGATACCCCAGATATGGAGGGGAGATATAGAATCCCCAATTGGTAAAGCCATGTCAAACTGTTCATATGATGGACCGGTCAGCATGATGATTACAAAGATCATCGTGGATCCACATGCCGGAGAAATAGCAGTGGGAAGGGTTTTTAGCGGAGTTCTCAGAAAGGGAAGCGAATTGTATGTTTCCCTGGCTGGAAATACGAAATATAAGGTACAGTTGCTGTCAATGATGGTGGGGCCGGATCGAATATCTGTAGATGAAATGGCTGCTGGAAACATAGCTGCAGTTGTGGGACTTAAGGCCGCGATTGCCGGTTCAACAGTTTCATCTCTTCCAGATATGGACCCATTCGAACCTATGCAACATTACACTGATCCTGTTGTGACACTTGCAATAGAAGCAAAGCACACCTCAGATCTTCCAAAGCTCATAGATGTTCTAAGAAGTGTGTCCAAAGCAGACCCATCCATTCAGATTGATATAAACCAGGAAACAGGAGAACACCTTATTTCCGGTATGGGGGAACTGCATCTAGAGGTGACGCTTTACAGGATCAAGAATGATTACAAGGTGGAAGTTCAGACCTCGGAACCGCTGGTAGTATATAGAGAGACGGTGGAGAGGAAGGGTGGACCATTCGAGGGAAAATCTCCAAACAAACATAACAGGTTCTACTTCGAGGTTGAACCACTTGATGACAGTGTGTTGCAGCTCATAAAGGAAGGAAAGATTGTTCAGGGTTCCAAATTCAAGGATAAAAAGGCATTACTGGAACTCCTTTCCACAACCACCCTCACAAGGGAGGAAGCAAGGGGTCTTGAAGTGGTGGATGGAAACAACATAATGGTTGACGTAACAAAAGGTATCCAGTATCTGGACGAAACCATGGAACTTCTCATTGAGGCGTTTGGTGAGGTAATGCGCAGGGGTCCGCTGGCAAATGAAAGAGTAAGCGGACTGAAAGTCAGGCTTGTTGATGCAAAACTTCACGAAGACAGTATACACAGAGGTCCGGCACAGGTTATACCCGCTGGAAGAAACTCAATATACGGTGCTATGTGCCAGGGTAAGAGGATACTGATGGAGCCTATACAGAAAGTTTACATCAACGCACCTCAGGAAGTTCTCGGTTCGGTTACAAACGAAATACAGCAGAGAAGGGGAGTTGTTGAAGAGATGAACCAGGAAGGAGAGGACGTTGTCGTAATAGCAAATGTTCCTGTTGCCGGTATGTTCGGATTTGCATCTGCAATAAGGGGTGCGACCGGTGGAAAGGTTCTGTGGAGTTCTGAAAACAGTGGATACCAGAAGGTTCCAACTGAGTTGCAGAAGGACATAGTGGCGAAGATCAGGGAAAGGAAAGGACTCAAGGCTGAACCATACGACGAGGCTTATTACGCAGGCCTCTGATCCTTTATTTCAATATGAAAGCCATATGTTACAGATGTGGAAAGAGCAGGAAAGGCATAGAAAACATATGCACATACTGCGGTTCTTTTTTTACTCTGAAACCAGACTTTAAATTCAGGACAAATTTGAAGGAAAATTACCCATATATTTCAGATTTAATTGGGCTGGGTGAAGTTGAGACACCCATATTGGATCTTGAAGAATTTTCCCTAAAACTTGACTATTTTTCTCCCACATTTTCCTACAAAGACAGGGGATCGAGAATGCTTGTTTCGTATCTTCGGGAGACACTCCTGCACAGAGGGATCAATAAAATTAATGAAGATTCATCCGGGAACGCTGGGTCTTCCATGGCTGCATATGGAAGAAAGGGTGGTTTCAGTGTAAATATATATGTACCTGAAAAGACGATGCAGTCCAAGGTAAACCAGATTAAAAGCTACGGTGCCAGCATAATTATGGTAAGGGGAAGCAGAGAAGATGTTCAGGAAAGGGCACAGAAAGCGGATGGTTTTTATGCCAGTCATGTGCTGAATCCGGAATTTCGGGATGGCATCAGAACTCTCGCATACGAGATATTCCTTCAATCCAGAATAATGCCGGAAAGGATCTTCGTGCCTGTATCTGCGGGAACTCTCCTCATGGGACTGATTTCAGGAATGGAACACCTGGTGGATTCAGGCGAGATTGCCCGGGTACCGGAAATAGTGGCAGTGCAGGCCGATGCAGTTTCACCACTTTATTGTGCAGTGGAAGGTATTCAGTTCAATGATAAATCAGGAAAAGTTTCCATTGCAGATGCCCTTGTGTCAAAGAAACCACTACTTCTGGATCCCATGACCGCTGCTGTTAAAAAATATGGAAGATGTGTTGTTGTAAACGATGATGAGATAATAGGTGCCAGAAGAGACCTCGCCCTTTCTGGTGTATATGCAGAATTCAGTTCAGCTACTGTCCTGGCTGCTTTCAGGAAGATGGGAAACACCAAAAGAAGTTTGCTTGTGGTTACCGGGAACGGCCTCAAGACACCGTAAAATTATTCATCCACAACTTCAGGTATCTTTTTCTCTTCAATCTTTTCGCCATTGACAATAAGGGAATACCTGAGATCTGCTCCACCATTCTTTACAATTATTGAAACACTGCAGTACTTTGTTAGAGAAAGATTTATGGCCCTTTTTATTTTTGCTGGATCTATTCTCCCGTTTATAATGTATGTTATATTGACAAATTTAAGGGTCTTTGGATGTTCTTCTCTTCTTTCTCCGTAGACAGTAACATCGTAGCTTTCGATGTTCAACCTCATTTTTTTAAGGATGGAAACAACGTCATCGCTTGAGCACGTGCCCATTGAAAGTAGTAGCATTTCAGTGGGAGAGAAATGGTTTTCCTTTCCTGATATGGAATTTTTAAACAGAACTGCATCCTTATTTTCGGATGTTGTCTGAAACCCCTCATCCTCGTTCAGCTTAAATGAAACTTCCAAAGGATACACACTTCTTCAATCTTTTTCCTGATCCTGAACGGTTCTTAAGGCCTTTCCCAGTGCTTTAAGGGCGTTCGTAACCGCAGTTAACCCGGAGGATATCTCAGGATCCTTCATCATGGCAAGCAATTTGAATATGGAGAACGTCTCCGGATTTTTTGCTCCAGTAACCATGGCCTCCATTATGCTGTCAGTGTTGAACATAACTGCTTTAAGAGCATCTCCAGATTTGTCACTGGAAAGGGCATGAAGGAGACCAGACAAAACGTTAATTGATTTGATCAGACCTACTGTAAACTCCTTAGATGTGAATAGATTCAGTATATATTCTATATCTGCCGGCATATAATCAGCTGTCATGTTCTCTACAGTGTCAATGAGTCCAGCATCCGAAACTTTCTTCATGAGTCCCACAAGTTTCATTAGGGAATCCCTGTTCTGCAACAGTCCTTCTATCATGGGCTCTATATCGTCTTCATCTTGATTTCCATCCAGCTCAACAGCTTTTATTTTATCTACCATTTCATCCACCTCACAAAACTCCCCTGATCAGACTTGAGAAATAAGTATCAGAAGAAGTGTATTTCAGTAGAAAATCAGATTTGCTCGGTATTGTTGGATCAGGAACCCTGTCGTAAGAACAATGAACAGTAAATGCCGTATCCATGCCTGTCAGGGTAGTAACTGACAATTTTCCGTCATAATCTGTTTCGAATAGGCCGCCAACAACCTCATGCGCAATCTTAGACGCAAGATATGTAGCCTGATAATGGGCCCCAGATCCGGTCTTTACGACTGGCAGGTTGGCAGTGTCCCCTATTGCAAAAATATCGTCAAATTTACCATAATTAAGTTTCTTCTTGTCTACATCAATATACCCAAAACTTCCAGCCATTCCGGATTCCTCAATAAACTTCTGTCCACGGTGTGGAGGTGGCATCACCAGGAGAGAATACTTCATTGAATCACCCTTTTCCGATAATATTTCCCTGTTCTTTGCGTTTATTGATTTTGGATTGAAACCGGTTGTGTATTCAATATTGCATTTCTCAAACATCTCCTCGGCAGACCGGGAAATTGCTTTAACCGATGAGATGTTCTGTTCTGGTGTTGCAAATGTTATAGACAACTTGTCCCTTATGCCTCTCTCATCAAGGTAACCGTTCAAAAGAAGTGCAAATTCAATCAGCGACGGAGCGTATTGAACAGGTCCTTCCGGTTGAACTATGAGTATATTACCAGAGGAGGTAGAGTCCAGCGCAAGTTTGAGTTCCATGGATCTGTTCAGATCAAAGAAATGTTTCGCCTCACCCTCATAACCTGGCATTTCCTCCGGAGCAAACCTGTTTCCGGTTGCCACTACGAGATAATCATAAACATAAGTCTTTCCAGATTTCAGGAGGACAACCCTGTCTTCATAATTGATCCTGTAGACTTCATCGCTGAGGTAATCTATACCTCCATTGAGGAGAAATTTTGAAGTCTTGAGGCTCTCCCTGTAATTTTTAAGGCCGAAAGATACAAACAGTCCATCTGCCTTGTAGAAATGTCTCTGGGAGTTACCTATAAGAGTTATCTCAATCTCATCTGGAACGGTAACTTTCCTGATCTTATTTGCCAGAGTGATGCCTGCACTTCCATCTCCTAGTATTACAACCCTTTTAGCCAATACCATCTGATCACCTTGAAATTCATATCACCTATTCGCAAATTTCCCTCATCTTTCGAATTTTGACGTAAGATTCACATTTGCTGTTCAGTTGAAAGGTAATCTGTTGAGTCTTTATAGTTTTTTTCCACAATTTCACATTTGCGTGCAGGATTCCCCATTTCCCAGCAGAGAAAATGAAAGTGGTTTCTCTTTATTATGCCATGTAAAGCGTGGTCTCTCCGCTGGTGGAAATAAGAGATATTGTCGAGTGGAATATTGCATCATTCCATACTGCCTACGCGAGGATAACGTAGAGAGGTGACATCCTCCCACGACTAAAGCCGTAGGCTTCCCGTTTCAACGACCGGATTTGCCCTTTCAGGTATTGATCCGATCTCCACGGGCGTGAATTCGGGAGTGCCCCTCCCTACATGTTCTGTTTCTTTCTCATTATTCTCTTCCAGACTCTGCAT
>JAKADT010000036.1 GCA_021820245.1 Thermoplasmata archaeon | reverse complement strand
CACGCGTTCAGACCCATCGTATTCGCCAAGATTTTCACTAATTTTCAGAAATATGCTGTATTTGTCGGTTTCCATTGGTAATCAGGTATAAAGGTCGACTATCCTAATTAAATTTGTTGAATTTTTTGGAAAATCAGAGAAGAATTTGTATAAACTAAACTAAATCCCATCTGAATGATTGTGTAATTGAAAGGGAAAGAATAATTCTGGAAGTTGTGCCAGGCGTATTTATACAGCTTCTCATTCATTTCCATAAGACATCTGCTGAGATCAGGTATCATCCATGCTGGAACAGTTTTGCAGCGGCGCTCCTGGGTTTTTGGTTCTTGTTGTTCGCCGGAGTGTGGTCTTACTTCTATGCTGTAGCTTTTATAAATGATTTTAGAAATAGAAAGCCACAAAAATTAAACAAAAAGTAGTTGATGATGCTTCACAGATTGAATATCAACTTGCGCCTATTTACTCTCGTGATCGGGAAAAGTAATGACTTCAGCATTTGGATTAAAGCGGACGTTATGTGTAAAAACCACAATACAGTTACATAAATGGCCTGTATAGATCCTACAGAACTAAGATATATCCCAATGAACAAAGGAAGATTTTCATTGAGAAACACGCTGGATCACATGTGGCACTGTAGGTAATTTACATGGCCATTTATCCACCATAGTATTATGCATGTAATAAGCAGAATCAAAGGCCAAGAGGAGTTGGTCAGAGAAGTAACTGAAAAATACAATAACCCGGCAGAAACCTTCATTGAACAATCGAGGAGATTGTGGGCAGGGAATGAGAGCCTTTCAATAGGTTATGCGGGCATAGGAATTGTATCTATAGCAACTGACCTGTCTCGCAGTACCATTATAGAAGGAATGAAAGAGATTACGGATAAGAAGGAGCTAAAGGACAGGATTCGTGATCATGGATGGGAAAGGAAAAAGGGAGGTGTAAAGGAATCCCGGGATTGGGGAGGAATTGATCAAACTGATCGAATCATCCACAGGACGTCCTAACTGTTAATGGATAATATTCTATATTCTGGTGAAGTGTTGTTATAAGATTCATGGAGAAACTCAAAGAATATCTGAACAGATGACCATATTCAGAAGCCCGGAAGATGGTAGAATACAAATCCATGAACTGTACGATCTATGTGGAACCACAGATGAATTCTTCAGAATGTCCTGCGGTGAAAAGGTAAAGCACACGATGTGAAAAATATCTCAGTACGTGAATTGTAATACCCATACATGACTGTATTGCCTCATATATAAGTGCAAATGCCTTTGTATTAATGCATTATGTCTGGAATAACATGAATGAATTTTTGCAAAGCCTTACCGGTGGATACTCAAAGATCAAGTTCCTCAGATTTACGATTCTGACTTTTGCTCTTCTTAATGCTGCTGCACACCTTTATGCCTCTCCGTCCTCTTTTCCCTACGTGACGTTCTGGCTGGAAATTGAAGTGGCTGCCTTTATCGTCATAGGATTGGTTTTTTTACTGGGGTTGAGAATCTGGTATTTGCCATCGGTGTTTTTTACAGTATTTAATCTTGCCGTTTATCTACTTTCCGGTGTTGTTGCATTGCCTCCGATATCTCCCGAAGTTCTAACTGGACATATACAATTTGCAAGCTATTCTTTTGGAAGATTTTTCTCCCTGATTGCATGGCTTTACATCATTATTGTGGGAACTATATCTATAAAAGTTGATAAGGGATCAAATTTGAATGACCTATTGAAGGAAGATAAAAGTTAGTGTGTTCAATTTTCCACTGGAACAGTGAACGATTAAACTGAACACTGATCCGAATGTTAACAGATCATCCTTCAATAGATTTGTGAAACTGGTTAAACATAAGGACGGATGAATTTCATGGAGAATGGGATTAGGCTATCTTCCCTAAGAAATGATAAATAACTATGTCATTATATTACAACCATTATGTTAGATTAACGGTAGAATCCGTGTGAATGTCACGCGTTTCATCCAGAAGTCCACGGAAGATTAACTCCAGAACAGGATGGAGATGTTGAATTGTTTCACATGTGACCTAAGTCGGTTTTACCTGGGTAAGCAAGATAAGTGGCTTTTCTGACGGTTGAAGGATCATTGAAAACGTATTCATTGACTGAAAAGGCTGTGAGGCCACACCATTAGAACGAGTAAATTGCACCCAGAGTATTTAGGAGGAGATATCTAAATGATGCCGAATTCAGGTAAATATATGACGGAAAGCCTGAAAACAGGTGAAAAATGAAATGAGAGAAAACAAAAGGGGTGATCTAATATGATCGATGTGGTGGGTCAGGAGGTATGCGAACCTAACTGGAGTAGATCAATGATAGTCTCCCGGCCGATGATGCCAGTTCGAGTGAACATCAAACACTGAATATTTACCGGATTTTTATCGATTTTGATAAACTTTCCAGTTTGGTCGATTCCATGGCATCGGTTATAAATGGAATCCCAATAACGTTCCGTGCCTACCAGAATTATAAAGGCTGATCAGTCAGATCCATCACCAGAATCCGTTGCTGCCGGATCAGATATTATCAGGAGAGGTGGACTGGTGGTATTCCCTACCGAAACTGTTTACGGACTTGGAGCGGATGCCCTGAACACAGAAGCCTGTAGCGGAATTTACAGGGCTAAGGGAAGACCTTCCGACAACCCACTCATTGTACATGTATGCTCCATGGAAATGCTGAGTGCAGTCGCTGCTGATATTCCAGAATCCCTGGCCGAAAAGCTGAAGTATCTTTGGCCCGGTCCACTGACTCTCATTCTCAGGAAATCTTCTGCAATCCCGGGAAGAGTAACAGGTGGTTCTGATTTTGTTGCTGTGAGAATGCCAGACTGCCGTCTCGCACTTGAACTTATCAGAGTGTCCGGAGTGCCCATAGCGGCACCCAGTGCCAATATTTCCGGAAAACCAAGCATAGTCAATGGACTGGATGCAGCTCGTTATCTTGATGGAAAGGTTGATCTTATTTACGATGCGGGAAACACCAGGTACGGACTGGAGTCGACTATCCTGGACTTGAGTGGAAAATCCCCTGTACTTCTTCGTCCCGGGTCATATAGTGTGGAATTCCTTGAGCGATACTTTGGCAGGATAATTCTTCCGGAAACGCTTGATATCTCAGAAAGGAAAAATATTCCCATAACACCTGGTACTAGGTACAGGCACTATTCTCCTGACAAACCACTATATCTTGTTGATGATCCCGTGCTTCTTGAAAATATAGCCATGGGAAAATATGGAATGAACGCTGCTGTTATTGCACCTGATGATCTCTGCCGCATATCAAGAATACCGTGCATAAGTATAGGAAGCGGCAGTGACCTGGATGTTGTGGCTTCAATGCTTTTCCAGGCACTTGATTCAGTTGATCGCGTCTCTGCAGATGTGGCTTTTGCTCCGACATTCCCAAGCCATGGGATTGGCCTTGCAATAATGAACCGAATGGTGAAGGCTTCTGTTGCAACCCTGAGTGATGAGAAACAGGTGATGGTTGCGATTGGAGGGAAAAATCCCTCTTCTCAAAGCGGAGGCAACGTGGGATGAATTAGGTAATATACATATAATAAATTCACAACCATGGCAAAGGTTGGAATTATAATGGGGAGCAGGAGCGACTACGAGCATATGTCAGATGCCGCCCTGACGCTGAGGGAGTTCGGGGTCGATTTTGAACAGCGTATAATTTCTGCTCACAGAACACCCCGGGAGATGTATGAATATGCCAGCACTGCAAGGGACAGGGGAATCGAGGTCATAATAGCTGGCGCGGGTGGATCAGCACACCTCCCTGGAATGACGGCATCCATGACGGATCTTCCGGTTATCGGTGTGCCAGTTCCCACCAGATATCTCAAAGGGATGGACTCACTGCTTTCAATTGTGCAGATGCCTGCAGGGATTCCGGTTGCAACTGTGGCCATAGGCAATTCCAGGAACGCAGCCATTCTTGCGGTGAGAATTCTCTCACTGAAATATCCGGAACTTATAGAAAAGCTGAAGAATTTCAGCCAGACAATGAAGATGAAAGTACTGGCTGATAAACTGGAATAGAAAAGAGGAAGATTTAATGGAAAACTTAAATCTTGGAATCCTAGGATCCGGACAGTTAGGGTGGATGATGATACAGGAAGCCAGAAAGCTCCCTGTGAAGTTTGGAGTTATGGATTCGGGTGAGAGAGGACCGGCAGTATCCACTAGCGATTTCTACATGAAACAGACAGATTACAGGAAATTTGTTGATTCATGCGATTTTGTAACATATGAATTTGAAAATGTGGGGATTGATGGCCTGAAATATGCGGACGATGAGCAGAAACTGAGACCGGGACTGTTGCCTGTCAAACTGAAGAAGGACAGATCCCTTGAGAAGGAGTACATGGCTTCCAACGGATTTCCAACTGCTCCATTTACGGTTGCGGAAACCACTTCCGAAGCAAGAAGAGCTTGTCGTGATTTTGGAAAATCAGTCATAAAATACGCATCCGGAGGTTATGACGGTAAGGGACAGATTTACGTTAGAACTGACGAGGATATTGACAGGGTTGAGATAGACGGAAAGTGCATAGTTGAGGAGATGATTGAATTCGAATGTGAACTTTCGGTCATAGCGTCCCGGGATTCTAGAGGAAAAATACTAATGCATACACCTTCCTTCAACTACAACCAGTCCGGAATACTTATCTATAATTATGCACCTTTTCCGAACAGCAGGGCAATGGAGATCACATCTGCTTTACTGAAAAAAATGGAGTATATAGGAGTAATGGGTGTGGAGTTTTTCCTCAGGGGAAATGAAGTCCTCGTAAACGAATTTGCGCCCAGAGTACATAATACAGGTCACCACACACTTTCCGGATCAACAATTTCACAGTTTGAACAGCATGTCAGGACGGTACTGGATATGCCACTAACAGGCCCAAGACTGCTTAAACCCAGCGCAATGGTGAATATAATTGGAAGAAAACTTGACCGTGATCTCCTAGAAACTATTTTAAAAACGGAGGATTCAAAAGTTTACTGGTACGGGAAGGATGATGCAAGAAAAAAGAGGAAAATGGGTCATGTGAATCTCCTCGCTGATACTGTTGATGACCTTAAGGAGAAGGTGGAAAAAACCATTCAAATGCTCTACCCTGATGGTGTGTCCAGTTACCTGTGATGACACATCCTGCTTAAGGGAATCAAAGTATAACCACAGCCTGTACCCCGGGAACGTTTTTCATCTCCGGAAGGAGACTGGATGGTATCCTGCTGTCGGTTACTATGAGAGCTTTCGGCTCAGACACCAGTTCCGGATCGTCCACTATTACCTGCCTGATGCTGATATTCTCCCTTGCTATAATGGATGCTATAGATGCGATTATGCCTGTTTTGCTGGCAGATTCTGGAACGATCTGAATCACGCCCATTCCCATGTCCGAACTGACCTTTCCGAGATTTGCCACTGGTTTCAGGTTCTGGAAAAAATTTTTGAGAGAAGGATCCGAGACGATCTTGTTCAGGACCTCTAGAACTACACGCCTGTCAATTGATAACGATCTGGCGAATGACGCTGCAGTTATAATTACATCATCGCACCTTATGGTACCCTGTCCATCTAAATTTGGGATTACACTGAGACCCAGACGTATAATCTTCTCTATAACTTTTGTCTGGGATGGATAACCGTCAAATTTGTTCCTCAAGTATTCCCACATATGGCTAACAATGTGAAGTTAAGACAAAAATGTTTCTATTCCCGGAATTGATGAGTTGAAAATAACCCATGTACCTTTTTTTCATTAATTGACGTAGGCAAGATTCACAGCGAAACAATAAAAAACTGTTTTCAGGATGTTTCTGGGACAAGATTCATCCCGATGGATGTCTGTACCATCAGGAACCGTCCATTATACCATCTTCGGAGAGCTGTATCACCGTTTCTCCCTCAGGCAGATATGGTGAGTCTATCAGCCTGGCAATCCTCTTGCCACCCTTGCTTTTTCTCAGGTATATCCGGAATGTAGCGGTATGACCCACAATGTTCCCTCCTATTGGCGTCATGGGGTCTCCGAAGAATATGTCAGGTCTTGCGGAAACCTGATTTGTGACCGCTATTACGGCATTGTTTATTGTTCCGAATCTAAGCAGATCGTGCATATGTCTGTTCAGGAGTTGCTGTCTTTCAGCGAGAGACCCTCTCCCCATGTATTCCGATCTGAAATGTGAAGTCAGGGAATCCACCAGCAGGAGCTTTATATCAAACTCCTTGGAGAGTTCAGCGGCTTTTTCGCCCAGAAGTATCTGATGATGTGAGTTATATGCCCTTGCAACATGAATCCTCTTCAACACCAGATCCGGATCAAGCCCCTTGTATTTAGACATCTGAATTATCCTCTCTGGTCTGAATGTATTCTCAGTATCGATTATGAGCACATCGGAATCAAAACCTCCATTTTCAACTGGAGTTGTTGCATTCACAGCTAGCTGAAGCATTATCTGGGTCTTGCCGGAGCCAAATTCACCGAAGAATTCCGTTATTGATTGTGTTTCCAGGCCTCCTCCAAGAAGATCATCAAGATTCTTACTTCCAGTAGTGAGTTTCTTGATCAATCTCCTTCTTTCAAGTATCTCCTCGCCTGTTTCGAAATTTCCCACGTCGGCATATTTCCTTGCAGCCGCGATTATCTTTACGGCCGCTCCCTCCGCGATGCCCCCTATTTCCGACAGATCTTTTGGAGATGCCACCGCCAGGGTCATTATATCGTCGTATCCGTTTTCTCTCAATTTCTCAGCAGTGGCTTCTCCCACTCCCGGCAAGTCCTCGATAGTTATCTTCTGTTCTTCTTCCTCTATTTTTTTTGTTTCTGCCAATTTAATACACCTTTTTTCCTATTCCCAATGTTTCATCTGTAGTCCTGATCGACTTATCCCGTTCCGAAAGCTGGAACATGGACCTGACCGCGTCAACGTTCTCAGGTATGACGTCGCTCTCCTGATGGACAGCCTGAATGTAGCTTGCAACCCTGTCCCTTACGCTTACCGATTCCACCCATACGGCTATCTCGTAAAGATCCGATCTGTTCAGTGATCTCTCCTTTGCTATTTCCATCACCTGAGCTGTAGACGAGACACCATCTTTTCCCGACACGGGCAATATTCTGTTATAGTTTGAAAATGCAGAGAGCAACTCCTCCTTTGAGGAATTCTTCTTCATAACAGCCTGAACCGAATGAACATGCATAAGCGTTGTCGGGACCTTCACTGCAACTGTGTTCACTTCACCTACACCCAAAACGGTTTTTAGATCAGGAGCATGATGTGACGGAATCTTGAGGCCTGGTTCTATTGCATTCATGGGCCCCTTTTTGTGATCATTTGGATCTGTCCCTCTTCTCACAAGTGTTGCGTTAACACTTTCAATACCAAAATCCTGAAATATTGGATAAAGCGTCCTTGCAAGTCCAGTTGTGTTGCATGATACAACGCGGACGAAATCTTTCCCCCATGAATCACTGTAATTGGAATATGCATTGAAACTTGCCTGGACGATGGAATGTTCCTCTCCCCCCTGAAAAACTGCTTTGACTCCTGATTTTTCGTACATGGGTTTATTTTTCCTGCCCATCCCCTCGGGTGTGGCATCCACAATAATATCAGAATCTTCAATTAGATCTTCAATGGTTCCTGAAGTTTTTATCCCTTGATCCTCAAAGATTTTAATTTTATCCTTTTCCGGAACGAATATATTGAAGTTTTTGCTGGCAATCCTGGACATGAAATCCGGATTTGATTTCACAACACCAGAGACTGTCATATCTTTCTGGACCGATATGGCATATGCCACTCTTTTTCCTATCGTGCCATAACCATTGATTCCGACCTTGATCATTTCCACTTACTATGTTTTCTCATATTATAAAGATATTCCATGCATTTGCAAAATGAGTGAAATGGGTTAAACTAAAGGCTTCAACGAATATGGTCGGGTTACTGTTATCTGTTTTCCATGCATTTTTCATGGAAAATATTTTTCAATACATGTGCACTTGTGGTCATTATGGCTAAAAGTACACTTAGTGTACTAATTGGTATTATGATCATAACGATGCCTGCTGTCTTTATTTCACCGCAGAGTCCAGCACTGGTATCCTATTCTGGGGTTCATGATTTCTACAATTTCACTGGCCTCCCTTCCGGAACAACCCCCACTGGAAATAGCTGGATCGATTTCAGGGCAGTAAACTCCACTTCAGGTTTCGGATATTCCATCAAGAACACAGCGTATGGAAACGCACTCCATATCACCTCTGTCAGCACCACAATACGTTCGTACCTTGACATGCAGGTAAACTTTTCAATGCCGGTCTCCGTCTCATTTTATTTTATGTGGAACGACACTGGATCTTATCTCTATAGATACGACCACATATACTTCCTGTCGGGAAACGGCAATCTTCTTGAATACAGCTTCGGAGTCAGAAATGATGTACTGGAGTCAGGTTTCAACACCTCCAATGGTGGTGAAGTTTCGCCTTTTGTTCCAGTTCATAACGATATCTACCGGGCAGATGTGTCATTTGACCCGTCACTTGATTCGATGTCGTTCAAGATTGAGAATGAAAACACGGGAAATGTGGCATTCCCAATGTTTTTCAACAGTATCAGCCAGAGAGACACCGGCAATCTTTCCGTTCTCTTTGGGGGACTGGTTTCGTCAGTCTATATATACAATATTACTGTTGATAAGAACCAGAACACCGATTTCACTGGCAATACCGCAGGAAACTTCATGTATCAGTCCAATTCCAGTCATCTCAGTTCCGCGGAAAATCCATATTTCGGAAATGAGACACACCCTTTGCTTGACATCCCTCTGAACACGGTTATTTATATAATGGAAAATGGTTCTGTCGCCGGTTATAATTACTTTGACCACAGATCATTCATGATATCACAGTACCAGAACGGCACCTTCCTGAAAATGGAAACACTTCAGAACGCTTTTTACTACTACATTTTTTGGTTTCACAGCAACAGTTTGCAGATGCAGATGATAAACAGGACAACCCTTTCCCTTCAGAATGCAACTTTCAATGGGGATTTCTCAGGTTTCAGTTCGCTTATTTCTGGTGGAAATATTGTTCTTTACAATTATTCAGGATACCTGTACGATATTAACACATCGAAACCCGGAAACCTGGAATACACCGGGTTCCTTCCCTCCGGATATTACATAATTGGCATATCTAAGCAGAATGCTTCACTCAACCTGATTGCCTCCAACGGAACAGAGATCAACCACTACAGGGTCCTATTACCTTACCTTTCTTACACAGAGACGCTTGAACAGAATCTGGGCAATTACTGGAGGGGATTCACTATGAAGCGTTCAGTTCATGGAAATTCCGGAGACATGGCCATCATGATTCCAAATTCCTTCAGTCTGAACAGCAATCTTTTGATAGCCGGAGAATATACTTATGATATTTCACCCAGCGTGAGTGTACTCAGTTCGGGGAGCAGTTCACTGCCTATAAAAAATGGGAACAACCTCTCCATATTGGTTGGAAATGAAATTTATGGTACGGATGTCAACCTGACTTCAGTAAGCAGTACAGCTTATTTCATGAGTAATGGTTCGGCCGGTGTAGTTTTAACCAACGGAACGATAACTGTATATCACTCTGTAAGAAACTACTACTCACCCTACCTGGATAGGATTTCAGGCATAAGTGTCTATAAAAATGAAGGTTTTCTGTTCAATGTCACATCTTTTCTCCCATACACCCTGAAAGCCTCCCTTGGAAATGAATCGTTCGACCTGAATAACCTGGACTTTCTCTCTCTTAACCTGACATCGATCTCAAGCGGTGTTAAGGTACTAAAAGCGATAATTGCCAATACTGCTGGCTATACGTACTATTATAATTACAGCTTCGTGGTTGACAATGGAATCCCTGATGCCACTATTACTCCTTCACCAGATTCCTACGTGTCACAGAATGCAACTTTTTCAGTTTCAATAACTGACAATGTTACCATAGATTATGTCAATTTAACTCTCTTCAATGCTACAACCACCTTTCACAGCACAAAAATTGATTTTTCCCCTGATTTATATGGTTTCACAGGTGACCTGAACATAACCCTTCTGATTGTGGATGATCTGGGGCACAGTTTTACGAGGTACTTCGATTTTATAGTCATGAATGAAACCTCTGCCGGATTCTCCTGGAACCTGGAAAACGGGAGTTATTTTTCTACTGCGAATCTGCATCTGATCTGGGTTCCTGTGGCAAACGTATCGCAATATTCCATATTTGTCTCCGGGGACACCAGTGAAACATTTGAAACCACGGGCACAGGGATGAACATCACTCTGATGAATGGGCATTATTCAATTGCCATTAAGGGTAAATTTCTGGATGGTACAGACACTATCCTTGGAAAATCTGACATTACCGTAATAACTTACAGGCCTGAGATTCTCATTTCAACTGGAAATACAACATATTATTCATTCCACGGTAACTCAGTGAATTCAACCTTTGAAATGAACGTGTCTTCAAACATAACCTCAGACATAACAATTAATGGTGTCCTTCCAGATGGCACTTCGTTTCTCCTCACGCATGGGGAGACCAGCATCAATGTGTCCATAGGAAAAAATTTTCCCTATTATTTCAATGGGATCTACAGATTCATGATCAGATCTGTAAGCCTCAGCGGGACTTCAAATTCAACCATTTTCAGTATAAATGTAAACAACACAGTACCGTCATTTCCTACATTCAGTGAAGAAATATATACCAACAGAAGCAGTATAACACTTCCGTTCCCCATTTTATCGGGATTATTTTACTCTGCAGGAGTGTCAGTAAATGGCACTCTTGAGGAACATGATCACCTGGTTGGAAGGGAACTGAACCTCAGCGAAGGCCAGGGTTCCTACCTTATAAATTTCTCAGCATACAGCAAGAGTGGAAACCATGTCAATTCTAAAATGATCGTCAATTACTACTATTCTCCTCCAGCAGTTATGCTGCAATTGTCACAGATTAAACTTATTAATGTCAATCACACCACATTGCACTATCTGATCAGTGATAGGACACCACTGGAAAAGCTTGTTCTCCATGTAGGCAATACAACAATTGATCTTCCGGTAACAAATGATTCGGGAAGCATGAGAATCTGGTTCCCACACAATGGAAACTACAGCATTGGAATGGTCGCTCTGGACATGTGCGGAAACTCCAACTCCAGTATTGCCAGGACGGTTTCCGTTGAATACTATGATAATATAACCGGTGCAGAAATTGGAATCAGCATTGTCGGTACCACTGCATATCTGAAAGGCGTGGAATTTGGGAATCATTCCCATAATCTTATGTTTGCCTGGTACCTGAATGGAAAGTACGAGGGCAATTCCAGCACAATGGACATGAATCTTCCCTATGGATACAATAATGTGACACTGAAGGTTTATTTCAATGGAAAAACCATAGAGGTAAGCAGGAAGGTGCTTGTCGTTGGATGGATGCCGGAGATTTCTGCATTTCTTGTCATATCAGGCATAGCTTCATTTCGAACCTTAAGAATTAGAAGAAAACTCATGGCAGGAATTGAACTGGTTCTCAAGAATAAGGGTCGATCCGTAAGGGAGATTGTTAAAGCTGGAAAACTTATGGGGATCCCGGGATCTGCAGTAAGAAAAGCAACTGTTAAGCTGGCTAACCAAGGAAAAATATCATTTGATCGGGATCTGGACAACAACCTCTTCGTTAAAAAGCAATAATCCGCAAAAGAATTATATTATCTGTTTGCATTGACCCAAATCGAGTAGTGGATAAACCAATGGACAGAGGAAGATATTTAACAGGCATTATTTTAACAGTGATTATGGCGGGACTCTTTGTCATGCCAGCAGCATATGCTTCCACGCCTCCCCTTTCTCCCCCTCCATCTACACTTCCCTCCATAACTTATTATTACCACAATACGAAAAACTTCACCATCACCTCATCAGACTGGAATAACTTCTTTACTGATGTCATAGACAACAGAACTATTGTGACGTACAACTGGAGCGCAAATGCGACACAGGAACTCATAGTTTTTGACCTGTCTTACACGGGAATGAACATATACGGCAGTTCCCTTGTTGTTGCCCTATCCAGCATAGGATCTCCAACCGTTGCCAACATGACAAAGGCTTTCTGGGCAGTTGCCAATGATTCGTCCCAGGTAAGTGGATACACAAACATAAAGGCCCTTGATTCGGGGGCATACCCTGGATTTTCATGGTCAACACCTACCATAAACCCAGCGTCGGTTACTGAAAGGAATGTTGCAATAATTGTAGGGATAGTTGCGGTCACATTCATACTCTATTTTGTGTTTAACAGGAAGCATTGATTATCTGCAGATGGTTCCATAATTACAAGTTTGGCGGCTAAAAACCGTTTCCCGTATTTGAAAGCCAACCCTAAAATAAATAGCAGGCATATTCTTATAAAATAATCCGGGTTATTTAAATGAAAGAGGTTTATGTGGTTGGAATTACAGGAGGATCCGGAAGTGTGCTTGGAATAAGACTTCTGGAGAATCTGAAGGACTATGAGGTACACCTTGCCATATCTGAAAGCGCCAATCGTGTTCTTGAACTTGAGACAGATTACAAAATAGATTATGTTGAAAGCATGGCAACATATACCTACGACGACAAAGACATAGCTGCAAGAATCAGCTCCGGAAGCTTCAGATTCAACGCAATGGTAATCATACCATGCTCAATTTCAACCCTTGGAAAGATATCCTCAGGCATATCCGACACACTAATAACAAGATCTGCTGCTGTTGCTCTCAAAGAAAGAAGACGCCTGATTCTTGTTCCAAGAGAGATGCCTCTCAGTACAATAGTGCTTGAAAACATGTACAGGCTCTCAAGAGACGGTGCAATTATAGCACCAGCTATTCCGGGATATTACAACAGGCCAAAGACATCCCAGGAGATGATAGATTTCGTTGTTTCAAGAATCCTTGATCTCATGGGTGTGGAAAATGATCTGATGAAAAGGTGGAAGAGTGGGTGAGAAGCTTTTCATTGCAGACGCAATGCTGGGTAAATTTGCAAGGTGGATCAGACTGTGCGGATTTGACGCATTTTATGCGGATTCCTCACTGACTGATTCTGAGATTATTGGCATGGCTACAGAGTCCGACAGAATTGTCATAACAAGGGACAGGAAACTTGCCTTAAGAACAGGGGAATCGCTTTTTATAAAGAATGATGAACCAGATGGCCAGCTGCTGGAGTTTTTCAGAAAATATCCCCCTGATCCTTCAAGATTTTTCACAAGATGTACGTCCTGCAATGGAATTCTTGAGGAAATGAGTCCGCCTTATGGAGATGAGATGGTACCAGAGAGCGTGGCAGAAAGGAGACTTGATATCTATATATGCAGTGATTGCCACAAGATTTACTGGGCAGGTACTCACAGAAAAAATATTGAGGAGAAGATCAGAATATTGATGGAGATGTTGCAGAATGAAGATCATTGATCCTGAAAATGATGAGGGGTACACGGTGCTGCACATACAGGATCTGGATGATCTCTGGTATCTTCAAAACATAATATCCCCCGGAGATCTTGTGAGGATGACCACGTTGAGAAGAGTGGAAAAGAAGGATGATATGACCAGATCAAAGGAGACCTCAAGAAAACCGGTTACACTTACGCTCACAGTAGAAAGCATACAGTTCCAGGAATTTTCGAGCAACCTCAAAATACTGGGAAAGATTGTGTCTGGTGATGAGAATATTCTCGGGGAGCATCATTCCTTCCAGGTTGGAATGGATGATACCTTAAACCTGAAGAAAGATGCCTGGGGTGAACAACAGAGAAAGATGCTCACCGAGGCAAGTGAAGGCCTTTACAAGACGAAATACCACATTATATGTCTGGACGATGAAGAAGCGATCATTTCTCTGTTGAGAAATTACGGAATACAGGTTGTTGCCCGAATCAGGTCTGGTAAATCCGGCAAGGACTACTCGTCCACAAACAACGTGAATAATTATTTTCAGGAGATTTATGAAACACTGATCAGCAAATCAATCACTGGTAAATTTCTGCTTATTCTTGGCCAGGGATTTACAAGGGAATCACTGGCCGAATACCTTAAGGCGAGAAGAAAGGACCTTAATGTGGAAATCCTCACCTTTCCAACAAACCGGTCAGATGAAGCCGCCATTTATGAATTTCTTGCTTCGAAGGACAGCGAAGACATCTTTTCTTCAATGAGGCTTGTTGAGGAACAGAAATTGATAGAAACGTTCCTGAAAAACCTGAAGGTTAATGATCTGGCAGTGTATGGTAAGGAAATGGTTGAAAAGGCTATTGATTCTGGAGCCATTGAGACTCTCCTCCTCTCTGAGGATGCATTTAAAACTGAAGAGAGCAGAGCCATCCTTGGGAAGTTGAAGAATTCGGGTGGAAATGTACATGTATTCAGCTCTCACAGTGATCCTGGAAATGTTGTGAAAAGCTTTGGTGGGTACTGCGGAATCCTCAGGTACCGTCTGCCTGAACAGGACCTCAAGCATGTTTAACGTTCAACGATTTCCAATATTTACAGGAATTTTGCAATGAAAAGGTAAATATAATTTCTAACGTTATACGCAGGAACGCTCCGATGGTGTAGTCCGGTCAAGCATTTCGGCCTTTCGAGCCGACGACTCGGGTTCAAATCCCGGTCGGAGCATTTAAATGGAGACCCAGTGTTTTACGGGCCTGATTATTAATATTTATGTGGTTCTTCCAACCCTTGTGTGGGTAGTTCATTTTTAGGATTGTTAAATGATGTTGTGACCTACGAGAAAAAAGCTTCAAAGCACCATTGAACGAATATTGTCAATATCGTTTTGTCTCTGACCGTATGTGAAAAACTGATTCGATGAAAAGACGATAAAAAAAAGTAACCCACACCAAAGTCAGATGACCCCTATTTTCTTTTGGGAGACATCGATTTTGTGACTGTAACAATAAGCAAGAACAAAGAAGACTATGAAAGGATTCTTGATGAATTGACAGATATAGAGGAAATTGAGAGGACAGATTCCCGAACTGTTTTGAAGACCTACAAAGAAT
>JAKADT010000125.1 GCA_021820245.1 Thermoplasmata archaeon | reverse complement strand
CGAAACCTTAAAATTACAGTTAAGCATAGAAGAAAGCCGGGATGGAGTTCCCGTTTTAAACGTCCAGAGAGGACTAATAACTCCTGTCAATATGGAAGATTCAGCATGATCAGAATGTCCATATTTCAATATTAAGAGGAGTTGAATGAAGTTGCCCTTTCATGGAATACTTTACGGAAATAATGAAAATAGAAGGCTTAAAGAGGAACCACCTGAATTTTTTACCGACCTGAATCTGGATCAGATCATAAATCACATTACTGAGAATAAAAAAGATTATAAGCTGGATTCCATTTTTTACACTTCTCTGGAGAATATCAGTGAAGTTGCGTACAGACAGGATATTTTCCGTGATCTTCAGAACGAGAAAATTCTCAGGACCATCAGAATTTTTTCCGAAAAAATGGAGAAAATGTACAGGTATCTCTCAGGTATTGACCGCCTTTACAGATATCAGAAGGAAAGATGGCTTATGGATTCTTCGGAGATATACTGTGAAGCCGTAGAGACGTTTTTCACGGATATTGCATCATACAACCCTGAATCCGAGGGCATATTGAATTTCCTTGGGTATGTGGGAGAGTATATAAATTCCCAAAAATTTCAAAACCTAAGGGATGAAACCGCTGATACACGAACGAAACTGGACAAAATCAAATTTACCATGACAATAAAAACGGGAAAGATAGTTGTCAGCGAATATGGCGGCGAGGAAGATTACAGTGCTGAGATCAGGAAATCATTTGAAAAATTCAAGGATAGTGGAACCAAAATAAAACAGGTAAGGATTCCGCAATCCTCAGGGATGAATCATGTCGAAGCTGCTGTTCTTGAACTGGTGGCGAAGATATATCCTGAAACATTCCGGGGGCTTATTGAGTACTACGAGAGAAACCGGGACTTTATAGATTCCACCATCCAACAGTTTCATAAGGATATCCAGTTCTATCTGGCATACATCGACTATATCTCGCGGCTTAAGGACCCGGGATTGCGATTCTGCATTCCCGAAATATACGAAGAGAACAAAAACGTCTACTGTTACGATGGTTTTGATATTGGGCTTGCAGACAAACTTACAAAGGAAAATAAAAGAGTTGTAACAAACGACTTCGCCCTGAATGAGGAAGAAAGGATATTTGTTGTGACTGGACCGAACCATGGAGGTAAAACAACCTTTGCAAGAATGTTTGGCCAGATTCATTATCTTGCAAGCCTGGGACTCCCTGTACCTGGAAGCAGAGCGGGAGTCTTTCTTTTTGACAGGATATTCACTCATTTTGAGAGACAGGAAAACCTTGAGAACAAAAGAGGAAAACTTGAGGATGATCTGGTGAGGATAAGGGCCATAATGGACAACAGCACATCAAGAAGCATAATAATAATCAATGAGATGTTAAGTTCCACAACCCTGAAGGATGCAGTTACTCTTGGAAAGAGAATAGTTGAGAATATAAGAAAAATTGACTGCCTCTGTCTTTATGTTACCTTTCTTGACGAACTCGCCACCATAGATGGAACTGTAAGCATGGTCAGCACAATAGTTCCTGAAAACCCTGAGGAAAGGACCTATAAGATAGTAAAGCAACCGGCGGATGGACTTGCTTATGCAATGGCCCTTGCCAGAAAATACCGTGTAACGTACGAAGATATCAAAAGGAGGATACCACCATGAAAGTATTTCTCATGTACCCTCACAGGAACATTGATTCCGACATGGGTTTGCCATGGAACGAAAAGGTCCTGATCCAGGATCTTGAGCTTAACAGGATACTTGAAAACATGGCCAATGGAGATAAATTTCTTTATGAAATATCGAAAAAGGTTCTTCTGAATATGGAGAATGAAGAGGAAACCATACTTTACAGGCAGTCGGTCCTGAAAGACTGTATCAAAAATTCATCTCAGGTCAGGGAGATCTATGATATACTGATGAGATCCATAAAGGAGGAAAAAAGGCAATATTTCTGGTTCAGCCAGACAAACCCTGAGCTCATACTTCATGAATCCATGAAGGTGATCCAGATATTCATAAACGGATTCAACAGTCTTCGCAAGATAAGTGACAGATCATGGGATGATTTTGAATCTGATGGATTCAAGTCCCTGTTCTCAATTATAAGGAACGAACTTGACAGTAATTACCTTTCCAGTATTGAGAATCATCTCAGGGCACTGAAATTTCCAGGTGGTGTGCCAATCAGCGTGAAACTTGGGCGTGGAAACGAGGGAGTCAATTACACACTTCTAAAGCTGAAAGAGAAAAAAAGTAGACTGAGCACACTTATGTCGGCAGGTAGAACGAAACACTACACCTTTACCCTTGGAGACAGGGATGAAAGCGGTGCCCAGGCAATTGTCGAGATGAGAAACCGTGGCATAATAAACATAACCAACGTGTTGAAAGAATCTGCTGAGCAGGTACTGGGATTCTTTGATATGCTTCGTAATGAACTGGCGTTTTACATAGGATGCCTGAACCTGTATGAACATATTACAGGGAAAGGGGAACCCACATGCTTTCCCATCCCTGTAAAAGGCAATGAAGATATACTTTCCTTCAGTGGACTTTACGACATTTCCCTGAGTCTTGGACTTTCCGAAAAAACTGTGGGAAACGATCTGCAGGCGGATGGAAAAGACCTTGCCATTATAACCGGAACAAACAGGGGAGGAAAATCAACCTTCCTGAGAAGTGTCGGGCAGGCTTATCTTATGATGCAATGCGGCATGTATGTCCCCGCTGTCTCTTTCAAATCGGATCTCAGGACAGGAATCTTCACACACTTCAAGAAGGAGGAAGATAAGGAGATGA
>JAKADT010000035.1 GCA_021820245.1 Thermoplasmata archaeon | reverse complement strand
TCGCAACAATTCCAACGAGTTCATCGAGAGATGTCTCCTTTCCGCCTTGGAAAGTATAGGTGGAATCGCACCACCTGCATCTCAGGTTGCATCCATTTGTCCTCACGAAAAGCATGGGCTCTCCTATGAGATGACCCTCGCCCTGTATGCTGTGGAAGATTTCAGTAATTTTCAATGTGTACTGTATTTAAAAGTAGATTTAACTCCTTTGTTTACTGTTATCTACTGATTTTGAACAGGAAAACCACGTTCACCGGATGGGAAATGAGCTAAAATGGTACATGCGTATCAGTATAGCCCTCTGAGGAAAGTCTTCGTTATAAATGTGTCAGGTTTAACATTCAAGCTTTTTGGATCCAAGTTGAATGATCTACTGAAAGGAGAAACACATGGAATGCACCGGGAAAAAAGGGCTAGCTCTTGGTATCAACTTTTACACGAGCGCCAGTTTGATATGGATCTTTAGATAGAATGAAATACAAGGAATAACTTGAAAAGGTTATATTTTACAAAAACCTATACGGCACATGAATTATAACCAGATATTTGACTACGCGCGAGAACTGGACACAATTCTCATTCTGAACGGAGGAGAGGGACAGATAGACAGGACATTCTTTTACCTTACACAGGCAGAGTCTGGCATTTTTGAGGGATCAGCCCTTATTGTATCGCAGGATGGATTGAAAATAATAACTTCTGAGCTTGAGGAGGAATCTGCCAGATCAACAGGGCTTGAAGTCATAATTGCCAGGGGAAGAGATGATTTTGACAGAATCATTAAAACGTCTCTGGAGAACGTCAATTCCGTCGGTATAAACTACTCTGCCCTGTCGCTCAGCATGTACAAAAACCTTCTCAAGATAATTCCTGACAAGGAATTCATCGATGTTTCCAATTCAATTCTCGAATCCAGAAAGAAGAAGGACGATAGTGAACTTTACAAACTGAAACAGGCAGCTAAGATAGGGAGTGAAATTTATGAGGAGGTCATTCAATCCATTAAGGAAGGTATGACTGAATACGAACTGGCCTCAAAAATGGTTTATGAAATGATGAATGCAGGGGCCTCTGGACCTTCATTCAGTACAATAGTCGGTTTCGGTCCCAGTTCTGCTATTCCACACTATTCACCCTCAGACAGGAAGCTCAAGAAGGGTGATTTCGTGCTCACGGATTATGGCGCACTTTACAAAGGATACTGCTCCGATATAACCAGAACCGCAGTGTTCGGAAGGGCAGATGACAGACAGAAAGAGATGTACCGCATCGTTAAGGAGGCACAGGAAAAGAGCATGAATACCATAAGGGAGGATGTAAATGGCAAAGATGTTGATGACGTTGCCAGGAAAGTAATAGACTCCACACAGTACAAAGGAAGATTCATACACAGTCTGGGGCACGGCCTTGGCCTGGATGTTCACGACCACCCCGCGCTGGCAAAAAATTATGATTTCACGCTCAAGGACAGGATGGTAGTTACAGTTGAACCTGGAATATATGTTCCGAAGTATGGTGGTGTAAGAATAGAGGATGATGTCATAGTGAGAAGGGACGGATTCGAGAAAATCACATCCGGACCTTCAGATCTTCTGGAAATCAGCTGATGATACCACTCTATAATTTCCAGCCGGAAAAGGTAAAGGACCTTTCGGAAATTGAGAAGATATTCCGTTCCCATGATCCTGCAATGGCAGAGGCAAGGAAAAAGGGGCAGGACATAATCTACTATCTCATAGATCCTGAGAAAAACGACGCTCCTCCAGCGGTTGACTGCAATTCTTACTATTATTCGCTATGGGTATTGAAGGGAGTTAATGAAAATCCTCTTCTAACACGAACAGTGAACTATCACCGTGACATTCTTGAAGGGCTCATAATGGATGAAAAGCTTGACGGTGAAGATATTGAATCTTATGCCAGATCCATGGGTCTTTCCCCAGATTTTGATCCCGTACGTGAATTATTCTACCTTCCCGTTGATCAGTTCGTTTCATGCAACAGCAGACTCAGTGGATCCAGATACAGACTTTCATATCAGCTATTCAGGGAAGGAAAGGTCATTCTCAACAGGGAAACTCTGGCCAAGATAATGCGGGAATTCTTTGTCATAAGATCAATAAGAGCTGTGCACGATATATCGGAGGAAAGTGCTTTACAGATACTTCAGGATATAGATTATATCGATTCACTGAAGGAGCTTTACAGGGTTGTTGGATCAAGAGGTGTTCTTGATCTGGGTTCTGTGGATTTCAAGATCTTTCCACCATGCATGAATGAATATATATCACAGATGAGAGATGGAGTGAATCTACCCCACATGGCAAGATTCACAATGGTAAGTTTTCTGAACAAGGTTGGAATGACGAGAGATGACATCATCGCCCTGTTCAAAACCGCGCCTGATTTCAATGAGCGGATGACAACCTATCAGGTTGATCATGTTACAGGAAATATATCTGGAACGGAATATTCTCCTCCAAAATGTTCTGTGCTTCAGTCAAATCATCTCTGCTATAAAGGAGATGACAGGTTGTGCAACCAGGAGTGGCTAAAACACCCCCTTCAATATTATTCAATCAAGAAAAGGGATATGATCAGGCAAGGTGGCGTTCAAACATCTTCAAAAAGGTAGTTTTCTTTATCTTCGCTTCTATTGTGTACATCTTACATGGTTCCCATGGTGTTCGTGGATAACGGCATTCCTTAACTTCGAACTCAGCGTTAATGGAACGAATAAAATCCACCAGCTTCTGTTCATTGAAGTTATGAGCGGCCTTTTTCGTGATCTTCCTTCCGTACCGTTTTGAATGTTTCTCGTTGAAATACTGGGAATAAACTGTAAATCTCATAGTAGAACAGCGTTAATAACTCCGTCCTGTCCCGGTCTTGAGGTTATTCTGGCAGCACCTGCATCTGTCATGATTATAGTTCCCTTGTTCATGATGTTTCGCTGCACATAGTGTGGATTTGACGGATTTTCCTTAACAGTGATGATCTTCATCTTGGTGGTTGTCTTTTCTCTTGGGTTAAAAACATTGGCGCTGTCTCCTCTCATCAGGGCTATCTTGACATTACCGCCCAGTGCCCTCACTTTCCTTGATGACTGTGGTCCAATCCTCGTTAAGGTTGGTTCCCGTCCGAGCTCGTATCTTCTCTTTGATCTGGAACTTCTTAGCTTGCCGCCCGTGAATTTTTTTCTTGCCTGTCCTTGAAATATAGTCATTTTCTACACCTTAACTTATTGAACTTTCTGGATAATGGGAAATGAAATATTAACTCTTTCGGCAGATTCCTGGATTTATCCATGTAACCTTCCCGTTTCAAAGATTGCTGTGAGAATTTCATGGGCTTTAATCCATTCTACACCAATGTTCTCTTTTCCTCAACGGAGACATCCACCTCATATACGCAGAATGAACGAAGCAAGATGCTATCTTACATATTTCACCTGTGTGTTCCTGTGTACCTGAAGTGTTACCACAGAGATGTTATGTTTTTACTCGCTTTTATCCACCATTCTACAAAGAATGGGTTCCCGCCAAGAGTTTAGAAATTCATTCAGGTAAATCTTCCTCTTGATATTTTGTTTTTTGGGAGTGGTTCTCTGCTGACATCCAATCTGTTTCCGTTTAGTCCCCTAACATAAACCTTCTGTCCTACTGCCAGCGTATCTCCCTCAGGTGGAATCACTGCCCATATCTGGGAGTCTATGGTCACTTCAGCGAAACCCTCTCTGACCCTTGTCACCACTGCCTCCTTTCCAACAAGACCTTCTATTCCGGTAACCGGGCCATGTCTGAAAGGATGACGCATATACATCCTCGTTCCCCACCCACCTATGAATATACCGATGATAAGCGCAATGATGGCAATCAGGACTTCCGTGATATTCATTAAGTATCACTCATGTATGGATTTACCGTTTATTTACTTTTATCATCTCAGGACTGTGAATTGATCTCAGCGAATAATCCATGATGACCTTTCACGGCATGGGTTGATTTTTTACACAAGTATTAACAACACGGATGGAAACAAATATATACTATTATGAATATTTAAGTTGCTTGACAGAACTGGAATCTATTGAAAGAAACAGAGTAAATCCTTTTGTGTCATCCCTCTCAGTTGTTAATTTCTTCTTTTCCTTCTCAATGAATCTGTTCAATTATACAATATTCTACCTGCTCATCCTTTCTGGGATACCAATCATATATGGTGGTATAGGCACAACAATAGGACAGGTTGCAATTCTGGTAATAACCCTTCCTCAGGGAAGATTCATTGACCGTGGGTTCTCCTATTTCCTCATGATTGCCGGTGGTATCATATATTCAACGGCTCTGATACTGATTTTTTTTGACACCCTTCTCCATGCAATCATCTTTTTCTATGTTATTGCTTTGCTGGTTGCAGTAATACTCATATCACAGAATACCTTCAAGTCAGCTCTTTCGTCGTTCGTTGGGAAGTCTATAAAATCTTCTGTCCTCGGATCTCATTACTCCCGGATTATAGTCATGGAAACTGCAGGAGGGACTGCTGCACTTTTCATTGTTGCATTCATACTTGACAGTGTTGGGATATCACATCTCTACCTGATTTCTGGTGCAGTTCTTGTTGCAACAGTAATATCTTCCTTCACTTTCCTTTTCAGGAAGGAGAGAGAGAACCTGGTTACTGAGGAATCACTGGTAAAACGGCCAACCTTCCTGGAAAGTGTGAAGGCACTGAAGGACAGAAAGAGATTCCTTGTACCAGTAATTTCCACCAAGGTATTCATGTCTGTTGGGATATATGCATTTTCTTATTACTACATAATACTGGCTCTGAAAATAGGCGTAAGCAGCTTTCTAAGCATCCTTTTCCTTGCTCTTTCATATGCTGTTGGAATATTATGGGGTTACTTCTCCGGAAAATTCATAGATCGGCATCAGGAGTGGGGTAAATTATACATTATACTGATGTCCCTTTTCGATTTCGTGATGTATTTGCTTATGTTTTATGCCCTCTATGCGGGAATTCCGGATCTCTATCTCGGTTCGGCACTGATTGGGAGCATAGGACCCTTTGTAGTTCCAGGGGCACTTTCATATGAACTGAAGGTTGTAGGAAAAGAGAACCGTGGGATGTATGGTTCCATTCAGAGAATAATGGTTGCAATCTGCTTTATCTCAATAGGCGTTCCCCTTGCCTACCTTGTTTCATATAATTATCTTTACATGTGGTCGGTGGTTGTTATAGCCTCATTGATGAGCCTGATTTCAGCAATTCTCATCCCATCCAGATCAGTGACGGCAAAAATAATAGAATCATCAACCTGAACACGTATTTATAAAAATTTAATTGTGGAATTAAAGAATCAGAGGCCTATTTTTCCGGCCAGTTCCTTCCCTTTTGTAATGACAATTTTACAGGGTGTTGGAAGTTTTATGGATGCTTTCTTCAGAGCTTCCCGTACCCTCAATGCTCCATCCTGGTTGGATCTTGCAACCATAATAATATCATTGGCGTGTACTCGTGCCGCAGTTCCAACAGGTTTTCCAAAAGCTCCCCTCATGCCACTCGATATCCTATCCGCCCCTGCACCAGTTGCCATCTTATGCTCTCTTATGACCTGGTGTGGATAGGGCCTGATCTGCAGGTAGTATCCGTCGGCCCCCAGAGCCTCCATGAGTTTTCTATTGATTGAAATCCTGGCTGCCTCAAGTGCAGTGTGTCTGATCTGGCACGATTCCTCTGCAACGAGCATGAGCTCCACATCAAAGTCCTTCTTCTGGTTTCCCTGTACAAAAGTGGTGATCTTGGGATAAGGTACCCCTCCCATGAACTCTCTTCTTGTATAAGCTGGACCTGAAATTTTAGTGTACATTCTGGCTGGTTTTGTTACCATCGATATCCTAAGTGTAATTCTTACCCGTATAAAAATTGACCGATTGGATGCGGAAATGATAACACAGTACTCCCCGACAAATTCGAATTCAATATAAAACCTGTTCCGCCAAGCATGTAATAAATTCACGGGTGCTATATGTTTCTTACTGGGGACTGAACATCTCCTGTGTAAATAATGTCACTGGAGGTTAAATATCTATTTCTGATATGTAAAAACTATATGCTTAATTGTCATACAGGTATATGGACAAGAAACCCATTATTGACGTCACACATATATCTTCAAGGGGTTCGTCCTTCAGGATAACTCTGCCAAAGAAAATAGTTAAAAGACTGAATCTTAAAGAGGACGATATAATAGCTTTTTTTGATGACGACGGCGTAAAGATTGACAAGATACAGTGAAGAGACCGGTTGGTTCATGGAACTGAAAAAATTTTTCACTGTATTTCACTAGAATAGGTGAAACCTTGAAACCAACTCCAATTTTGAACGATTCTCACAGATTGCTATTCTCCAGCGCAATGTTCGCCTCGGGTTGGTTTGGCCTCAGTTTCAGTTTTCCTCTTCTTGCAACGTCATTCCACTATGGATATTCTTTCACCGGATTCCTGGGGCTAATGGGATCTGCACCTTTTCCGGTGATTTCATTTGTATATCTCAGGGCAAATTCAACAATGCTCCGTTACGGGAGGTTCATACCTTTTTTCATTCTTGCGATCCTTTCAGCCCTCTTTATCCTCTATTCCAGAAGCGGTTTCATAGAGATCATAGTGCTGGCCGACATATCCCAGGGATTCTGGTGGATATCAATGGAGATCTCACTGAATCTTATCTCTGGAAAAAATAATGCTGAAAAGTATTCTGTGGGCTGGGGAATACCGAACGCCATAATTCCAATCGTATCGGGTTTCATAATCCAGTATTTGGGATTTGATGCTCTTTTCGTAGTTGCAACTGCATTCTTTCTGCTTGGGCTATTCTTCATACCTTCGGTGCAGGTGGAGAAACTGCCAGAAAGATACAGTGGTGTGAAGAAAAGGTTTGTCATACCACTTATGTTTGCAGGGATCGTTGCAGGCTTTCTCTACTACGTTTTTGTTCCCATACTGAGAAATGAAGGGATTTCCTACAGTATCATAGGTTCCCTGGTGAGCGTATACGCAGTATCTTCTGCTGCGGGGTACATAATCCTTAATTTTATCAGAAATCTGAAGATTCAGAGCTACTCCATTATAAGTTCCCTGTTCCTGCTATCTGCGTTCTTTATAATTTATACCAGAAGTCCTGTTTTTCTTGTTTTAATACTTGTTATGGTGGGAATCGGGGCCTCTATAGCCATGTCAAAAATACTCTCCTACATATCGCAAACATCTTCTCCAAGAATCGGTGTATTCTACTACGAAACATTCTTCGGAATTGGTTTCACAATAGGATCATTTGCACTGGGAACACTTTACCAGTACACAGGTCCGGAATATGTCTCCGCGCTCTTCCTGTTTCCTGTAATATATATTGTTTATGAAGCAGCAGGCTACCTCAAGGCATGATATGGTTCAGTGTGAGTAGGGTCCTTTCATGACCACATGCACATTGAAATCACCAACCGCATCAGGTTCCAGTGTTTCGTGGCACTGTGTACATTCCAGTTCCTGGTGGTCTTTCACATGGAATGTTACATTTCCACATGATGGACATGCGCTCCTTATCCAGAGCATATCTCCGGGAACACGGTTCTTTTTTGCGAATTCCTGTATACGTTCCTCCCGAGTCTGGTCCGTATCGGGGTTCTGTAAGAGTTTTGGTGCAGGCAAAAGCTGAGATATGGAGATTACGCCTATGAATGCAGTTACGAGAAGAAAGGCTGTGAAGATACCATCATAAACAGGGGTTGATGATAAGAACTCCGAGAATATGGATACAAATGAGATGATAAAATTTACAAGAAATGCCCTGAAAAATCCAGATTTAAGATAAATTATATTCAGTATGAAGAAAGTGAGGAGCGCGGATACAAATTCATAAAGGTTCCCTGAGAAGATTACCGATGGAACAACAGTTGCTATGACGATTACCAACACCTTGGTTCCATAGCTTCCAATATTCATTGATATGAAGCTTTTCCAGTTCAGGTTTCTTCTGACTGCAAGAATCATGGCAATCATCGCAGAAATTGGGATCAACTGGAAAAAGACAGCCTGGAAAAGAACTGATCCATCCATTACAAACCACTGGAAAAACAGTGGTTTCTTCAAAAATAGATCTGATGCTGAAGCTCCAGGTAGATCCACTGAAAACAGTGAAATGATGAGCTGTACAAGTACGGCTATTGAAAAAAGTCTGAAAAACAGGCGATTTCCTGATCTGCCGAAGGAGGGGTATTTGCCGGAAACAGGTGAAAACATGCTCCCTATGGAAATTATGATGAAAACGAAGGATGCAACGATCACCAGGACAGTTATGAACGGGGAGTTCACAATGTTCCCGAGGGCGTATTCTGATGTTGATATTGCGAGAATATGCCTGAAATGGGAGAGAACTGATGGAAATATATAGAGAAGAGTGAAGATTGCTACAACAAGATAGATTACGCCGAAATAATAGGAAATGATACCAACTATTTCATTGAAGTCCATCTTTGCCATTATCCTGTTCCCCCGGAATTAAATTTTACTTTGAAAGGAAAACGTTAAGGCGTTTGCTTATTTTTCCTTTAACCATTGTTGTCTTGAACTCAATCTTCCCTATTTCCCCAGTTCTCAGAACATCTGTTCCAAATTCTGCCTGTGGAGGAAGTCCCTGAATTTTCAAAACCCGTATTGGATCAAAATCAGGCACTCTTCCCTTGCAGATCTTCATCAATTCCTGATCCTCCGTGAAATTGGTCTTTGGCATATAATCAAAATTGACATCAAGGTTTTTCTCCACAAAGCTATTTGCCTCATCCTGCAGTTCACTCACCAGTGCTTCCGTGAGGTCCCCATCCATTTCAATGTCAACCCACGCCTGGTCATCATAAGTCTGGTTTATTCTTGTGGTTGCCCCATATTTCTTAAATACTATTCCAGAAATGATCTTCAGTGCGGTCCTGAATCTCATATGTACATATCTGACGTCCCAGTCAATAATCTGGTGAACCTCCTTCCCCTTTATGCCATCAGGGAATGTATCATGGGACATCAGGTGCACATCTGTCCCATCATTCCATGTATCCACTATAACATACTCTTTGCCGTCGATTATGACCTTTCCACGGTCGTTAGGTTGCCCATCACCAGTTGGGTAAAACACTGATTTGTCCACAACCAAGTCGGTGAATTCAAAGAATTTCACTGTTCCCTTCCCTTCTTTCTGGTACTGGTCTTTAAGGTATAGAAGATCTGTTTGCATACCTACACGATTGCTTTTATATTTAATTAAGTTGCGTGAAACCATCCAGAACATGACCTCGTTCCATGCCAGTGATCTGAAAGTTCCATATTCTTCGCTAAATTCATCCTCAACCATTAAACATGGTTATATCTATTACAATTCAATTACAGATGGTGGACACCAAATACGAAGAATTTCTATATCAGCTTAAGAGGGAAGGAATCAAGCTCGATCTGTCAGTAACAGAGGAATTCGCAGAGATCCTGGGAAATCCGCAGAATAGCTTCAAGAGCATCCATGTAGCCGGAAGTAATGGAAAGGGATCTGTTTCCGCTTATATTTACAATATAATCAGGCAGAAATACAGGACTGGACTATATACCTCTCCTCATCTCATAAATTTTAACGAGAGAATAGTTGCGGGAAAAGAATCAATACCGGACAGCTATATTGATAAATTCCTGGAACTGCATAAAGATGAGATAGAGGAACTTTCAAAGTTCGATCGCAATCCTACATTTTTTGAGGTGACCACATTGATGGCGTTCAATTATTTCAAGGATGCTTCGTGCAAATATGCGGCTATTGAAGTTGGACTGGGTGGGAGGCTTGATTCCACAAATATCATAACTCCTCTCGTAAGTGTGATTGCACAGGTAGGATTTGAGCATGCAGACAAACTTGGAGGTTCACTTACAGCTATATCTTACGAGAAAGGGGGCATAATAAAGAAAGGAATCCCGGTAGTTCTGAGCGACAACAAGCCCGAGGTTGTCAGAACGCTGGTAAGCATAGCACAGAGACGAAATTCTCCCATATATACAGTTGACGGGAACACAAAGATTGTGGATCTGGAAATGTCCATGGATGGAAACCGTTTCACACTTGAGACTCCGGTCACCACATATAAAATAAAATCTGGAATGATAGGGCAGTTCCAGGTCAGGAATATAGCATGTGCGGTGCTGGCGGTGGAAAACTCAGGGATAAAGATAGGGAAACGCAATATTGAGAAGGGCATTTCTGAAACAAGATGGCCTGCGAGGATGGAAATCGTAAGGAGGGACCCCATGGTGATGGTCGATTCGGCACATAATCCTCCGGCTGCAGTTGCCATTTCAACAAGTTTGAGGAAAATAACGGACAGAAAACCCCTTCTTCTTGTTGGCATGCTTTCCGATAAAGATCCTTTTTCATTCTTAAGTGAGCTCAGGAAAATATCTGAAAATATAGTATTCACGACTCCGGAAGAGCCGATTAGATCAATTGATCCCGACAGGCTGAACAGGCTGTATGGGAATCTGTTTGAGAAAAGCAGATCAATAAAAGACCCGGGTGAAGCATATGATTACTGTCTTGGAAAATCCGAATTTATACTGGTCACAGGTTCTATGTACCTTGTAGGGCTTATTAAGAAGATAGAAAAATCTCCGGTGATTCCATATGAGCCAGATTAAGCTTTTGGTCATGTATTTGATCCTGCATACGATTCAAAAAATATTTAGTACTCCTACAACCTATTGATATTTCGCTGGTATTTTACATGAATCCGTTCGAAAAATATTCCGTTGAAATGACCAATAATGCGCTTGATCTGACAGTTCTTGAGGGTTCATACCTGCCGGAGATTTTTCCACACAGGGAAAGGGAGATAGACCTTATGGTGAGGACTCTGAGCAGTGTCTTCCATAATAGCAGACCATCAAATCTGCTCATATATGGAAAAACGGGTACAGGAAAGACCTCCACCACAACATATGTCACAAAAATGCTCAAGGAAAAAGACCCGGTTGGAATAGAGATCTTTCACGTAAACTGCCAGGTTTTTGATTCCCCGTACTCCATCCTCGTTGAAATCGCAAACGCAATACCCCAGGAAAATGAGGATAAAATACCTGGACTGGGATGGCCCATGGACAGGATATATTCTGAACTGTTGAGGCGGATGAACCGTTCCAGAAGATTCATGATAGTTGTTCTTGACGAGATAGACAAGATCATAAAAAAGAACGGCCCAGATTCTCTGTACGTGATATTGAAACTCAGTGATGATTCCGTAATGACGAGAACTTCATTCATCGGCATAACAAATGACACGGGCTTTCTGGAATCACTGGATGCAAGAGTCCGAAGCAGGCTGAACCAGGAAAGCATAATGTTTCCTCCCTACAATGCATCAGAATTGAGGGATATACTTAAATTCAGGATAAGCACCATATCGGAACTGAAGGCCATCGATGATTCAGCCCTGAACCTGTGTGCGGCAATAGGTGCCCAGGAGCATGGAGATGCCAGGAAGGCACTGGAACTCATGCGAATAGCCATAGAGGTGTCAATAAGGGACGGGACGACTAAAGTTACTGATAAAGAGGTTTACAGGGCTAGGGACAAGTTTGAGATGGATGTTATGAGGGAAGCGGTTGCTACGCTACCACTTCAGTCTAAAATTGTGCTTTTAAGTGCAGTTGTTACTCAGGAGATGGACAGTTCCATGATGTTCACCGGAGAGATATTCGAAAATTACAAGAGCATATGCCATGAACTTGGGTTTGCACAGCTTTCCAACCGCAGGATAAGCGACATACTTACAGAGCTGGAGGATTTTGGCCTTCTGACAGCAAGCACAAAGAGCCATGGAAGGTATGGAAGAACCAGATTTATAAGGGTAGCTGGGAATTACTTTGATGTGAAACGTTATCTAGTGGAAGACAGGGACCTTGAAAAATTCAGGGGAACCGGCATTGGCAAACAGGCCCGGATAGATACAACAGTGCCTGCGGATGTACTGTCTAGTGAAAAAATAGACGAAAAGATACACGATATCTGGGACGCAACGCCTTCGGAATGATTCCGTGCAGATTTTCTGTCATTGCCTGAATATAAGGCACATGTCGCCTGTTGGATGAATCAGCCTCAGCTTGTGGGCAGAGGCGAAATCATTGGGTGCCTCAGTCCAGTTGTAGTTATCCACAACTATCATAAAGTGTTCTTTCATAAAGGGTAATGCAGTGCTGAGCTCAAATGTCACATGTTCGTAGGTGTGTTCAGAATCGTGCATGAATATGTCAAATGGCCCATATTTTTCAAGTCCTGGTTTCAGCGTGTCCCTGCTGTTCCCAAGCGTCAGTATCCATCTACTGCGAAGGCTTTCCGGAACTACAAAACCCACAGGTTTTTCATCCGAATTGCCATATTTTTTTCCAAGATCGAAACTGAAGAGTTTTCCACCAAAGGGTTCAGTGGCTTTGAGAAACGCGGTGGAAGTTGTTCCGGGGCCAACACCGGTCTCTGCTATCTTTTCCGCTTTCATTGCGGAAGCAATTGCGAATATGAGCCTGAATTCAGGCTCTGAAACCTGCCAGTAGTCTCTTCCTCCAGTAGACTCTTTTGCATACTGTAATATTTCATCCGCTGCATTTAGGAACTCATTAAACCTGCTTTCCGTGGTCCCAAGATAATTGGTCACAGTCTTCAAACCATCATATTCCATGAACCCAGTACTGCAAAATCTCTAATAAACATATTTGGGATCAGTGGGCACTGTTTCATGATTATAGTTGTGGCGATATTTCTCGGAATGTCTCTTGGTGTGTCACTGGCAGCACCTCCTGGACCGATTACTGCAATGATTGTCGATAGATCAATGACTTCAGTTATGAAAGGTTTCATGATAGGAATGGGTGCAATGTCTGCAGATTTTATCCTTATGGTAATAACTCTCGGATTCAGGTCTTTTGTGGATCTAAATGCCTATGACAGATACATATTTCTCGTGGGAGGTATTTTTTTCATATTCCTTTCATTGGGAATTTTGAGGTCTCACTATTCAGGTAACATGAAAACCACTGGTAGCAACAGGAACTACTTCTCAGGCCTGTTCCTTGGGCTAGTGAACCCCATGCAGATAGCCTGGTGGTTGACTGCTGGACTGAGCATTTTCCAGAGATTTGGGACAGAACCTTTCTATTTTCTCTTCCTGGGTATAGTGATGTGGGTTGCGTTTCTTACATACGCAATAAACAGGTCCGTGTTAAAATATGGAAAAAAACTGGCGGATGGTATAAAACTTTTCAGTTTCGTAATTCTCGTTTCATTTGGAGTTTTTTTCATATACTACGGGATAAATCTGTTTCTGAAATAAAGGATAAAAAAAATTGGAAAGATCATCTGATGATCTTATCTGCAAAAGTTTTCATGGGATCAACAATACTATATCCGTCACTGGTTGAAACTGCCTGCATTGCTGGGGGATTCTCAAGATATGACGGAACAATGTTGTTGATTCTCTTTGTAAACGGAGCAAGCGTCTGGTCATCATAGAATATGCCTGTGGGTATTTTGTCTCCCCATTCCAGAGCCCTGTTGTAAGCATTATGGAATTTCTCTGCAAGACTGCCTTTATTTGCCTGATTTACAACCGGGTCCCACGTTTTGTCATCCTCAAGTTTGTAAACCCTCTGTTTGTACCATTCCATACTATTTATGTTGTTGTAGGTTGGGCAGGGCTGCAGGATATCTATAACAGATGAACCTTCATGCATGATTGCTCTCTTGATAAGTTCTTTAAGCTGTTTCATATCAAAGGAGAACCCTCTTGCCACGAAGCTGTACCCCGAGGTGAGTGCAAGAGCAATGGGGTTGACTCTTCCAAACATGTTATCTCTGCTGAGACCCTTTGTCTTCTCCCCAAGTTCCATTGTTGGTGAAGCCTGTCCCTTGGTAAGTCCATAAACCGCATTGTCAAACAGCATTATTGCAAGTCCACTGTTTCTCCTTCCTTCCGCCACAAAGTGGCCTGCACCTATACTGAGAAGATCTCCGTCTCCCCCAGTCACAACAACCTTCAGGTTAGGGTTGGAAAGCTTTACTCCAGTTGCATATGGTATGGATCTGCCGTGCAGTGTATGAACGCCAGCAATGTTGAGATAATGTGGTGTTTTACCTGAGCATCCTATACCGGATACAGCCACCACATCGTGTGGTCCCAGATTCAGTTCCGACATGGCCTGTGTTATGGATGTCAATATACCAAAATCACCACATCCAGGACACCAGTCAATTGTCAGGTCAGTCTTGAAATTATGCGCCATCTACAAGCACCTCGTTAACGGTTTTCTTTCCGGAAGACACTTCTTCCAGTATTTTCTTTGTTCCTTTCAAAATCTCATCCTCTGTCATGTGTCTGCCATTATATTTTAGAATGGCTCTCTCTATGCTCAGGCCGGTATTCTGTTTGATTACCTTGGCAGCCTGGGCTGTCATGTTGCTTTCAACGTCAATAACAATTTTAGCCTTCTTCAGAACTTTTTCCACAAACTCTGATGGGAAGGGCTCAAACATCTTTATGTAGAGCAGGTTAGCGGAAACGTCATCTTTCTTGAGATCCTCAATGACATCGAGAAGAGGTCCTTTCTGGCTTCCCCATGTGACAAATGTGACTTCAGCATCAGGGTTGCCAATTAGCTGAACACGTTCCTCCATTGGAATCTCCGCAACAGCTGTGTCAAGTTTTCTGAATCTCTTCCTCATCATCTGGTCTCTTATCTCAGAATCCTCTGTTACGTGGCCAAGTTCATCGTGCTCATCGCCTGTCATCCAGAATATATTTTTTCCGAAGAAGCCCATCTCGGAAATACCGTTCTCTGTGTCAAGGCTATACCTCTTGAAATCCTCCTTCTTCATAGTCTGAAGGCTCTGTATTACCTTCACCTTCCTGCTGTCTATCTCGGGAAGAAGATCTGTTGTGTTGGCCAGGTTCTTATCGATCATGTGTATGACCGGTAGCTGGTACCTGTGCGCATAGTTCAATGATCTCATTGCATCATATATGCACTCCTCAACGTCACCTGATGAGATTACAATCCTTGGAAACTCACCATGACCGGTGTTAAGGGCAAACAACAGATCAGACTGTCCATTTCTCGTGGGAAGTCCAGTGCTTGGTCCGCCTCTCTGGTACAGAGTAACAACTATGGGCAGTTCGTCCATACCGGCAAATCCTATTGCTTCAGCCATTAGTGAGAAACCTGGTCCACTGGTGGCTGTGGCTGTTCTGGTTCCAGTCAGCGCTGCACCTTCTGCCATTGTGATTGCAGACAGTTCATCTTCACACTGCACAACTACAACTCCAGAATCCTTGAGTTTTTTCTCCTCTGAGGAGATCCACTTAATTGTTTCATGTTCTTCCAGAATTGAGCTCTCGTCACTTGCAGGAGTAATGGGATAATATGTCTGGAATCTCAGTCCACCCATGAGTTTTCCAATGGCTGCCCCATCATTTCCAGTGAGCAGCATTCTATCCTTTGTATTTATGACTTCAAGCTTTGTACCGCTCATGGAATTTCCTTCTGCGTATTTGTAAGCAGCCTCAACGACGGCTATGTTTTCCCTGACAACCTTTTCCTTGTTAGCGAAAACTGCTCTTATTCCCTCTTCCGCAAATTTCTGGTCCAGTCCTGCAATTGAAAGGGTAATAACTGCTCCAAGAGTGTTGAAATATCTGGTGGCTGGTCCTTCCTTCACAACTGAGGTGACGATAC
>JAKADT010000034.1 GCA_021820245.1 Thermoplasmata archaeon | reverse complement strand
TTACCAGTGAGGTCATAAGTTGACATAGTTCTTTTGTTCCGAGCCCTAAGAGGTTCTGATTCACTGAAGAACTGAGAGTCAGAGTGAGAAATCCCCTATGAGATCAAGCTTATGCCTGTACTTTGTCCTCATAACCACTGTTGCAACAATTATGACAGCAATCCATACAATTGACCCATAGATTGCATATACATATGGTGCACTGAGATCAAAATCAATGGCTATAACTATGGCAAATACAAGGGTAATGGAAGATATAGTTGGTATTATTACATGCTTTACAGGGCTGATTTTCTTTCCCTCCTTTCTCAGGTACATGTACAGGGAGCTGTTTGTCAGTATATGCACAAGGTATGAAATTGGACTCTCAAGAATGAGTAAAAACAGGGATGCATAAATGAGTGCCTGAATTGGATTTCCAGGGTTGGCCAGCTCAAAAGCAACACCTGTTGCAATGACTATTGCAGTTGATATAACAGCAACAAGAAATGTAGCAAATGTTGGAGAACCATGCTTTGGGTGAGTTCTTGATATCTTCTCGTTAATTACCTTTTCCCTTGAAAGGGAGAAAAGTACCCTGGTGGCATTGGTGCCAAGGGAAACAGTTGCAGTGAAAAATGAATTTATTACAAGTATTATCAGCAGTGCATAGATACCAAGACTTAGAAACCCAAAGTTCGCACGATATATGGACAAAACTGGATAAGGATTGGCGCTGTTTCCGAATGCAGACATGTTGGAGAATCCCCATGCTATAACCTGTGCATAGGACGATATAACTATGACAACACCAAGAATTATGATTGTTGAAATTATTGCCAGTGGTACATTCTTCTTGGGATTTTTTGTCTCCTCTGCAATAGGAATGGACCCTCCAATACCCACAAATGTACCTATTGAATATATCATCATTGTTGAAAGTATGAGTGGATTGTTACCCACCGGCGAAGCGGTAAAAGGAGCAATTGTAAGACTGTCGTGAAACTTGAACAGTAGGTACAGTGATGTTATAAGGAAAAATAAAAGTTCAATAACTATGGTGAATGAAACGAATTTAAGTGATGGCCTTATGCCGCTGTAAATCAGCACTGCAATGATGGAGACAAATGCTATTGTTATGGGTATCCATAAGAACTCTTCGTATGGAAGGTTGATACCAAGTTGTGGAAAAACACCATAAACAAAACCTATAAAACCAAGAATACCAAATCCTGTAAAACTCAAAAACTGATAGCTTACATATGAAAGAGCTGTAATATACCCGGCACCAGAACCAAGCCCACGACTGACAAAAGAATAATACCCACCTGAACTGGATATCTCCTTTGAAAATTCATACATGGAAAAACTCATTAGCGCATAAATAACAAGAGATAAAACAAGAATCAGGGGGATCGCAAAGGCACCGTTGGGATATGATGAAAATGTAAAGGTCATAAGTGCTGCAATGCTGGTCACGTAGAGCACAATAGTGCCTCCCGGAGCATTGAGGGCAGTGGCCTGTGAAATAGCGTGCCTGAGGTTGAGCTGATTGATCTTAAGATGCTTTAAACCGTTACCAGTTCTTTCCACTTTTGAGGTTATAATTCCTGTATATTTGAAAGTATGTTGGGTTCGCTTGAATTTATGGCTGAACCCTCAGCCCGATCGCCTCAAGTTTTCTTGAAACTGAGTTATCAATATCCACTCTATGGTCTATTTTGATCACTGTTTCAACCCTTGGTACCCCAGATTTTATGAGCTCATCTTCTGCACCTGCTACGATTCTTAAAGCCTCTTCCACTGTCTCCGTTTCCAGGACGGTAGACATGCTGTTTGGGTAGAATTTTACACCTGATTTCCTGAAATAGCCAAGTGCCATGTTAACATAATCGGCCGCAGACACACCCTTTCCAATTGTAATGTATGTTACCTCTGTGAGAATCATGTGCAATCAATACGAGATGAATTCATTGGAATTAAGGTTGTCCTGTTCTGTTGATATGTTTAATCAGCGGCAGTGTTTCACCTATATTATCAATGTAAAAATCAGCAAATTCAGAGTGGGTATCTCTACCATGTCTAACAAGGACCGCAACTGAACCCAGGGATCTTGCCGGTATCATGTCTGTTTCAACATCGCCAATAACCATGACCTCCTCACCCCTTAGCCTTATTTTCTCCAGTGCCTTTTCATAGGGTTCGGAATCCGGTTTTCCCCTTACAACATCATCTATGCATACGTAATCCTGCACGGGAAGATCCATTTTTTCCAGCATGCTCTTTCTTGACGATGTTACTATGCATAACCTTAGTCCGAATTTCTCGAGTTCCCTGACAGTTGGGTAAACATCTTCAAAATAGTGAACCTCATCCCTGTAATGGCTGAAATTTTCTTCCTGCAACATCTCTATTTTCTCGGGGTCACCACCTATCTTCATTACAAGATCCTTTCCTGGAATACCGATCAATGGGCGGATCTGATCCGGTCCTGAAGGTATCCCTTCATGATCAAATGCCTTTTTCCACGCTTTTATTCTCAGGTCAAGTGAATCCAAAAGAGTCCCGTCAAGGTCAAAGATGCATCCCTTAATTCTTGCTCCTCTTTTCTCATTATTAGATTCTGACAAATTCTCACTTCTTAAGGGTAAATGTACCTGCTTCATGGACTTTTGCTGTTTATCGGATTCGACTGTTCTCATGGTTCGCCTCACTCTTTATGAGAGATTTCAGGCTTAGATTCTCCCCTGCTTACTGGCATTAGACCAGATACCCCTATTTATTAAAATTTTACATCTCGCAAATCAGGTCCTCAAAGGCCGTCTGGAATTTTCACTCAATAATGCTTCAGTGAAACGTATCTTTCATGCAACAATGGTTGTCACACACTTCATGTACCCCTTAGAACTCACTGTTTTCAATAACAAATAACGTCTAAATTAACTATTTGTCATCCATCATATTATTGTTAGAGGTTTTGGATATATCTTTAAGGAATAATCAGATATTCTTCAATGGATACCGCAGTTTTGAAGAATCTTAACACAGACCTGATCATTGAGGATAGGGAAATACCAGTTCCCGGGCCGCAGGATGTCATCGTGAAACAGGATATGACGGGTATATGTTACAGGGACATACTGACAAAGGAAGGTTATTTTCCCAGAGTGAAACTCCCCATAGTCCCGGGTCACGAGATAGCGGGCCATGTTCACGAAGTTGGATCAGATGTGAAAAAATTTAGAAAAGGGGATTACGTTGCAAGCTTAATTTATGAGCCATGTGGCAAATGCGAATTCTGCCTTTCCGGAAGAGAAAATCTCTGCCCCCATAAAAAAACCTATGGCGAAGCAAAGGATGGTGCTTATTCAAGATATGTAAGGGTGAGTGAGAAGAGCCTTGTTAAGGTACCGTCTGAGGTCCCCTCGGAAGCAGCAGTGATGGCTGCCTGTGTCACGGGAATGATATACCATGCCATTAAGGTAATTGGAAAAATAGAGGAGGGTGACAAAATTCTTATTACAGGGTCTGGAGGAGGAGTTGGATCAAATGCTATAAAAGTTGCAAAAGCTCTTGGTGCCGAGGTCATTGCTGAAACCAGCTCACCCTGGAAGGAGGAAAATCTAAGAAAAATAGGCGCAGATCATGTCGTTACAATGAGCGACCATCTCAGCAGGGATGTGAAGTCAACAACAGGGGACGGTGTTCACCTGGTTCTTGAAACTGTAGGTATCGCTACATTTGAACAATCACTGAGGTCTCTTAGAACCAGTGGCAAAATGATTGTTATTGGAAATTTGAGGCCGGAACCTGTCAGTCTTCCGCTTGGAATCATTATTCTTAAAGGGAATTCCATACACGGAAGCATCAGTTCAACAAAGGATGACATGAAGAAAGTACTTGATATGACAGCTTCCGGAAGACTCGGACATGTATCAGATACTCACACAGACCTGAATGGTATAAATGCTGCGTATGGCATGATTAAGGAAAAAAAGGTCCTTGGAAGAGTACTCATAGATTTTCAGGACAATAAATGATTTTACCTTCACTAAAATACAAATATTTTTAAGACTCTTTTATTTCCGCAAAGAAGGTGTTTTTTTGCAGGAGACAATATGCAACATAGAATTTGAGCAGGATGCGGATGAATTTATCGCCAGGTTGAGGACAGAGATGGGTGGATTGAGAGAGTATACTGGCAGGACATTTGAGGAAGTACTTAATCTGGTCATGCTGGAACTTGAGGAAGAATTCTCCTGATCACGACTGCACAATCAGCCTGAAATGTCAGCATGAAATTCATCAGATACTGCATCATTTTTTAGAATTTGATTCGTGTTGTATTTCCTGGATCAGCATGCGTTATGGACGTGGTTATATTCCACCTGTCTAAGAACGCCGTCATATTTCTGTGAATTCATACTGCTGTTAGAATGGTAATGCTCTCCAGGATTGAGACTGCAAGAAACACTGAACCCAGAAAGTAATAAATGGTACTGTCCTTCATACCGAGGGCTTTTTTTGCGAAATAAAAACCTGATACAAGGGAAACCGATCCGATTATGATTCCACCAATGAGATCGATGCTGTTGAGTACAACATAACCGGCTGTACCGCTTATTGCAGATACAAACATAGATAAGGTTGCGGTTCCCACCATTGTTTTTGGGTCCATTGTATACAGGATCATCATTACAGCAATGAACATTATTCCACCACTGGTTCCAAGCGTCCCCGTCATTATACCGATTGGTAGGCTGATAATAAAACCCAGAATGTAAGGGTGCGGAAAAGATCTGTGTCTCAGGTTCAATCCATGTCTTGCCCTCTTAAAGGATTGCCATGCCATTAGAAGTGCCATTGATGTAAAAACGATCTCCAGAGGCCTGTCACTTATAAAAATGGCTACATGTGATCCTATCTGTGCACCCAAAAGTGCTCCTCCTCCAAGAATCAATCCAATTCTCCAGTCAATCTTCTTTCCTTTTGTGTAAACATACACTACTGATGCTGTCGTGATGACATCAACCAGGAGGCTTGTACCCACTGCAATATGGAATGAATGTCCCAGAAAAGTCATGGCTGGAACGACCACTATGACTCCGCTTGATCCGGTTATGCCTGTAAGAATCCCCGTGATTATACCTATCAGTGTGTAAATTCCTATACTTTCGATCATGTTTTTCACTTCATCCCGTACGCCATCAGCCCTGCATCCGGTCTTTTTCTTAATCTGTACATGCTGATTACCCCTATGAGGGGTCCAAAACTCAGAAAGGAAAATGCGAATTCCCAGCCCACAACTGGAACAATATAGCCTATGAGATCAATAGAACCCACAGTAATAAGAAAACCAACGGCCATCTGAAATGTCAGGGCACTTCCCGTGAATTCCGGAGGGCTCAATTCAGTTACTGCAGTGGAGAACTGGGCTGAGTCGGAAATTACTGTAACACCCCAGACAAAAGCCAGTGCGAATGTTACTATGGGCAACTGCCCGAATGTAAACCCCACAATAACTGAACATAAGCCACTTATGGACATTGAGAGTATAGTCTCTGCTGTTCTGCCTATCCTGTCTGCCACATACCCCCCGGTTATTGAACCTATTAACCCTGCCAGGCCTATGACAACAAATGATCCTGCGGTTGAATAAACAAGCAGAATGGAGTTGGTGAAATAACCTTTCCAGCTCAAATATAAGAAAGTTGGTATCCATGTCCACATTGCATATAGCTCCCACATATGTCCAAAATACCCAACATTATCATACATCAGTGACCTGTTCCTTATGACATGGGATATATGTTTCCATGAAAATCCCGGCCTCTGACTCTTCATGGGAGGATCATGAAACTTGAATACCGAAATAATGGCTGCAAAAAAAGCAAGTACAGAACTGGTGAATATGAGGTTCTCCCAGGACCCTGTGAGGGACAGTCCTTCCACAAATTCAGGAAGTGCAGAACCCAGGGTCAGCCCGCCTATAAGGAGACCTATCGCAAGCCCCCTCTTTTGCGGAAACCACGACGATATGAATTGAACGGCCACAGGATAGATGCCAGCCAGGAATAGTCCCGTTAGAAATCTCAATATGAAGGCAAAGACAATAAGATGTACTGAGAAGACAAATAGAATGTTGAAGGTGGATGCCAAAACAGCTGATATGGAAAATATAATTCTGGGGTTAAACCTATCCTGCAAACCAAGTGTAGCGCTTAGAAGGGCCCCCACTACGAATCCTATCTGTACTGATGAAGTGATGAAGGGTGTTTCACTCCGCGACAGATCCATCACTGCAGTAAGAGTTCCAGATACTGCTGATGCACTGAACCACAGGCTCATTGCAAGAACTTCAGCAATAGTTACCCAGATTAGAACTTCAGTCCGTTCCTTTGCTATATTTTCCATATTATTTTGATTGATAAATAGTGTTCTACTTTAATTCAGCGTAAAAACAATGGTTCAACTGAAACATAATTGCCGGGCCAAAAATACTTCCCATCCATCACTTTATCGATCAACACACTATTCATGCACATCCTCTGTTAAGAGAGAGAACATTAATAAACTGGATAGCAGAAAAAGTTAAATCAGGTTTAAACTTGTGAACCTTCAACTTTTTATATGAAATAGCAGTTGCAATCGATCCACATAAAGAATGGAATGAGTTTTTCCCTCAGCTCTTTCCCTTTCTCTGTGAGCTCATACTTTACTGAAACAGGATACAGATCAATCACCTTTCTCTGGGTTATTCCTGCAGCACTCATCTCTTTTAGCCTTGCAGACAGAAGGTTTGATCTGGGGCATCCAACTGCCTTTTTCAGTTCGTTGAAATTGACTGAGGGAAAGTTTCCCAGCACACCTATTATTAAGAGCGAGTATTTCTTTCCCAGTATCCTGAGTATATCTTCCGATTTTTTGATGTTGATTTCCATGCCATTGTGCATAATAGTACAGTTACCAGGACTAATGGTACGAGTTTCTTCCATGATTCACATATATTGCTCAATCTATTCAATTTATTGTGTTATTCCCTGAGGATGATGTCACCATGGAGGCGTCATGGAATCCGCATGAATTCTGGATCCATGCCATTAAGTTTGTCATTTGTATAGTTGGTGCATATTATCATGGAATTAAAGTGAGAAGATTGCCTGGGCTTTATCTGACGTATTTCACGAAGAGAATACTATTCTGTAGATTCTGATATAATGTGAAGAGATCACCCAGTGTGCTTCTTTGTACCAAAAATAATTATGGGAGGAACAATATAACTTATCATTGAAAACACTCCTGGTATTTTCTGTTCTATTTCTTCTGGTAGCGCTTCCAGCGGCATCCCTTGCACAGGTACCACCACATCATGGCAGCAGTATAACTCCATTCTCCTATCCGTCAGTCCAGATATCCCTGAATCAGAGTACTTCCTTCAATCTTTCTCTTGAAAGCATTATGCTGGTGAGTGAAACAGGCAATCATCCTACTGTGTATTCCGCAACCCTGAGGATGGACAGATGGACTGCCCGGTACAGTGACCATAATCTTTCATATTCATCAACACTTTTCATGAGGCCGGATGGATTTGGTCAGTTCAATTCTCCTGGAAACTTGACGCAGACCCACATGGCTAAACCACTGTCAGTTCATGTGATTGTTAATATTACCCGTGTCAACCATACAACGTCTATTATAAATACCGGAAATGTTACCACAAATTCCACACTTCAGATAACATATTATCTCAGGTTCAGTTCTGAAATACCCGGTTCCGGATATGTGGTTATTGCACAGGGGATAGCGGAAAACAGCAGATTTAATTTTTTTGACCTGCATGGGCAGAACAGGGAACCAAAGTTTCCAGCTGGAGGATTCGGCAGAGGACTTGTATTTTCAAACACAACCACAAACAACACGTTTGCCGCTTTCTGGTGGAATGACACTTATGAACTCAACGGAATAACGGAGAATTTATCATCCAATTATACAATATCCAACCACAGGGAGTCTCTTGTACTTTTCAGGTACAACTACACAGACGGGTTAAAGACCCTGTTCCAGGATCCTTATTTCACAATTTACGGTCTGAATATTTTCTCATATCCAGTCCTGAAACAGGATCTGTACAGAGCATATAACTTCATCATAATACACACGGAGGAACTTGTTGCAGGGATGGGCATAGGAGCTGGAATAATTGGTGTATCATATGCTTCATACAGACGAAGAAGATTCTAGGATTCATCAAGCAGTGAAAGAAGGTTTTCCTCCAGTGTATCTATGAAACCTTTTCTGTATTTTTTCAGGATTTTTATTATTGAATCCCTGTTGACAAGGAAAATTTTCACATAGCCATCTTCAATTTTACGGGATATTATGCCGTCATTTTCCATGCTATTTATTGCGTTTGTTATCTTTTCCTGCCTTGTTTTTCTCCCCTTCACCAGGCGGTTAAGTTCAACCCGGTCATATCTTATGAGTTCATGAATCACTGATGCGGATTTGGAATTTCTGAGGTACAGAACTATCTTTCTTTCCTGAATGCTCCCCTGGTCAGGTATGAAATATCTCCTGTTTTTTCCATCCACTCTGATGACAACCTGTTCCGACTTTTCAAGCTGGTAGAGATGATATTCGGTCTGGCCCACAGCCATTCCTGATATCCTCTGAATTTCCCTGAAATGTATTCCGGGATTCTCGGAAATTATATGAAGAAGTTTTTCCCTTGCAGGGCTATGGTCCAATTTCAGCTACCTCTAACTATTCCGACATAGAAGATTGCAAGGATTGCCAGATCAACAAGCACAAACAGATCAGGATCATAGGCGGAAAATGGGATTATGTAGAACACCTGGAGGATCAGCACAATATCCTGAACAAAAATCAGGAAGAATACGGCCATTATGTATTCCAGAAGCTTTATTCTCCTGTTCCGGAATGCCCTGACTGTTATGATAAGCAGAAATATGGATATCACAAGGGAAAGTGCCTCGAAGAAAGTTGAAAGCTCAAGCATTGTTGATTGATGACACAGTACTTAAAAAATTATTCACTGAATCTGTGTAATAATGTTTCTCCTCAGGAAAATGAAACTGCATATCCCAGATTGTTGAACTCCTTCTTTATCTGGTCCCTGAAGGATCTGTCACCTATAATTTTTCCCAGTGTTAAACTCCTGGCTGTTTTCCTAACCGAAAACGCAGTCTTTATTGACCCCTCTGTGTAATAGAAATAGAGGCCTGCAGATCCAAATGTTGATTTCAGGTATTGCTTGAAGAAGAGAGCCATATAATCCTTTGGCGATATTATCCTCCATATGTCGGTGTCGTTGAGGTTCAGCGGAAGATTCTTCTGTATATATATGATCCTTCTTTCCGTTGCCATGAGAAGTTCTGATATTTTTCCGGACTCCTCCATTCTGGAAATACTTGTGGAAAAAACATTGTCAATTTTATCCTGAAACATGTCTTCCAGGAGTCCCCGTGAAAAATACCCGTAATTCCTGATCAGACTGTTAAGAAAGATAGTAACGGCATCCTCCCGGCGGTACTTTTCTGGAACATAGATATACTTCCTTGCCGAGTCCCTTGCCACAAGGTTCTTAGTAAACAGGGACTTGAGTAGATCCCTGATGCCGAAGACATCCCTTCTTAGATACGTGATGATATCTGATTCCGATGCAGGTCCGATCTCCATAATCGCCTTGAGTACTCTCTGTTCCTGATCGGACATCTCAGCGTTCCTTATTGATCTGTAAAGGGATATGGTCTCTATTGTTGCTGTGGCTGCTGTTCCAAATGGACCGTTGAACGTGAATATGAGATTTGACTGGAAATAATTCTGTATCTGCGTATTACGTATACCTGCGTAGGATGATTCAAATTCGGTTCTGAAACCAAGGATCTGTTCCTTCAGAAACTGGTACGTCAGTCGATCATTTCCCTTCCTGGTTGAAGACCTGACCATAACTATCCTGAAGAGATCAGCAGGAGTCAGATCCGAGATTTCCATGTTTCCAAGGCATAGATTGTTTTCAACCCACCTGAAACCCTCCAGGTTAGTCACAGTGGAAAACTGTTCCCTGCATTTCTCCATGACAATGGCACTTACGTCAAGGTACGCCAGATTCTCTCTGAAATATCTGAGTATCTCTTCTTCACTTCCCCTGCTGTTCAGTATTATGTTGCTTATCCATATGGCAGAGTCCCCACGGTCCATGAAAAAAGTGGCAACCTCCTCACCATTGAGAATAAACCTGGAGTTAAAGTCAGCGTCCCTCAGGTATATCCTCTCAAAATATATTGAGGCTGGATCATTGATATTCAGTATGATTGAACTCTGCCCTTCATTTTTCCTGGACTCACCATAATAGAGATCGTTCTTGAAATAGACTGGCTTGAGATCCATTCCCTTCAGTGTATCGCCGGGATAGAACCAGAACCAGTGTGACATTTCCCGCGTAGATATGGGGCCGAATGCATTTATTATTCTCCCCAAAGCTTCATGTCTTTCCATGACTGGTTCAAGGCCCATGACAGGTCTGTATCCAGTATCAGGGTCCTTTGTTATGCAGAGTTTGAACTCAAGATTTCGCAGTATCTGTTTGATACCTCTTGCGTCAATGGAAGATCTCTGAATCAGATCTGCCTCCTTCCCATATCCGTTGCTTATGATCCTGTAAATTTCCAACTCCTGTTTCCCTGCCTCTTCGTAACGCAGTGAGTGTAATGATTCCATGAGCCATTTTGATATATAGCACGGCCTGTTTTTAATTGCCTTAAGATAGAATACCTGCCCAGACTTTATTAGGTCATCAAGATCAGAATCCCTGAAATCCCTGAATCTTACGCGTATGTTATCGGTATTCATGGCATATCCATATCTGCGGAAGTAATCACCGGTTGAATTCACAGTTTCGGTTACTGCCATTATACGATCATTGAGAGGGTTTTCCCGGCTTGTTCCGAGGATGTTCTCAAGATCTGATTTTATCATGTACTGTTTCGAGAATACTGGCGTAATGTAATCGAAGACGACGATACCGGACTGGACCAGCGGCTGCATTGCCTCGGTGATTAAATCCTCAGGCAGTGGGATCTTGATAAGAATTTCGTCCATTGTCATGGGACCAAACGATCCAATTACCTTAAGAAGGGCCTCCTCCATGCTCAGCGATCCAGTGTTCTCGAGGTCATTCACAATGAAAACTGCAAGCCCTCCCCTGTTCTTTCTTCTTACCAGGTAAGCCTGCTCCAGCCTGTTAAGTGAATTCTTCAGTGCCTCTTCACTTATTTCGAGATGATGCTTCAGATCATTGAATGTCTTTCCATCGCACTGGTCCATCACCTTTATGTCCAGAGGGTCAGGATCGATAGATCTCCTGAAATGGTCCCTGAAGAATTTGTAGTAGTCGCGGTTTATCCACTGGACACCTCTAACATATGCACTTATGATCCTGTCTTCGTGGATCAGTTTGTCCGTTATATGGGCGAGATCGGTTTCCGCATATGGAAATGGTGAATTTATCCTGTTCCTGAATGGATCAAAATAGAGGAAGTGTGACGCAAACTCCATATAACTTTCTTCATCAGAAATCCTTGGAGTTTTCGCAGAGAAATATGATTCAACAAGCTTGAGATCATTGAGAATGAAGTGGACATCCCTCTCACCGTATATCTTATCCAGGATTTTCGACTGGAGTTCCTTCAGCAGCTTGGTCCGATCCTCCATCAATACCATATCTGATACACCGGCAAGTATGAGTCCATAGGAGAATGGACTTGTCTCAGCGGCATAGTCCTTAATTCTGTATCTGCCCGCCTGAATCACGTTTGCAATGTATTCCTTTGCACGGGGCACGTCCATCATATCGTTCATTATCTCGTGGTAAGCCTCCTTGATGACTGGGAAATTCTCCATCTGCCCGAGGAGCTTGAGTACCCTGTCGCTCCTGAGCTGCTGCCTAACCACCGATATATCGTAGCCTTTGTATTTCCTCAGGACCATGAGCGAACGGGCAGCACAGTGCCTGAATCTCTGCTTGAAAACTTCTGTGTTTGCAATTGATCTCCTCACAATCTCCTCGAAATTGTTATCGGTAATAAGCTGGGGAACCGAACTGAGAGGTATCTTTTTCTCATTGGTGATCATGAAACCGTCATCTGTAACGGTGATTCTGGTGTTCATGGAATATTTGGTGGATATGGCCTGTGCATAAGCCCTTGAAAGAGCATCGTTCACGCGCCTGCCCAGAGGTATGTGAAATATGATGCTGTGGAGTCCTTCCTTGTCAATATATCCTTCAATGAAAAGGTTTTCATGCGTTGGAACCTGGAACTTTGACTGCGATTCAATATAGGATATGATACTGTTTGCACCGAACTGGTCGACATGGTAGTTTTCAATGAGCCATTTTGATTGGTCATTCCCGGTCTTGATCCTCGAGACCATTTCCGCCCTGAACTTACCAATTAGAACACCCAGATCATAACTTCTGGGTAGCATTTCACCAGTCCATGACGGTACAGTGGGCCTCATTCCAGTTGCGTCCTTGACGAAGACCCTGTTTTTTGAGGATCTCAGGAACATGTACGTCTTCGCACCCAGAACAAATATGTCGCCCTGCCTGATCCTTTCAACAAACTTATCGCTGAGCTGTCCCAGATTCCTTCCCCTCTCGTTTATAACCTGGTAATCAGCCTCCTCCGGGATGGTCCCTATATTCATGAAATATATCATTCGGCTGCTTTTTTTCTTCCCAAATGTCTTTTCATCATTGTCGACCCAGATTTTGGAATAAATGGTACTATCCTCAATCTTACCCGATAGATAATCTATTGTTGCCATGTAGTCTTCCCATGGAAGAGAATGAAACGAATATGACTGTCTTACAATATTATAGGCCTCATCAAGTTTCCATACTTTCTCCAGGGACATGCCCACGAGAACCTGGGAGAGTACATCAAGCGAATTCTCAGGTATTACGACCCTGTCGATCTCCCTGTCATATGCCGCTTTGGTCAGAACAGATGTTTCAACAAGATCATCCAGCTCGAAAATTAGGAAACGTCCCTTTGAGAGTTCGTTTATGCTGTGGCCTGATCTCCCTATTCTCTGAAGCCCCTTTGATACAGATTTCGGGCTTCCAATCTGAACCACCAGGTCAATGTAACCTATATCTATCCCAAGCTCAAGGGATGTTGACGTTATGACACATTTCAGCTCTCCATTTTTTAATTTTTGTTCAACCTCCAGCCGTGTCTCCTTTCCAAGTGATGAATGGTGAGCCTCGATTTCATCAATTCCTCTTGCCTTCAGCCTCATTGCCACATGTTCGGTACCGCTCCGTGTATTTGTGAAAACAAGAGTTGTCTTATGTTCATTTATGAGCTTTACAAGGATGTCATACATCCTGTCATTGGCAACCTCGTAACTTGTTCTTGTGAGATCGTTCACAGGGGTTATGGTGCTGAGATCAAGAAATCTCTTTGTGTCAACGTCTATAATCGTGAAATCCCTTGGTTTTTCCCCATCATAACCGCAGAGATATGTTGCAATCTTGTCAAGTGGTGCCTGTGTGGCGGAAAGTCCGATTCTGACGAAGTGGGACCCTGCAACCGATTCCAGCCTCTCAAGATTTACAGAAAGAAGTGCACCCCTCTTTGTGGCAGATATTTCGTGAATCTCGTCCAGTATGACATATTTCAAATCCTTGAACTTTTCCCTGAATTTTGGTGCCGAAAGAGCAAGAGAGAAGGATTCAGGCGTTGTTATGAGAATATGTGGTGGTTTCCTCAGCATCTTCTGCCTATCGTTCTGGGAAGTATCTCCAGATCTCACAGCAACCCTTATTTTTGGTAACTGAACGTTCTGTTCCTTCGCTATTTCATATATCTCATCGAGAGGAGTATTCAGGTTTTTGGTTATGTCGTTTGCCAGCGCTTTCAAAGGGCTTATATAAAGGCAGTAAATCTTATCCTCAAGCCTGTCCTCCCTTGACATCAGGAAAAGTTCGTTCAATATTGCCAGGAATCCAGTCATTGTCTTACCCGTTCCAGTTGGACTGGACACCAGCACGTTCTTTTTGAGATGAATGAGTGGAATCGCCTTGACCTGTGGTTCGGTCAGTCCTTCGTATTTGGAATTAAACCATTTAGCAATTATTGGGTCAAGGAACTTTAGCTGTTCCTCAACCCTGAAGCTTACAACGTCAGTCTCTTCCATGTCAGATGATCCGTATCTCAGTGCATATTTGTATTTAACAATATCTGGATTCCCGATCCAGTGAGGATTTTCGGCTTCTCACTGATAATGATGTACTCAAAATGAATTGTTACCTGTTTTCATGAAGCTGTGTTTCCCAAGGTTCCTGGCAAGTTTATCCAGTACATGCTTCTTCTCCGGTGAACCGCTCAGTACTTCTTCATAGAATTCTATTGCTCTGTCATAGTCGTAGGTGTTTACAGGCTTTGGAACTCCATCTTTCCCACCAAGAGCGAAAGAGAATTTTACGGGGTCCTGGTAAGATGGGGATTCACCATATATGATCTCAGCCAGATATGAAAGGGCCCTCAGTGTGGATTTCCCTATTCCCCTGAAATCCATGATGGATTCAAAATCCGATGGCTGGTATTCATAAAGATCTCGCATTTTATTCCAGTCAATTCTATAATTCATGTTCAGCACTCTATCCCCTTCTGTAAACGAGTCAAGTGTCCTCTGCCTGTCCTTTTCAAGGCTGTAATAGTATTTTTTGGGATTTTCTCTGGCAAGCGACAGCATACTCTCCCGGTTTTTCATGCTTTTAGATGATGAAAGATCCAGAATGCTATCGGCACCTTCAAAACCGGCGAGTCCATATCTTCCGTCATTCAAAGGATCGTTCCTGCTTGCCCATGACCAGTGATACCTCCTTGCAAGTCTTGAAGAACTGTTCAACCCCTGCTGTATGATAGACCATCTATTCTTCTCATCAAGGACTATGAAATGGAGGTACAGATCATAGCTGTCCTGGAGCAGGTTCTGATCAATTCTCGCCACTTTCTTTGATGTCGAATAAAGCAGTGAAGCATTTTTCTCAGTTGTAAAACCGGAAGTTTCAGCCACTTTAAGTTCATCCCTAACACTTCTCATTTTTCTTCCTTTCCCACCTAATATTGAAATTTCACCTTTTCCTGTAGAATAATATTCCTTCAGGGCGGAGAGAGTGGCCGTTGTTGTACCACTTGAGTTCCAGTCAAAACCTATTGAAAGTGAAAGTGAATGGAACCAGAATGGATCCGACAATTTTTCAAGAAGTGTTTCAGTCCCAAACTTTTCAGAGATAAGATCGCAGATTGTGCCTCCCAGTTTTACCATACGCCTGTAAAGGTACTCCGGTGGGTGCCCGTAATGCAGCGGCAAAATTGCAGTACCCCTTTTTTCCATAAATCCAGTAACAATAGCATTTTAAATAATAAATTATTACGTATTCATGGCAGAATTTGAGTGTTATGTTTGCAAAAAGAAGGTTAAAACGGGAGAGAAATTTACTTTTACGAAATCAGGGTCTGTTCACCTTGACTGTTTTGCTTCGTTAAAGAGGAAAGAGGTAAGCACCGATAAAGCTGATAAACTGAGCATACTGGTTTCGCTTCTCGATTTTGAACTCACTCATTTGCTGAATATTTTGAATTTGCAGACTTTCAGCCCAGAGGCAAAGGAGATGCTCAAGACGAAATACAAAGACATAGAAAAGGCTGCAGGAGAAACCACCAGATTGATTTCTGAACTCTAATCCAATGTTTCAATACCAACATCTATTTTGTTCAATCTTAACTCCATTTGAATAAGATAGGCTCGTTGTTGATTTCCTGGATATATTCCAGCAT
>JAKADT010000033.1 GCA_021820245.1 Thermoplasmata archaeon | reverse complement strand
GCATATCCGGTTCTTGCCATCAGAAAAGGTTCAACAGATACAGTAAGAATGGTAGTCAGGAATGTGATTCTCACAATCAGTACCGGATTGCTTCCCGTATGAAACTCCTTATTCAATGCGATTTCTCACCCACATTCATTCTCCCGTTTTTCAATAAGAAAAGAGATGCAGCAATGTTCAAATCAGATATACCTGGTCAGATATCTGTAAAGAGTATCATCTTCTTCCCGTGAAAGGAGTGCTTCCAGGAAATATTCAGGATCATTCCGGTAATGAATGAACTCTCCAAGGTGTTTCTTGAACGTTTCAATTGAACTTGTCCTTGGATCGGTAAGGTCCAGACGGTAGTCCAACCTGCCTGTATTGACTGAATCTCTCAGGCTTACATAGCCCAGTGCAACCGTTATCTTATTTTCCGGTATTCCGCTTCCAGCCGAATAAAGTCTCCGATACACGGACAGTTGCTGCCTGTGCTCGTAGCCTCTTTCCGTTGTTCTATCCGTCTTGTAATCAAGTATGAGGTGATTATTCCCTGTCGAATCAGAGAATACGGCATCTATCTTTCCATTGAATGCCAGACCATCTGTCTCTCCCATTTCCGGAAAAACCTTATTGAGTTCAATCAGTATATTTACCTCGGCACCAGCCTGCATCATGGAGTATTTCTCCTGGATTTCCCTGTGAACCATCCTGATATTTTCAAAATAGGCAATATCTTCCGCACTGACCTCCGGTTCCTGTGTGAAAAGATCCTCGGCAATCTTATGTATTCTTGTCCCCCTGGAAAGCGCTTTTGTGGATAACGGGATGGCAAGAATATATCTCTTCATGAATTCGAAAGGTTTAGTTGAGGTTGACACCATGCTGAATGAGATGTTCTTCAGACTCTGAAAATAGGAAGTTACAGCATCCCTAACCCATTTCTTTCTGTCATCAAGAAGTTTTCTGGCAGACTCAACATTCCCGCTTAAAAAGAGAGAATAAGCTTCGTCGTAGAGTTTTCTCTGCTGCCTTTCGGTGATGGCATCTGGCGGATCAACAAGGCGGGTCTTTCCCTCAATGTAGAAACGGTTGCCGTTTGTTGGTTTCTTCACTATGGACAGTTTCTTCTTTGCCCGTGTGAACGCCACAAAGTCAACCCTTATATCTTCCTGATCAAGATCCCCACGGGAATCCTTGCCCAGGGTGCCTTTAAGTATGGAATGCATGACCACATCGATGAAGCTCCTCTTTTTCCTTTCCTCAGAAGGCACATATATCACATGGTCAAATTCAAGCCCTTTTGCCTTGTGTACCGTTGAAAGGACAACTCTTGAGGTAATGTTGCTGGAATCATTTCCATAGTCGCAGAAGGAGAGAAAATCAATCATCTCATCCAATGTTTTATCTCCCCCTATCTCGAAATATTCCATAATTCCCTGCTTTATTGCGACAGCCGAGTTGAAGTATCCGTGTCCCATGGTTATGGATACGGGAATTATCACGCTGTCGAAGAATTCCAGAAGATTTCCGGCATTGAACTCAAGTGCCGCATTTCCTCCCTTTTCTCCTATAATTTTCAAGAGACTCTCCTTATCCAGTCGATCATTTCTTCTCTTCTGTGAGATCATGAAGGCGTCTCTCATGCTAACACCCGAAAAAGGGGTGAAGAGAGAGTTAACGATATCTTCCGGTTCTCCGGAGAATATCCCCTTTATCATGGTGAGGATATCCCTGCGCGCTTTGCTCAAAAGACCTCCGGAAATCGTGCTTGAGTGCGGGATTCCCCTCTCTTCCAGATACTCCCCAAGGTCCTCTATCTGCCCATTTGTGCGGACCAGCACAGCAATCTTTCTGTCGTTTCTTTCCAGATCCGGCAGGATCTCCTCAATCATTGACGCTATAACACTGTTGGGATCTTTTGTAATGCAGAGATCTATGTCATCTCCCTGTTCAGGATCTGATGCCCTGAATTCCCGAAGCTCATCCGCACTCTCTGGAGAGCATATCCTGTAATATTCTCCCGAATATTCAATGATTCTGCAGGTACTCCTGTAGTTGAGGTCAAGTGTGGATACCTTTGTACCTTCTCCGTCTATGAATTTCTGGAAATTGGAAAGAGAACCACCCTGAAACCCAAAAATTGCCTGTTTCCTGTCTCCCACGAGAAAAACATTCTCACCTGAAAGCATGGCAATAGCCGCTTCCAGATCATTTACATCCTGAAGCTCATCCACAAGTACGTACCTGTAGCGTTTTGGTTTTCCGGGGAACATGTCAAGAAACTTTATAAGAAGGTCATTGAAGTCCATCATGCCATCTCGGCTTTTCCTGGCTTCATAATCTCTGAAGATTTCAATGAAATATGATAGAAACGCCTTAACTTCCTCCAGCGAGGCACTTGAAACCCCCTCCTGCTGGTACATCTCCTGAAGTTCCTGCAGGCTTCTCCCTTCAGTAATGTGATCAGGCATGATACCAAAACTCTTCAGGTACCTGATGGCGTTTTCAATTTTCGGGATCATCTGTTCTATTATGTACTGTGCCTGGTAGTTGAAAACGTTCCTCTCCATCACACTGCGATATATGGAATAACGAAGGTAGTTGTTTCCCACAAGTCTTGGTGATATGTCCATCTCCGTGAGATACTGCATGGCATAGCTGTGGAACGTTGAGACCCTGATTTCGAATACCTTTGCATTGGTCAGGCCCTGCTTTATCAGTTCGCTCGAAATGCTTCTCAACATCTGTTCTGCTGCCTTCTCCGTGAATGTTATGCAGAGGATCTCGCTCTCCTTCACTCCTTCGCGGATCAGGGAGGATACCTTTTTTGCCAGGGTTGTGGTTTTACCTGTTCCAGGATTTGCAACTATTAACTCAACAGTGGAATTCTGCCCCGTATTCATAAGAGGATTAAAGCTTTAACCCATTAATTAGTTTTCTGAGGAGAGTTCCTCTGCCCATGCACTGTGATTGTAATTCAATTCGGTGAACGTCGTATGTTTACCACGTTTAAATAGTGAAAAGCTTAAAATATGCAACGGATAGGGACATGAGATGTTTACTACAGAAGACCTGCCCCGGGATCTCCTGGATCAGGAATTATACGGGAAATATATGAAGGAAGCAAACTTGCTTGAAATGCTCGCCAAGATCAGCGAACATAACAACGATTTCACTGATCGTGTAAGAAGCATTGTTGCACTTGTTGCAAGTCACACGAGACCTGACAGAATTGTATTTATCAGGGGAACCACTGAAGAAAAGAGGGGGATTATAAGAACGCTTGTTGAAGAAGGTTCCCTCCTGCAGCTGAACCAGAAAAATTATCCCGATTCATATCTTTACAGAAGCAACCCAAACGATGTTGCACGGACAGAGAAGGACACGTATATCTGCACCACCGGTACCAAGGACGATGCTGGACCAACCAATAACTGGATGCATACCTCGGAGGCATATTCGAGGCTTTTCACACTCCTGAGAGGATCCATGTCCGGAAAGACCATGTACGTGGTACCCTACTGGCTCGGGCCGCTGGATTCTGATTACGGAATGGGAGGAATAGAGATAACCGACAGCCTCTATGTGGTTGCGAACCTCAATATCATAACGAGGTCCGGGATAAAGGCCATGGATCGCATGGCAAAGACCAACAGGATGACTGTGGGGATACATTCTACAATGGACCTTATTCCGAGCAACAGGTATATATGCCATTTTCCAGAAGAGAATCGGGGACAGGGGCTTATTATAAGTCTCAATTCCAATTATGGAGGAAATGCTCTGCTCAGTAAGAAATGCCATGCCCTGAGGATTGCCACATCCATGGCAAAAACTGAAGGTTGGATGGCTGAACACATGATGCTGATCGGTCTCGAGGAGCCCAGTGGAAGAACAACATATATCAGTGGTGCCTTCCCAAGTTCAAGCGGAAAGACCAACCTCTCCATGATAGAACCACCGCCGGAAATGGCCTCCGCTGGGTGGAAGAGCTGGCTCATAAGCGACGATATCACATGGATGCATTCAGGAAAGGGAAGATTGATGGGTATCAACCCTGAGTACGGATTTTTTGGGGTAGCCCCACATACAAGTTACAGGACCAATCCAAATGCCATGAATTCCATAAGGAAGAACACAATATTCACGAATGTTGCAGTTGACGGAGATATGAATCCATACTGGGAGGGTATGGATCAGAAGCCCCAGGGAATAATAGACTGGCTTGGCAAACCATACGACGGTGTGGGAAACGCTGCGCACCCAAACTCCCGGTTTACATCACCAATAACCCAGTACCCACACCTTTCAACCCAGTATGAAAATGGTGGTGGAGTTCCTGTTTCGGCTTTCCTTTATGGAGGAAGAAGAGGGGACCTCATCCCTCTTGTGTATGAGGCGTTCAGCTGGGAAGAGGGTGTTCTCATAGGAGCAATGCAGAGAGTTGAGACGACTGCAGCCGCTGAGGGCAAGGTTGGAGTCCTGAGGAATGATCCAATGGCCAACCGTCCCTTTGTCGGTTACAATATGGCCGATTATTTTCAGCACCACCTTGACATGGGTAAAAGACTCACCTCTCCTCCTAAGATATTCAATGTTAACTGGTTCAGGAAGGGAAATGGTGGAGAATTCATGTGGCCTGGATACGGATATAACACATATGTTCTGAAATGGATTGCGGGAAGAGTCAATGATGAGATCAGTAATGTCGTTAAAACCCCAATCGGATATACTCCAGATCCAGATACCTTTGATGCAGGAAACGTGGACAGGGAAATTGTGAAGCAACTGCTTCATGTTGACAGCAGGGGGTACCTGGAGGAACTAAAGGCGACAAAGCCATTCCTTGAATCCTTTGGCAATAGATTTCCTGAGGATCTCTGGAAGGTTTACTATAACATGAAGGAGAGGCTTGAGCAAGCCGATTCTTAATAATTCCTCGGCCTATTGATCCCTTCTCTTCATGGGAGTACGTTTCAGGTGCCTTCCCAGAAGACTCTTGAACCGCTCGTTTTCCCAAACATTTCCCCGGGAGTGGTAACCCCTTAACTCCCAGTATCCCTCCTCGTAATCCTGCATTACCTCTATACCGTTGAGCCATTTTGCACTTTTCCAGCCATAAAGGTGAGGAATGAACGGCCTGGCCGGGAAACCACTCTCCCTCGGTATGGGTTTTCCGTCCATTAAGAGGGCAACAATAGAATCTTCTCCCATTGCATCTTCAAATGGCACAGGGGTCGAATATTCATCCATGCAGTGGAACATAACCCACTTCGGATCTCCATGAGGGTCAGCAGTCTCTATGAGCTTTTTAAGGCTGACACCTTCCCATTTTACCTCCTTTATGCTCCATCCCGTTACGCAGTGAAAATCCCTGGTGTACCTGACATGTTCCATTTCCATGAGTTCTTTGTAGGTGTATGAAAGTCTCTTTCCTGTCTGCCCGAATATGCTGAGCGTGTAGCTGTCAATATCAACATCGGGTTCATCAAGGGCCGAATAAAGAATGAACTTTCCAATATATCTCTGTCCATCAGGCATAGGTTGTTCCATGATGCATTATTACGCAGTGTTTAAAACATTTTCCAGTTCAGAAAAAGATAAAATTAAGAGTTGTTGAATATAATTTCAGAGTGGTAGATGCATTCCCAGTGGAAAGGTGGTTGTCGCTGCAAACGTTACCGTTATAACTGAGACATGCAAATAATACTTCAATCAGTAAAGGTGGGATTTCCCATCACATCAAAGTGTTCTATGGTTTGTTAAGGCACTATTCTGAGGTAATTTCCAACAATCGCAATCAACGTGGCAAGAATGAGCATTGTCACTATCCAGAGAATATAACGGCCAGAAACAGATCTGCCTATTCCGGCGCCGAGTGCACCCATAGCGAGAATTGCGGAAATTATGGACAGATAACCATGAGTTGGGAAGAGATAATTTATAAAGAGAGGTATTCCTGCGCCCAGAAAACCACAAACTCCAGATAGAGAAGTTCCAATTATAGCCTCCAGAAATATGTCCCTCCCTATTTTCCCCTTCAGGAGGAGTCTGGGAGATGAGAGATTCAACTGCCTGGAAGTTTTATTGATCTCTCCTCTTAATCGTGAATATTCCGCTATGAAGAAGCTGAATGTTCCAACAAATGCAGACCCAAACGCCACCCTTTCCGACAGTCCTGGGCTCAGGCCTGCTCCACTGAGGATGCTCCCTGTAACAAGAACAAGGGCGGTAATTATTCCATCAGCAAGGCCAATAGTGGCCGGAAACAGAAGACTGTATTTCAATAATCCCGCCTAATGCTCTCTATGATTCTTTTACCGGCCACAATCTCATCCACGGAGTGTATCACAGCACCGCTGTCCTCAATTGTGTTTATCAGTTTATCGTAATCGATGCCAACACCTTCAATTGTTATGTTGGTTCCCATAGTTTCCATATCCATTTCCGTGACACTCACGTTAACAGCCTCAACACCCGGAACTCTCTCAATTGATTCTACCAGATCAACCAGCGTCGGTCTGTTAAGACTCTTGTCGACGTCAAGCACAACTCGTCTTATGCTCATTCTAAACCACACACCCCATGATCATTACAGATCCCTGAGAAATTCACATTTAAAAGGTAAGTCTCACTGGAAAATCCCATAAATCTGCAGGGAAGTTGGTTAATAAACGGTCCTGACTCTTCCACATCTTCTGCCCTGTTTTTCATTTTATTTTTTTCACTTCTCGTTTTTTTGATCTATATTAAAGATTATTCATAGCACCTTAATAATTATTACTCTTGCTGATAGCGCTGCTTATATAGCATGTTTAAACCGAAAATAAGTAACCGCATTCCTGGCTTTGAATGATGCTTGTACATTTTCTAAGACCTGTTCACTGATGCAGTAATTCTTCTGGAATAGATCTGGAGATCGGCAACCATCAACACCACTATTACAGAGAAAAATATGGTACCTCCAAGGAAAACACCGTCAAAGTCTCCATAGTATGAGGCATAAGAGGGAAAGAACGAAAAAGAGATCAGTGCCAGTTCCACAACTGCTATGCTGTATCCATAAATCAGTATGACTTTCTGAAGCAGTGATGCAACGAAATTAACTCTCTCAAGATCAATGGACGGCTGTGCCGCTTTTCTTATTGAGGCATAGAATCGGTCCATGTCCTCTCCACTGTTCATTGTGATACCTGTTGTATCAGATGCGGAGGCAGAAGGATTAGTTCTGAGCATCTGTGCCGCCCTGGCTGCACTCCTGCTCATGAACCTGGTGAGCATATCTCTCATGAATGACAGATCAAGTACACTTTCTATCTCCCTCACCTTGGTGGAGAGATTATTCACATAGTCTTTAAGGCCATTTTTGACCACAAAGTAAATTAAGGTGGTCAGTACAAATATAACGGCCGGGAATATATATAACAGGTAAAGCATGCTGAAGTATAAACTTACAGCTTATATTAAACCTTAAGCATCTTGGATTTGCATGATGCTGTTTTTTTGATTCGGCATTTTTTTTAAGGTGTAAATTTTTCCTATATGTCTCCATTCTGACGAAATTTCGCAAAATAACGTAATAATTCAATGGTCGTCGATTCCGTTGAATGAACACAAATACCCTAAAAATAAGGTTTTTATGTCGGCGATTTTTTTCGTGTTTGACTCTTGTCAGACAAAATTTATTAACTACCATAATATATTATTTTGATGAACATGAGTGGTGGTAAATTTGCGAAGACGTTCAGGGAGGAGATCGATCGTATAAAGTCAATAATAAGAGAAGACATGGCAAAGGAAAACATCATCACAGAACTAAAGAAACACTGAATTTCCACATGGAGCAAAATACATATTCTGGAACAATATAGCTACCCGTGAACTCAAGGGAAAAAACTTTTGTCCTTGTAATTATATTTGCAGTTCTCAATGCTGTCCTCCTTTATTTCATCGCTTTTATGAACGTTGTTCTGTGATTTGAAATGACTGGCTGTAAAGGGAACATGGACGCCTATCTCATGACCTCGGTGAGAAATGATCTGATCTTCCTTTCAGAATACCAGTAAAGTGGTCGATTATAATCATCAAGTATTACATCCTTTATTCTGTAATATCCATTCTCAGGTTTGAAACCTTTATGAAGAAGGAAACTGTTAATTTCCGGTGATTCTGGTTTAATGGAAATGGTCATTGAATTCTCTGAAGTGTCGACAGACAACCTGAATGATAAGGTGAATTTGTCCTGAAAAGACGGGGTGAGATAATGCTCCTTCGTGAAGATCAGGAGACTTCCCTCCTGCTTTACAGACGAACTTTCACTTTTATAGAATTTTAATAGTTCCGAGGAAAATCTTTCAATATCCCATGGGCAGTAGCGTTCATCAACAGTATTTTTTATATTTCCCCATGACATGATGATGGTATAGCATTGAGGCAAAAAAAGTAATTGGAGGTTTTGGTAATGACAGAAAGAGAACTTGAAAAATTCGAGCAGAATGCAATAGATACATGTCCGAATGAAGAGTACAGGGCAAAACTGAAAAAATGGGTTTTGAAGCATAAGAAACCGCTTGACAACTATGACCTTAAGAAGCTTAAGGACAAAATTGAGAAATTCAACCGGAAACACAAAAAAACTTCTTAATACTGTCAGCATTTCAAATGGATGAAAGCAGTTATAATTACAGTTGGGAACGAGATACTTAAGGGGAGGACTGTAAACACAAATACTGCCTACATAGGATCTTTCCTCACTCACATGGGATATGATGTTGTGCGTAACCTTGTTGTGAAAGATGACCCCGAAGAGATTGGATGGGCTTTTGAAACAGCGCTGTCCGTATCGGAACTCGTTGTATCATCCGGAGGTCTTGGTCCAACCTTTGATGACATGACTGTTTCATCCTTTGCGAAACATTTCAACATCGATCTGGTTCTCAATCAAGAGGTGCTTTCCATCCTCAGGGAAAAATATGGGTTGCAGGGGCTTCCGGTGACACCGGAAAGACAGAAAATGGCCATGCTTCCAGGAGATGCAGTCGCTGTAAGGAATGATGTGGGATCTGCCCCGGGAGTATTCATGCGGTTAAATGGTAAAAGGGTACTGATTCTTCCAGGCGTTCCGTCAGAGATGAAGGATATACTTTCCAACGCATCATTCCTCATTGGAGGTGAAAACTCATTCTATTATGACGAGACCATTCATCTGGAGGGGGTCATGGAGAGTTCTCTTGCACCATTCATAACTGAACTTATGAAAAAGTATTCCGGGAAAGTATATATAAAATCCCACCCACTGGGCATAGAAAACAACAGTCCCAGGCTGGATGTGGAGGTCTATGCCACTGGCACTGACAGAGAAAAACTGGAAGGTGATGTCCGTGCCGTAATTGAGGAGATAAGAGAAAACTGGAAGGGAAGAATAGGAAAATGATACCTCTTCCCCCAGAACATCCATACTTCCTAAGTCGGCAACTTAACTTTCTTTATTCAAAGCTTCCAAGCAGGGATAGAATATGGGTGAATATGCTCCCTGGTATTAATTCCCCGCAGTCCTCGGGCAATTCTTTATTTATGGGACCGAAACTCTCTATGCCGATTATGTTCTCCCCACTCAAGAATTCATGTTCACAGGTTTCAGGGGACATTGTGCCTGATAAAATTAATGCGCCCCAGGTGGAAAGACAATGTTGTCATAATCCAGGTAGCGTTTATCCTCAAATCTCAGGTAATCAGGATTCACTCCGTATTGCAATGCCATATAATATGCAAGATAGTATAATGGGACCATGTTAAATATTGGCTGTATGTACTGGTCAACCATTTCAGGTACGTAATAGTTAAAATCGCCCTCCCCATTTATCACTGCAGTTCTTGTTCCCGTGAATCTGCATGCCCTGACTATATCATCTACCCTTTCCACATCTTCCATGGAACTGATGAGAATCACCAGTGTTCTTTCATCGATTACTGATGTACAGCCATGATTGAACTCCTCGAGTTCAATACCCTCCGCATGGACATGGGTAGATTCCTTGATCTTCTGTGCACCCTCTCTTGCTGCCACAAAATTCGGACCCGACCCAAGAACAAAAATGCTATGAACCTTACCTATGTTCTCAGACATCTCCCTCATTGGTGCATCTGATCTTTCAATGACCAACCTGATTTTTTCAGCCAGTTCATGCAGATCCATTGATATATTTCCATAATGTTTTGAAACCGCAAGCATTGCAAACGCGTTGTCAAAAAATGCTTTAGTATTGCAGAGGGACATATCAGGGCCATTTCCTATCACGACACCCTTTGATGAAGTCTTCAGAAGCGGTGTGTTTGCAAAGTGCGAGATTCCAAAAGTAGATGCCTGCCCAGAGACCTTTGCCATGGCATCGACCGTTGATTTCGTCTTTCCAGTGTGCGATATTCCTATAACAGTTCCATCAGCTTTTCCAAAGTGTTCAAGTTCATATGCCTGAATGCTGTCCCACTGCAAATCTGTTCTTGATAGTATCTGCGAACCGGCAATACCCGAGTGGAGTGCGGTCCCATTTCCGGTAACGGTCAACGGGCTCTGGAAAATCGATAAATCAACCTTTTTCATAATCTCAATGGTGCTCCTGATTCCATTGTAAGAGTCCTTTATCATGTCATACATTATGTAAGGGTGCCCGTGTCTTTGTTCAGGTAAATCGTCAGTCATCTATACCAAAACATAACATGAGATATAATGCTTCATCAATTGTTTTCTACAAAATTAACAGATATTCTTATGGCTATTCAGGATGGTGCAGGTGCAGGCTTCTCTTCCTTTTCAGGCACATTTTTCTCGTTGGTATGTGCGTCTTTTGCTGGAGTTACAGATACATCCCTGTTTATAACAATGGATTCAACATCCTCCCTCTCCTTGAAGAGCTTCTCTATGCTAATCCCCAACCTGTTGGCCTCTCTGCATATTGCCCTCGCGCTTTCCCTCTCAAATATCTTGTATTTTTCACCTGCATAAGATCCTGGGCCAGAGCTTGAATATAAGACGGTTATCCTGTTTATTTCATCGCATTTGTACATTTAAGCACGCTACTGTATTGAAGAGAATTTTATATGTTTTTCCTTCAGAGTGTCTTATCATGAAACTTCAAACTAATGCCTCCTTCTCGAATAAACAGATGCTATTCCAGCTATGGCCAGTACAGCAACAAGACTCCCAATGAAATATGTGTCATTTGCACCGTATTTATGGGTACTGGATCCACTGCCGGTACTCCTGTTCAGGATGATGTTGAGACTTATGTTTGTTCCGGCTTTAATTGTGAGATTTCTGTAAAATATTGAATAGCCGGGTGATGAAACAACAACGGAATATGTTCCATTTGTGACCGTTTCACTGTATCTTCCGTTAAGTGTACTGATTTCCCTGCCATTGATCTTTATGACAGCGTTCTGTGGATTCAACATCCCATATATATGGGAGTACGGGTAGTAGAGTACTTTCTCTGTGAGATTTGAACCCGAAACAGTTACGTTGTACTGGTTATGGAATGCATAGTATGAGGATAGGTTGGAAACCTCAAGCTCATATGTCCCATTGGTCAGGGAAAGAGTTATATTGCCGACAGTGGAGGATGCTGATATATTTGAGGTACCGTTAATGTACCACTGTGTTCCATCTGGAAGACCAGCCTCCTGGAATACAACAGTGTATTTTACCTCCATGAATGATATGGACTGGTTTGCGTTACCGCCAGCCAGTTTGAAAGTCCCTGAATAGGAAGGCATGTACGTCTTAAGTGTTGTGCTGACATTGTAGTAATAGGTGCCGTTCTTAAGATAAATTGTATACACATCTGAAGTAATTTTTCCAGAAGAACTCCCACCGGTTATATTCACAAACCACCCTGCGCCAGATGGGAGACCGGTCTCGGAAAATGTGACACGGTAAAAGCCATTTGCATTCATGGATGTGTATGAACCTGCAGAAATTTTTACGGTAGATTTCCAGACAGGCAGGCCAGGATTTGTTGAATTGTAAAGGATAAGTGAATAATTACCTGGTCCCAGCGTTAAATTCAAACTGCAATTAACAAAGTCATGCATATCCCCACCGACAGAGAGAATCCCTGATTTTAACACAGTGCTTAAATTCAGGATTCCCACATCAGTATAGTTGTAAATCTCACCAAGACTTGTGTTACCGGGAGTATCTGATGCATATATTGATCCGGTTCCGGTCAAGTATTGTGGGCTTGATATTACATTTGATATCCCCTCTGCAGTGTCGCTTCCATGATTGAATGCATTGCTGATCATCTGGTAATTATGTCCATTCCAGTACTGGAGTTTCAGTGATAGATTGGAAGAAACATCCTTTGTGTTAGATCCCCCACCCGGGCCCCCCATTATGAGTTCGGCATCGTAATATGTACCAAAGGGGTTATAGGATGACCCATTTACTGTAAAACCAGGATCCGAGGTTACACTTCCGGCGAATATGAATGAAGGATTGTCGTATGTTATCCAGCCGTGGCCGTCATTGTACTCAAACAGTACTTCAGGGTTACCCTGAGCATTTATCTCTGATACAACCTTCAGTTGGAATTCTTCTGGATACACGAAGTTAACATCATTTCCGGGAAGCGTATTGTTTGCAATTGCATAATAGTAACCAGTATTTCCGGATTTGGACACAGTGCCATTTCCAGCTATGGTCGAATTATGCATTTCTGCGCCCTGTGAAGAAAAATTCCAGACATTATCTATAAATTCAATTGATTGTGGAGATGAGGTCTGGACAAATGCAACGTTCTGTATCCAGTAGTCATATTCAGTTCCGCTGTTGTAAAATTCAAGATTTACATTCATCTGGAAGCTCATTTCAGTTCCCACGCTGGAACTGCTTTTATTGTCAGTGTTTAGGGACGTTATATTCACCTTTCCCAGGAAGGATGGTGTTGAGTAGGAATAGGAATTATATCCGGAGAGTCCACTGGTGCTCAGGCCGTAATCGGCTATTCCCATTGGTGCAGGTTCTGAGCTGTAGAGCTGTTGAGGATTGACCGATAGATTTGTATCCGATGCCCTGAAATTCTTAACTGGAACAAAGGGAGTTTCTCCAGAATTTGTTTTATGAATTTTCTTCGTTTGGGATGTCGGTGAAATCCCGTTTGAAATTCCCTTATAATGAAAATCTGAATTGCTCTTCACTATGCCTGTGACACCATGATCTGAAGTGTGAATTCCTGAAGTATTGGTGCTGGAATAAGGGAATGAATCCAATGCGGGAAACATAATCAAAGCGGCAATTATTGCCAGAATGAGAATATTTTTAGGATTTAAATTCCACATTTATGCTCCAGGGGAAAAATACCATACCTTTATAATTTTTCCAGCGAAATTTTTCCCATGCAAAACGTGATAATCACGCTTGAAAAGATTATCTATCTGTTTATGGAATCAGATCTGTTCTACCCGTATTTATGCCTTATACAGCCATTGTGTTGACAAAATATCGAACATTATCGCTATAACGAAGATCTCCTCAATGTAACCTGCCCTGCAATGTTCCGTATCTTCCATTATTATTCTGTGTATCTGATATTGTGAAAAATAGACCTTTTCCTAACTTTCCAGGATACCTCAGACTTCCTTAGACCAGAACGGATAATGTCAAATTCCCCAACTTGTGATTCTATCTTGACGTGTTCTTGGTTCCTCTCTTTTTCTGATCCATATAAAGAATGTTTCTGGGCATGAAAACCCGAGGGATAAGATATCACAACATAGTCTAAGCATGCATAAGCACTCTTATTGCCAGATTTTCAAGCATTGATTCCTCACCCTTCGAGTCGTTGAATCTCCTGAAGTGTGCAAATCCGTATTCTAAAAAAAGATCAGAAGATATGAGAAAATCATCAAAATCCATGCCTACTACACTGAATGCCAAATCTCCTCTTTTCCATTTATCCACAATAGCAATTAGTGGTAAGGCCCTGGAAATCTCTGTCCAAAAGGTGAATGATCTGTATTCTGCCGGTAGTTTGTCATTTGATAGAAACCGGGATATGTTGTATATTTCAGAACTCGTTGAGAACCTTTGGTATGCAACGGCAGCGGCGAGTGATTCCTCTATAACAGACTCATATTTTTTCAGGTTTGTGCCCTTAGTTATGAATGCATGGGTGTATTCATGAAATATGATATACAGGAAAATGTCGTCGAAAGGATTTTGTGGCTTTTTGGAAATTTCCAAAGCCTCTTCCATGACCCTCTCCGGACAGAGGTAGACAACTTTTCTGGAATTGTTTTCAATGGTTTCCCATATTGTTTCGCTATTTTTTTTACCTATGCCAGTGTCCTTCAGATCAATTCCAAGCAATACTGGAGGAATATTCTCCGTATATACTCCTATGGCCGAAAATACAACGTGTCTACACTTTTCCACAATGCGGTCCCATATTCTTTCAGTTTCTTCGGGTTTTCCGGGATAATCTTTCGCATCTGCCAGCTTTTTTTCCTGGTAATATTGCGATAAAAGTTCTCGAACACAATGTGCATCATATCCAATTCCCGGAGGACATATCCTGTCCATTGTCTCCTCGTTCACGAGTATGACTGGAACGTGATCTGCCACAGTGTTCAGAAAGGACATTCTTTCTGTAACCTTCCTGTCAATCCCATCAGGAGCAGGGATTGATGAGTTAAGGTTGGATATTATCACGTCTATCCAAGTCCGGATAATATAATAACATTTCTCATGTAATAAACGAAATAAAATTAGTGGGGTAACTTATCGGGAAGATGGCGGCAACGCTGGGAAGTTTCTGTATAGACCCACAAACCCCAGCTAACAGGTAAATCAAAGTCCCTTCCTGAAGGGCTATTTGAAGAAACTGGCAGGAGAAAAACTGATTGTTCCATATGAATGAAAAGTTTCAGACATCTGGAGGAACAGTGACATCCTCATGCAGGATTTCTTCATAAGGGAGGAGGGTCATTTATCTTTCTGGAGAAGCACCATAATACCATATGATGAAAATAGTCGAAGAGAGAGTACTGCAAAACCACCGGGGTTGATCTACAAGGGTTTGCTGAGTAACGCCAGTAATCAACTCCATCAATTATCAGGGAGTTCTCAGGAAAAGTCATATATACTTATTTGGCAATATATTTAGGTGACATTAATCAGGAATCTTAACCTGATCCCCTCCACAGACGACGATGAGATCAAAGCAAGGTTATATGGTTCTGCATTGAGAAGGGTAGAAAGGATCTCCGATCTCGTTTTATTTGGATATCCCTTTCTTCTGGTCTTCCTCGTGGGTTTCCTGATAAGGAACGTGTTTGGGCTGGCTGCGTTATTTTCCATGTACTGGATCTTATTCTTCTACGCGGAGCTTAGAAGGTACAGTCTAGATTCCTCCATGAGAGGCATAAACGCTGATTTCCGCAATTATGTAATTCATTCTCCCGTTTCACGGAATTACTTTAAATTCTCAACGTTTGGAATGATAATATTCTTTGGTGAACTCGTAGGATTTTATGTTAGTATGACTGCGTATGAAGCGACCGCTTTCATAGTTGCCATAATAGCAATACTTGCATTGGCCCTCTACAGCAATCCATGGATCAGGGGACAGTTAAAGCACGGTAGGCCTCTTGAGTCTGATTATCTAGAATCAAGGTTGAATGAAATTGCCAGTATGGAGGGTGTATCTGACTTAAGAACAAAAATTATAGATGGAAAGACCTACAAAGTTTCAAATGCCTATACGGTGGGTATTCTCAAACCAATAATCTGCATCACAGACTATGCAATTGAGAATATGGGCGAGGACGATGCTCTTGTATTACTGTCCAGAGAGGTTTCCCATGTCAAGAGGAGAGACTCCTTCAGGATGTTCATTCCTGCTTTTTCTGCAATCGTGGTAATTTCAGTTATGGTTGGTCTTGTTGCATACTGGTCCACAGAGCCAGGAATGATAACTTTTCTTCAAAAAGTGATGCCCACTATGATTGAAGGCTGGCTATTAATAGCAGCTGTAGGCGTACTCTTTCTTCCGCGCAAGATAATGTGGAGGGGTCAAATCATGGCTGACAAACTTTCAGTGCGTTATTTTGGTCCGGACAGGACTATCCAGTCTATAGTGAAAAATGAACACCTGAACGGGAATCCCGTCTATGTCCTGTTC
>JAKADT010000001.1 GCA_021820245.1 Thermoplasmata archaeon | reverse complement strand
CATCTCCTTCTACGAGAGAAGCATAGGGAGAAAGCTCAGGGACGATGAGATCGGACTGAACCTTGATGAACCAATACCTGTGATATCATCAGAAAAGCCTGAATAAGGCTATAAAATATATTTTTCACTCCATTTTATATTACATTTAAACAGAATCAAATTTTGTTAAAAGATCAGAAACCCTGGCAACAGTCAAGAAATATTGTATGTCCGCAATCAGGGCATGCGGAATTGTGCCGGTATCCGTAGCAGTACTTGCAGTTACAGGATTCATCAACACAATCTGAACACATATTTACCAATTTTCAATTGTTTTAAGTCTTATAAATATTGGTTTTTAGGCAGTTTTCATTATGACACCACGCGAATGGTTACTTCAAACCATGCAATTTAGAGAAATCTGTCTGGACTGAACATGTAGTCTTCCATATTTTTACTCACTGAATCTCTCCTTGAGTTCAGTGCTTCAAAGAAATCAACTATCTTCTCATAAGCGATCATTTTCATCTCTCCGCTGAGAATCTGCCCACTTTTGTATTCATTATATATCTTTGAAGCGGTTGCAACATCCGGCTCAAGCATACGGTAAGTGTTGAATGCAAAATCAACATCCGGATTTGCACCAAATTTACGCTGTTCTTCCATGGTGTCCCTGCCACCTGAAAACGCGTATTTCATGAGTTTCTTCTTAATTGTCCTGTTTTCATCGTCAAGATATATGCCGGAATTTTCATCAGACGAGGACATTTTACCTGTCCCCTTAAGGGAAGGAATAAACTTTGAAATTATTGAAGCAGGTTTGTCATAGCCCAGCTTTGGAAGGATATCTCTTGATATCTTGAAATGTGGGTCCTGATCAATGGCGTAAGGTATCAGGCAGGGTACATTGTGTCCCGTTATGGCACTTACAATGAATGCTGGCACAGACTGGATACTGGTAAAGAAAAACTTGCCGATATTGTCACTGTCCTTAAGGCCGAATACTGACTTTACGGTTGAGGCTGTAATGTGCTTGGCGACCTGGATTCCATAGTTATAAAGCAGACCGGAGTTCTTTGTGTCAATCAGAACATGGGTTTTTTCAGGTTTAAAACCAAGGCTCAGAATATCCACAATGTTTTCTCTGGTGAATCTGTCAAGATCCTCTCTGCTGCTGTCCCTGAAAATAAATTTCTCGTCGTCTGTGATCTGTATTACAAGATCCACGTTGAATCTTTCCTGAAGCCATTTTGTAAAAATAAAAGGGATGAGGTGACCAAGGTGCATCTTTCCGGAAGGACCTCTCCCGGTGTAAAGATAAAACTTTCTTCCCTTTCTGTATCCATCAAGCAGGAGATCCAGGTCCCTGTGGGCAAAGAATATTCCGTACTGGATAAACCTGTGAAGATCTCCTGCAAGTTCCTTTATTTCGTATTTCAGGGGTTCATCGATAATCTTTGCGCCGAATTCAGTGGCAACCCTTTCATACTGGGCTTCCTGGAAAGTATCAGAAACGTTCCAGGGTGTTATCTCATGTTCATCCGTCATTTAAACCCCTATTTTAATCAGATCTTCATAAACAGATCTTTGTTCATTGCCTGCTTCATGCTGCCAAGTTCGCCTGGTTTGAAAATCCCATACTCAGTTATGAATGCAGTTACGTATCGGTTTGGTGTGACGTCAAAAGCAGGATTTCTTGCATTGCTGTTCAGAGGACCGATGCGGTTTCCATTAACGAATAAAACCTCTTCCTGGTTTCTTTCCTCTATTGGGATCTCATCCCCATTCTTAATGTTAAAATCAAAGGTGCTTCCAGGGGCAGCCACATAAAACGGAATTCCGTTCTCCTTTGCAAGAACAGCCTTTTCATATGTACCGATCTTGTTTGCAAAATCACCATTGGATGCAATTCTGTCTGCTCCAACTATTGCAAGGTCTATCTCCCCCTTTTTCATGAAGTACCCGGCCGCGTTATCTGCAATTATGGCATGTTCAATTCCTTCCTGGCCAAGTTCCCATGCGGTGAGCTTTGCCCCCTGAAGGCGGGGCCTGGTTTCATCCACAAATACAAAGATGTTCTTTCCCTCTTTATGGGCAAATCTCATGGGCGAAAGTGCAGTTCCCCAGTCAAGAACGGCAAGCGCTCCGGCATTGCAGTGTGTCAGTATCCTGGAATTTTTCCCTATGAGTTCATTCCCATATTCTCCGATTTTCTTGCTTCTTCCCAGAATTTCGTTTGCATATCTCTGGGCTGAAGATAGATCAAAATTATTCTCTTTCATATACTTGATTGCCTTGAACAGATCATAGGCAGTTGGTCTGGATTTTGATATTTTGTCAACTGCATCGTTCATATTCTCATCATGCTGTTTTGCCATTGCAAGTCCATAGGCGGCCGTAACACCTATAGCGGGGGCACCTCTTACAAGCATATCCTTTATGGAATGAACAATATCGTCACTGTTTTTAGCTGTGAATATCTCAATTTTCTCCGGAAGTTTTCTCTGGTCTATTAAATTGACTCCATCATCGCCCATCCAGACGGCGAACAATGTTTTCACTTCTCCATCAATATTTACTTTCATATGACACCGAATCTCTTTGAACCTTATAGATATAACTCCGAAAGCGCTCTTCAGAGAAGAGTCTGGATCTCTTGTTTCGGGGGCATATCAAGATCGGAATATGGTCTTTTCATATAATCCACAGGTTCCTCTCCAACGATATATTTTCTGAAAAGGTAATTGTGGATTACAGGATTCTCATAGGTTGAAACAATGGACATAAGTTCCTTTACTTTTCTTGAAGATTCTTCCGCTTCCCTGGTTCCTTTTGCGATTTTCAGTGTGTTCAAAGAGAAATTTGCTGAGGAGCATATACCTCCCGTTGCACCCATTTTCATGGAATCAAAAAGCAGCGTATCCTTCCCCTGGTAAACTTCAAGACCTTCTATCGAAAGGAATCTTCCGAATGTGTCCAGGTTACCGCTGCTTTCTTTCACACCCTTCACGTTGGAATATGTTTCATGAAGTTTTGAAACAACTTCCGGTTTCAGGTCTCTACCTGTCAGTCCAGGGTTGTTGTAAAGGTAAAAGTCAGCGTCAATGCCTCCAAGTATACTGCCAAAATAGCTCAGGAGGGTTTTATCAGAATAGTTGTGGTAATAGGGGTTTATGAGGACAATAGTCTTGTATCCGAAATCAACGGCATCTTTTCCCATGCTTGTGGTCTCATCAAGGCTGTTTCGGGAGATTCCGGCAAGCGGTGTTACATTCCCATGAATATTTTCAATGTATGTTTTGAGAGCTTCTTTGTGTTTTTTATAGGAAAGCGCAGCTACACCACCGGTGGAACTTCCGGCAAAAAGCCCATCAAAAAAGTTCTTCTTCGCATATGCAGTCATGGCCTTTACTGCTTCAGCGTCAATCTGCTGGTTTCTGAAAGGCGTAAGAGCAGGTATTATTATTTTTCCGGCATTCATCCATGGAGATCAAAGAGTGAAATATACATTTTTTTGAAATAGGAAAATATTGGAAGGAACGGTAAAAAATCACAACTCATTGGAAAACCTCCAAAATGTTTTCTTAAAATCTAGTCAAGTATATACCACCCACAAAACCACGAAAACATTATTTATCGGAATATGGATTGAAACTGGATTTTCAAGGTTTATGGATATAAGAATCTGTTGTAATAAGCGGTAGAATATATTCATTATTCATTAGGGTTTATTATAGTGCAATATCACTGTCCCTTTAGTGTCTGATCCTAAAATTGTTTGTAACTTTACGGACAGTCCTTGATATTCCAGACAGAATGAATCATTCCCACAAAATCTTTCACTGAGGAATCTTTATATTAGCCCATCATATTAAGATGGGCACTAGCCGGCTTGGGCCCGTAGCTCAGCTAGGTAGAGCGTCTGGCTTTTAACCAGGTGGTCGGGGGTTCAAACCCCCTCGGGCCCGCAAAAGAGGGATAAAATGGGGAAGTTTAACGTACTGCAGCATGATTTGGTTCCAGAGCATCACTTAGTTCCAGTTGGAGAAGAAGATAAGGTTTTAAAGGAGTTGGACATTTCCAAAGATCTGTTACCCAAAATCAGTAGGAATGACCCAACAGTCAAGGCGCTTGAAGATATTCATGGAAAGCTTGATAACGGTCGAATCATCAAGATTATCAGGAAGAGTCCAACCGTTGGTTATTCAATATACTACAGGGTTATCAGCGGAGAGGTTTTTAAATGAAAGAGTTAATTGAAGTTTTTTTTCGTAATGAAAGCGTCGTAAACCACCAGATAGATTCATATAATCATTTTATTGCAACAAAGGGAAACCCCGACAACGGAATGCAGCAGATTGTTGACGATACAAAGGTATCTGATGAAGACGAACCGGGTACAATGACCCTGGATCAGAGCAAAACCGGTGGAAGGGAAATTAAGATCTATTATGGAAGAGTTAGAGAGAACGGAAAACCGGTTGGAGAACCAACTATATGGGCAGATAAACCAGAGATAAAGGAAGCATCAGGGGCGTCAAATCAGATTACACCCAATGAGGCACGTCTCCGGGATCTTAACTACATGGCCCCGGTAACACTGAGGGTCAGAATCGTGGAAGATGGCCTGGAAAAGGAACCCGAAAACATTAAAATTGGTGACATACCTGTAATGGTACGTTCAAAGGTATGCACACTTTATGGTTCGAATCTTGATTCATACATAGAGAAAAACAATGGCCCAATAAATGCAACCAGGAAAGAAAAACTCCAGTATATTGGAGAAGATCCAGACGATTCTGGCGGTTATTTCATCATTGGCGGTTCAGAAAGAGTTATTGTTTCTCTGGAAGATCTCGCACCGAACAAGATTCTCGTTGAATACGAAGAAAAATATGACAGCAAGATCGAGGTAGCCAAGGTATTCTCCCAGAGAGGGGGATTCAGGGCTTTAACTGCAATGGAGAAGGGGAGTGATGGAATCATAACGGTGTCAATACCCAGTGTTGCAGGTACTATCCCACTGGTTATACTCATGAAGGCACTGGGGATGGAAAAAGATGTCGATGTGCACGATTCCATAGCGTCCGGTAACGAAATGGATCCAATAATATATGCAAATATAGAAGAATCCAAGAATCCTAAGATATTCCCCCCAAACGGTGTGAATAACCTTGATGATGCAATAGCATATCTTGAAAAAAGATTCGCAGCGGGTCAGGCAAAGGAATTCAGGGAAAAGAAAGTATCACAGATGATTGACAAGTCTCTTCTACCACATCTCGGAGACAGCAGGGAAGACAGGCTGAAGAAAGCAATATATCTTGGGAGGATGGCTAGATCCCTGTTGGAACTTAACCTCGGTATGAGGAAAGAGGATGATAAGGATCATCTTGCAAACAAAAGGATAAAATTGACAGGAGATCTGCTGGACGAACTGTTCAGAAACTCCTTCCAGTCAGTCATGAAGGATCTCAAATACCAGCTTGAAAGGACATATAACCGTAAGAAAGGGATAAGATTGAGACCGGCAGTGAGGCAGGATCTTTTAACACAAAAAATTCTGCATGCCATGGCGACAGGGAACTGGATTGGTGGAAGAACTGGGGTATCGCAGCTGCTGGACAGGGTGTCAAATGTAAGTACTCTGAGTCATCTGAGACGAATTATTTCCCCTCTAACACGATCACAACCTCACTTTGAGGCAAGAGACCTGCATCCTACTCAGTGGGGGCGTATCTGTCCAAATGAAACACCGGAAGGCCAGAACTGTGGTCTTGTTAAAAATGCAGCCCTCATAATCAACGTGACCGAAGGCATCAATCCGGAAATGATACTTGAATTTCTCATGGGCATGGATCTCAAGGAAGTAGTAAAGGAGGAACAGGGTGCCGGACGGGTCTACCTCAATGGAGATTTCGTTGGCTATCATGACGATCCTGCTACTCTCACACAGACAATAAGGGAAGAGAGAAGAAAGGGCAAACTATCCGACGAAGTGAATGTGAGATTTGATGCCGAAACCAGAGAGGTCATTGTAAACTGCGATAGAGGAAGGATTAGAAGACCACTTCTTGTTGTTCACGACGGTAACACCGTCATAAACGCAGAGATGCTACAAAAGCTGGAAGAGGGGGAGTACTCAATAAAGGATATTGTTAAAAGAGGCGCACTGGAATGGGTAGATGCGGAAGAGGAGGAAAATCTATACATATCGGTTTATGCATACGATTTCCCCGAAAGATGCCCAAGCTGTAACTCCTACCTTTACAGGTCTAAACTTTCATGGATAAATCCAGGGCAATCGGACCAGGAAGCTTTGCTAAGATGTGAAATATGCAAAGGACAGTTTCCAGTCCAGCTCTTGCTTACAAAGGAACACACACATCTTGAAGTCGATCCCGCCCTTATTCTTGGGGTCGTTGCCTCAGTTATACCTTACCCGGAACATAATTCATCACCAAGAATAACCATGGCAGCAGCCATGACAAAACAGTCTATTGGTCTCTCATCAACAAATTTCAGAATCAGGACAGACACCAGGGGGCATATGATGCATTATCCACAGATACCCATGGTTAAGACAAGAGTTATGGATTACATAAAATACGAAAAAAGGCCTGCAGGTCAGAATTTTGTCGTTGCAATTCTTTCATATCAGGGATATAACATACAGGACGCCCTTGTCATGAACAAGGCATCTATGGAACGGGGACTTGGAAGAAGTAGTTTCTTCAGAACATACAGTGCTGAGGAGCGAAGATATCCCGGTGGACAGGAAGATAAGTTCGAAATCCCAACACATGATGTGCTGGGTGCGAGGGCCGAAGATTACTATAAAAACCTGGATGAAAACGGCATAATTTACCCGGAGTCCTATGTTGAAGGTTCAGATGTGCTGGTGGGGAAAACATCACCTCCGAGATTCCTGGAAGAGGGCGGAGAGAAACTTGGGCCGCAGAGAAGAAGGGAATCATCCATTACAATGAGGCCAAACGAGAAGGGGTATGTAGATAATGTTATCCTGACGGTTTCTGAAAGTAACAGCAGGGTTGTCAAGATAAAGGTCAGGAGTGAAAGAATACCGGAACTTGGCGACAAATTCGCTTCAAGACATGGTCAGAAAGGAGTTATTGGTGCGGTTGTACCACAGGAGGATATGCCATTCACAGAAGAGGGCATAATCCCTGATCTTATCATTAATCCTCACGCCATACCGTCAAGAATGACCGTTGGGCATATACTGGAAATGATAGGTGGTAAGGTGTCCACCATGAAATGTGAAATCGGGGATGGTACAATATTCAACGGGGAACCAGAGAAGAGCCTTCGTGAAGGCCTAGTGAAGTATGGTTTCAGACACACCTCCACTGAAGTCATGTATGATGGTATAACTGGAAGGAAATTTGATGTGGACATATTCACAGGCGTTATTTACTACCAGAAACTGCATCATATGGTGGCTGGCAAGTTCCACGCCAGATCAAGAGGGCCAGTGCAGATACTCACAAGACAGCCAACGGAAGGAAGGTCAAGGCAGGGAGGTCTCAGGTTTGGGGAAATGGAGAGGGATACTCTTATAGCCCATGGAGCTGCAATGGTCATAAAAGATCGGCTTCTTGATCAGAGTGATGGAACAATACTTTATGTATGTGGGAACCCAACATGCGGTCATGTGGCAATATTTGACCGCCGAAAGGGTGTTCCAAGATGCCCCGTTTGTGGAAACACAGGAAACATACATCCAATAGAGACGAGCTATGCCTTCAAACTGATGAGGGACGAGCTCATGTCCATGGGTGTTGTCATGAGACTTTTACTTGGTGATTTAAAATGACTGGTGGGATATCAAAAAGAATTTATAGAATACAATTTGCACTCTTATCTCCTGACGAAGTGAGAAAACTCTCACAGGTTAAGGTTATAACTGCAGATACATACGACGACGACGGCTACCCTATCGAAAGAGGTCTTATGGATCTTCATATGGGGGTTATTGAACCTGGACTCAAATGTGCAACATGTGGTGGAAAGGTTGACGAATGTCCCGGGCATTTCGGGCATATTGAGATGGCCATGCCAGTTCTGCATGTTGGTTTTATTAAGGAGATAAAAACATTTCTGGACTCCACATGCAAAGTTTGTGGAAGGATAAAACTTACACCCGATGAGATCGCCAATTACAGGGCAAAATTTGAGGACATCGATATGGCAACCTCAGATCCGGAAATTATCGGAATGATGTCCAAGAAGGTCACAGATGAAGCGACTCCAAGACTGGTATGTCCACACTGTGGATCACAGCAGAAAAAAGTAATACTGGACAAGCCGACGACATTCAGGGAAGAGGGGATAAAAGTTACCCCGAAAGAAGTTAGAGAAAGACTTGAACGGATTCCTGACGAGGATCTTATTTTCTTTGCCTTGAATCATGAAGTTGCCCGCCCGGAATGGATGGTTCTCACAGTTCTTTCAGTTCCTCCAATAAATGTCAGACCTTCAATAACTCTTGAAACAGGCGAGAGGAGCGAGGATGATCTGACTCATAAACTGGTGGATATTATCAGGATATCACAGAGACTGAGGGAAAGCAGGGATAACGGTTCACCTCAGCTGATTATAGAGGACCTCTGGGATCTGCTTCAGTTCCATGTAACCACCTATTTCGATAACCAGACTGCAGGAATCCCTCCAGCCAGGCACAGATCAGGGAGGGCACTCAAGACCCTGGTTCAGAGACTCAAGGGAAAAGAAGGCAGGTTCCGTTCTAACCTGTCAGGAAAGAGGGTTAATTTTTCCGCCAGGACCGTAATATCTCCTGAACCGTTCCTGTCAGTTAACGAGGTTGGCGTTCCGGAGAAGGCTGCAAGAGAACTTACGGTTCCGGTAACTGTCAATATATTCAACATGGAAAGCATACGAGAAGTTATTAAGAGGGGATCAGGTCCAAGGGATGAGTTTGGCAGATATGTGACCGGCGTCAACTACATAATCAGGCCTGACGGTAGGCGTATAAAAGTGACAGACCAGAACGCCGAGGAAAACTCCAAGAGGATAGAGGTGGGCTGGACGGTGGAAAGGCAGCTCATGGAGGGAGATATCGTACTGTTCAACAGACAACCATCCCTCCACAGGATGTCAATGATGAGTCACACCGTGAGAATTCTTCCCGATCAGACCTTCAGATTCAACCTTGCAGTATGTACTCCCTATAATGCCGATTTTGACGGGGATGAGATGAATCTCCACATTATACAGAAAGAAGAGGCCAGGGCTGAGGCAAGAATCATAATGAAGGTCCAGGAACAGATCATGTCTCCGAGATTTGGTGGACCGATTATTGGTGGCATACATGATCATATCACATCAATGTTTCTGCTGACACACGACAATCCTCTGTACTCAGAGGAAAGAACTGTACATATGCTCAATTACCTGGACATAGACGAGATGCCTGAACCAGTAATCAAGGACTGTAAAAAGTACTACTCGGGCAGGGATATCTTCTCCCTCATTCTCCCAAAGACACTGAACATGAGATTCAGAAGCAAGCTGTGTTCATCCGCAAAGGAGAGATGCGAATACGAGAAGGAACCGGAGGACAAAGAGGTTTACATAGTAAATGGAAGGATGATCCATGGCACAATCGATGAAGCTGCCATCGGACCGTTCTCGGGTATAATCGTGGATAGAATATTCAGAAAGTACGGTCCTGAAGAGGCTGCAAAGTTCATAGACAGAATGACAAGACTTGCAGTTGGATTCATAAGTTACAGGGGCTTTTCAACAGGAATTTCGGATTATGATATACCCGAGGATGCTGTTTCCAGAATTGAGGAGATATCAAGCCAGGCTGTTGAGAGGATAAACAAGCTCATTGAGACATTCAGGAAGGGTCTTTTTCAGGCATCTCCCGGAAGATCTGTTGAGGAATCCCTGGAAATTGAAATTCTCAGTGAAACCGGAAAGGTCAGGGACGAATCCGGAAAGATCGCCAGTGCATACCTTGGTCTCACAAATCCGTCTGTAATTATGGCAAGATCGGGTGCAAGAGCAAAGATGCTGAACATATCGGAGGTGGCGGGTATGGTGGGTCAACAGTCGGTCAGAGGAGGAAGGCTCAATAGGGGTTATTATAACAGGACACTTCCACACTTCAAGCCTGGCGATATAGGTGCACTTGCAAGAGGTTTTGTGCAATCATCATATAAGTCTGGCCTGAATCCTCTGGAATATTTCATGCACAGTATTGGAGGCAGAGAAGGTCTGGTGGATACTGCGGTCCGTACTTCAAGAAGCGGATACATGCAAAGAAGACTCATCAATGCATTTGAGGATCTCAAGGTGGATGAAGATAGAAGGGTGCAGGACACTGTAGGCGCAGTCATACAGTTCAAATACGGGGAAGACGGTGTTGATCCCACAAGAAGCGATAAGGGTAAGACAGTGGACGTGGACTATAACGCATTTGATATTGAAAACGAGGTGGTAGAATGAAGGTACTTGTCTGGAAGGATACGAAGAAAAACATGGAATCACTTGTAAAAAACCTTCCAAGAAAATACGCAGTGGATTTCTCACCACGAGATCAATCCATAAAAGAGGCTTATATATCAGTGGACGGCAAAACGTTCACATTCAGGGCGGTAATAGATTCCATAGCTCCATATGATGAAACCGAACAGAATGTGCTTAAAAAGAAATCATCTCCAAAGACTGTTTTTGAAATAACCACTCTTGAAAAGATTGATCCAATTCCCCTTATTGAATTCAAAGCATCCGGGAAATATCTGAAGGAGATGAAAACATGGAATATTGCAGAAAGATCCCTGACCGAGATGAAGGAAAAGGAGGCATATGCAGACACTGTACCAAAAGATATCAATGAGATAGTGGAAGACGCAAAGAAACTTGGGTTTTCATTACCATTGACTGTGGCCTATGATGTGCTGAAATACAAGAAGTCTCTTGACAAAAAAGAATACACACATCTGCTGAAAAGGCTCCATGAGGATATCGTCAAGAAGGAGATTGATCCTCATGAGGCGGTTGGTATTATTGCTGCACAGAGCATAGGTGAACCTGGTACGCAGATGACTATGAGAACGTTTCACTTTGCTGGTGTCAGGGAAATGAACGTTACACTTGGACTTCCCAGACTCATCGAAATAGTTGATGCTAGAAGAATTCCAAGTACGCCATCAATGACAATCTACCTTAAGAAAGAGTACTCCAAATCTGATGAAACAGTAATGTCCGTGGTCAAGGAACTGGAGAACACAAGCCTTATTGACGTTGCTGATGTTATAACCAACGTGGCCGAGATGTACCTCACCATAAGACCCAATGCCAACAGGATGAAGGAGAGGATTGTGGCATTCAATGATATACTGGATGCAACGGAGAAGGTAAAAGGCATCACGGTCATAAGGGATGAGAAGGATCAGGAGATTGTGGTAAAGCCACAGCAGGAATCCTTCAAGAAACTGTACCAGGTTCAGGAGCAGCTGAAGATACTGACAATTAAAGGCATTCCCGGCATAAAAAGAGCCATTGCAAGGATTGAACCCTCCACCAAAGAGTGGGTCATCTATACACAGGGTTCGAATCTAAAGGATGTCCTTGAGCTGGACGAAGTTGATGGAAACCGCACTTACACCAATGATATCATAGAGATTGCGACTGTCCTCGGTATAGAGGCCGGAAGGAATGCAATATTTATGGAATCCCAGAGGACACTTCAGGAACAGGGTCTTGAAGTTGACCAGCGGCACCTCATGCTAATGGCAGACATGATGACATTCGGAGGGGGTGTAAGAGCTGTGGGAAGGCAGGGTATATCGGGCAGGAAAAGCAGTGTTCTTGCCAGGGCGGCCTTTGAAATTACAACAAAACATCTTCTCAGGGCGGGTCTGATCGGTGAAGTTGATCCTTTGAGTGGTGTTGCCGAAAATATCATAGTGGGACAACCAATAACGCTGGGGACAGGAGCTGTAAACCTGGTATATAAAGGACTGAAAAACACTAAATAACACCTTTATTATTTAGATGCTAACACACATGGAACGGAAATCTGATGAAAGAAATTACAATCGACAATAGAATACTTGGATACATGGCGCTTTTTGAGAAGGTTGCGCGGGTCGAACTCAAGGAATGTCTCGAGAACGAGGATATGGTACTCTTTGTAGTTCTTGAAAAAAAACTTGCTGAGATGTTCAAACGTAACGATAACGCAATAGCTGAGCTTAAGGAAAGGATCAACAAGCACATTCTTGTGGTTGAATATTCAAGAGATCTCATACTTTTTGTAAAGAATATTTTCTACAGGTTCGGAGTAAAGGAGATAAACATAAACTGGAAAGAAGGGCAGACAAATGTTCTGGTTACAGTGGAGCAGAACGAAGTAGGAAAGGCAATTGGAAAGGAAGGCAGAAACATAAAACTCTTCAGGGACGCCGTCCAGAGATATTACAATATAAAAAGCTTGAACATCAAGCAGATTTAGGATTTCGGCCCTGTTCCATATTTCCAACGAAAATAAGGCTTTTGAAGTAGTAAAAGAATACCATTTTAGCATCTATTTAATATTTTAGTGTATTGAATTGTCAATATGAAGTTAATCTTCATAGTAATATTTATATAAGGGATAGAGCATAGGCATGCCAAATGTTAGCTGACGAAGTTGCAAGAACAAGATCAGATAGGAAGTTGAGAAAGGCCCTGACAACATGGGACCTTCTCTTTTTAAGCCTAGGTGGAATTATCGGTTCAGGATGGCTATTTGCTGCACTGGATGCATCAGCAATCGCTGGACCTGCAGCAATAATTTCATGGATCATAGGAGGATTTATAGTCCTAGTAATAGCTCTTAATTACGCAGAGCTGGGGGCCATGATACCACGGTCGGGTTCCATTGTCAGGTATGGCCAGTTTTCCCATGGCAACCTGGCTGGTTTTTTCCTGGCGTGGGCTTATTTCCTTTCAGCAGTGTCTGTACCGGCCATAGAGGCTGAAGGTGTCGTTGGTTATGCTGCTGCATATTACCCGTCGCTGTATACTTTGAGTGGTGTTCTCACAGCTACCGGAATCGTTTTCGCCGGTTTGCTCATGGTGCTCTTCTTTTTCCTGAATTATCTCGGTGTGAAGATGATGGCCAAGACAAATACCGGGATGACATGGTGGAAACTCATTCTTCCTCTGGCTACAATAGTTGTGCTTGTTGTGGTGCATTTCAACATTGCAAATTTCACAACACTGGCCCCCGGTGCAGCTTCCGGCGCCACTGGTTTCATGCCCTATGGTTTTGCTCCCGTAATGGGGGCAGTTGCAACCTCGGGAATAGTGTTCTCATTCCTGGGATTCAGGCAGGGTCTTGATTACGCAGGTGAAGCCAGGACACCACAAAAATCTGTTCCACTGGCAACAATATTCTCAGTGGTAATAGGAATCATCGTATATGTAGGTCTTCAGGCTGCGTTTATAGGTGCCGTCAGTTTCCACTCACTTGGGATACCCGCTGGTTCATGGAGCCTTTTCCTGCCAAACTCGAGCAATGTTTTTGCTACTTCTGCGGTTTCCACACTTTACAGTGCTCCATTTGCCACAGTAGCATCGTCGGTTGGTCTTGTTGGGTTGACATACCTTCTGTTTGCTGATGCTTACATATCACCAAGTGGAACACTCAGCGTATACCTCGGGACATCCATGAGAACCCTTTTTGGAATGGGTACACTGGGGCTACTACCAAAACAACTCACAAAGGTAAACGAAAAGAGAAGGATCCCTGTTCTTCCTCTGGTACTTACGTTGATCATCGGCTTTATCTTTTTTGCTCCCTTCCCAAGCTGGTACAAACTTGTAGGGTTCATAACAAGCGCAACTGTATTTACATATCTTGTTGGAGGCCCGGCAGTAAGAATTTTCAGGAAGCATGCCTCAGAGCTAAAGAGGCCGTTCACCCTTAAAGGATCTATGATACTCTCACCAGTTGCCTTTATAGGTGCATCTCTTATAGTTTACTGGTCAGGCTGGCCCCTTGTGGGAGACCTTGCGATTGCAATTTACATAGGTCTTGTTGTATACCTGATATTTTACTTTATACACACAGCATCGGGTGACAGATCAGTCATATCAATATTTTCAGCTAGATATGTGAAAGCTGGCATCTGGGTTCCGGCCTATATACTGGTCTTATCCCTGGAATCGTATCTCGGTGAAACTTTCCTTGGAGGAAGCAACATAGTTCCATATCCCTATGATCTCATAATGGTCATAGTTGTGGCAGCACTATTCTACGTATGGGCAGTATACAGTGGAATTAAGAGCGATGAAATCAAGGATATGATTGAATCGGATTCACAGTATGTGCAATCAGATGAATTCGTAAGCGGAGGTGGAAAATAAGATGTCTTTCATATTTGAAATAAGGAGGGATCATTAATGGATAAAAACACATCAGCATTTATCGTGTCACTGGTTGTTACATTCATAGGGCTTGGATTGCTTATTTACCAGACATACACAGACAGCGTGAATGTCCATAAGATAGGCATACTGTACGCCTTGATATTCGGTATCGGTGTAATGGCAAGTATAGCGTTCTTCCAGATGAGAAAAGCATAGTGGAAACGCTTTTTTATTATAATCACCCACGTATCATTTTTTAAAACTTTCTCTTTTTCATTCATATTTTTAACTGATAACTTGGCTTATATTTATATGACTAGAGGCAATACTTAGAGACTATATATGAACAATTCAAGAACATCACAAGAGGGTGACGTTGAAAACATCACCCGTGTAATACTTCCAAACAGGAAGAAGGGAGAGATATTCGGAATAGTCGAAAAACTGTCTGGAGCATCGCATCTCACAGTAATGTGTGAGGATGGATTTACCAGGGTTACAAGGATTCCCGGAAAAATGAAGAAAAGAATGTGGATCAGGGAACGAGACCTGGTAATTGTAAAACCATGGCAGTTCCAGAATGAAAAGGCTGACATAGTCTACAGGTACACCCACACACAGGCCAACTATCTGAGCAGGAACAATCTTCTACCCGAGGTTATCAATATTTTCAAGTAATATGGAAAATGACAGATCGGCGCTGGAACAGCTGATAAAAGAAAAACTGTTCTCCTTCAAGGAGGGGATGGACAGAAAAACTTCGGATCTGCTCTTTGACAGCAGGACACTGAAAGCAATCTATGAGCTAATGGGAAAACTCGATATTGATTACATAGATTATCCCATCTCCACGGGGAAAGAATCGGGAGTTTTCAAGGCATATGTTCATGGAAAACCCATTGCTGTTAAAATATATAAGATGTCCACACTGAAGTTTGGAAAGATTGAGAACTACATACGAGGAGATTACAGATTCGCAAAGGAGAAACTTTCAAGGGGAAACGTGGTTTATGTCTGGGCAAAGAAAGAATTCACAAACCTGGTTGAACTGAGGAAAGCAGGAGTACTGTGTCCTGTTCCCATAGGTTTTCACAGAAATATTCTTGCAATGAGTTATATTGGATCGAAAGATATGTCGGCTCCAATTCTCAAGGATGCAGAATTTGAACCTGAAAAGGTTTTCAAGGAGGTAGTGGGCATGATGACAAAAGCCTACAGGAAGGCCAATATTGTGCATGCGGACCTCAGCGAATACAATATGCTGTATTACCGGAAAAAGGTATATTTCATAGATGTTGGCCAATCTGTGAATATAAAGCACCCGTCATCGGAGATATTCCTAAGGCGTGATATATTCAACGTCTGCACATTTTTCAGGAAATTTGGGGTGGTATCAGATCCGCTTGAGATCTATTCAACCATAGTCCCTGCCTGATCCCAGTCCCTCCTGATCATTCCATAATAGTAATGGTTCACGTATCCCGAAGAAAGCAGTTCTTCTTCCCTGAGTATACCTTCAACCGTGAATCCGAGTTTTTCCGGAATTCTTCTGCTTTTAATGTTCTCTGAGGCACATCTTATCACTATCTTGTTAAGGCCAATCTTGTGGAATCCATAATTTACCAGTGTCCTGCAGCTTGATATCATTATTCCATTTCCCTGATACTTTTGCCCGATAAAATAACCAATAGTCCCTTTCATGTTGTTAAGATCTATATTATTGAATCCGATGATTCCGGCAAGTTTTTCATGGAACCAGATACCCATGTCAAGGCCTATGCCAAATTCCATCCTCTGCATCGAGTTTCTTATGAACGAAAGTTCACTTTCAATGTCAACTGTGTTTTTAACCCATGGAAGCCATTGGCCAAGGTATTCCCTCGACCTGTCCACAAGGTCAAACAGATCAAGGGCATCTTCCATCACCACGTTTTTCAGTGTTATGTCCCTGGTAACTTTCAGCTGAAGTCCTTCCATTGAACCACATCGACAGCATATTCAAAACGTTTTCACAAGTTTTAGGTGAATTAAATTTGCAGGTTCATTATACGATATCAGAAATCCTCATTTCACATCAAGTGAGCGAAATCTATCACAGCGTTTGTTACCCGAATCACGCATATAATCCATGACCTGTTCCCGGGCAAAGGATCACCTTCCATAATATCAAATAAAGTACCTCACCTTTCAGGTCAGTCAGCACTGGAATCAGGTATTCCCCGTTATGCCATAGGCATTTTCCACAAGAACCTGGAAGACTGCAGGTACAGCCTTAATGACCCGGGACAATACACGGACAGAAACACGAACAAAGCAACAGACATGAGGAGAGAGATACTGGAAAACGTTGGATGTGGGATACATATGGAGAGTGAAATCCTGGATTTCAACGATGCAAACAGAGACCTTACCACTGGGGACAATTTCAATTCTTGAAACAGTGAACACCGGTATTTGCCGGTGAGGATACCAGGACACTCAATCTTATTAAGGAAGTAAAAATTATGTTGTCATATTAGGGGAGATGCAGTTTTTGGAAAACAATGATCCAGTTATGGTTGGTACGGTGAAGATACCCAGGGAGAGAATTGCCATCCTTATAGGTAAGAACGGTTCAACTAAAAGAGAAATCGAGAAAGTTGCCCAGGTTAGGCTTATTATAGATTCTGAAACAGGAGATGTTGATGTTGAACAGCATGGAGATCCTCTGAAGGCGAATCTTTCCCTTAACGTTATTCAGGCCGTTGGAAGAGGCTTCAATCCAGAAAAGGCTCTTGGACTAATGGATGAAAACTTTCAGCTAATTGTTATTTCACTGAGGGAGTTTGCAAAACCCGGTTCAAAGAGAATCAATGAAATAAAGGGAAGACTCATAGGAAAAGCTGGAAGGACAAGATCAATTATCGAGGACCTCACCTCCACATATATCTCAGTTTACGGTGATACAGTATCCATAATGGGTGATTATGTGTCAGCTCAGTATTCCAAAGAATCAGTTCTGATGCTCATAAATGGCAGGAAACAGAGAAGCGTTTACACCTATCTTGAGAACAAGGCAAAGGAAATCAAGTTCAAGAGAATTGAGGAAACATTTGGTTAACAGGTCAAAAAACATTATATTGGTTCTTACAATAACCTCAGGAAGCGGGGTGGGGTAGTTAGGAAATCCCGACGGGCTCATAACCCGTAGATCAATGGTTCAAATCCATTCCCCGCTATGGGTACAGTTTTCTTTTTCAATTTTGTGGATCAGCATCTCAACATTGGACTCGCCTTTTATCCCCAAATTCTTAAATCCCGCTGATATCATAGCCCTTTCCGTTGGCACCCCGATTGGGAAAAGAACGATATTTCTGTCATTTATCATTTCCCTGTGAAATTTTGCAAGAATACTCGCTTCCAGTGATGAGGTAACTATAATTCCGAACACTTTATTTTTCATAATAAAATCCTCAAGCTTGTTATTTTTAACTTCAAGTATGTCATAAAGTGTGAACTCCATGAAGTCTATGCCACCCGAAGCAAGTAATTCAGGCAGTTCCTTACCAGATCTGTTACTTCTTAAAAGCGCAACTCTTTCATTACCCCTTTGAATATCAAAAATAAGTCTACCGAGACCAGATGAATCCATTACTTCGGGGCAGACTCCGTGAAATCTGTGACTCTCTATTCGCTTCAGAGTGGATGTTCCAATGGCCACGAAAATATATTCAGGATTCGGTTTCCTGCAAAATGAAAAGAAAATATCCACCCCAACAGTACTTGTGAACACCAGGATTTTTGGGTCATAATTCTTTATGCTCGTCATAATCTCATGGATGTCTGATCTGGGGATGGTCTCTGTAAGCGGTACGTTCACATATTCAAAACAGTGAGGTCCATTTACAGGAGAGAATTTCTCTGCCGGTCTTGTGAGGATTATTTTACTTTTTTCCAGATCTACCACCAAGCTGGTATCCGAAATCACTGGGGAACATACTTCTTATGTTATCCACAACTGCCTCAACGTCCTCATAACCCTTCACCTCGTTTTTCAGGAAAATGGATCTTCTGTCATTAAGCGAATAAAACCTCACCGTTAACACATATCTGTCGATCTCTTTTCTGCAGAGTATGCCTGCCGGAACAGAACAGCCAAGATCAAGACTTTCAACAATCATTCTTTCAAACCTCATCTCCTCCATTGTCTGTTCATGTGATATGGTTTTCATAAGTCTTGAAATATTGGAGTTTTTCAGGGATATTACGCATATTATTCCCTGGTTCGGGGCAGGCACGAACTCATCAAGTGGAAGAGGGTAGGAATTTTCATTTATTCCAAGTCTTTCAAGGCCCGCTCGGGCCAGAACTATTCCATCGTATTCACCAGTCTTAAGTTTACGAATCCTGCTGTCAACGTTTCCTCTTATGTCAGCTGTTCTGATATTCCGGTTTGAGCATTCCAGGGACCGTATTCTGCGGATGCTCGATGTTCCTATGATTGCTCCCTCAGGCATTCTGTGTAGTGGAACTGCAGAAATCAGTACATCTTCTGGGGAAGCCCTTTCCATGACGGCAGAAATTTCAAGTCCTGAATCAATTACAGACGGTACATCTTTTGCACTGTGAACAACCGCATCCACCGTACCATCCAAAACCTTACTGTTTAATTCGTCCACAAAAACTCCATTTCCCTTCATTTTGTAAAGAGGGATATTCAGGTCAGCATCCCCCCTTGATCTTAGTTTAAGGACTGTGGAATTGATTCCAGATGAATGCAGTTTTTTTCTAACTATACCTGTCTGGGACATTGCCAGATCACTGGATCTGGTTCCAAGCGTTATGCTCAATTCAGAATCCTTATCCATTACTGGCCACCCCCAAAACCATGCTCCACATGTCACTGAATTGAATATGAATATTTACTTCTTGGGAATACCTGAAGTGATGATATCCCACCCCGGTATTTCGGTAATGAAGGAGGAAGCAGACGAGATTGTTTCATATCTCCTTAAAAACAACCTGGTGGAGAAAAAACTCAAGATTCATCAAAATGGAAATTATGTATGCATTCCCGTTAGGGCACAGCCTGGGTACTTAATAGGGAATATGGAAGTGGCCAGATACGATTTTTCCACCAGGATTAACGGAAGGAAACCTTATGAAGAGATTCTGGGGATTCTTGAAAAGTCAGGCGTGAACGGATCATCAGTCCCAAAAAGATGGATAACCTATGGGGATTCAGTCATCCTTAAATTTCTCGATAACACGGAACAGATAAAATCCATAGCCAAGGCGTTCATGGAAGTGCTTAAATGTAAGTCAGTTTATGAGATGAAAGGTGGAGTCAGGGGAAGAAATAGAATTCCACGAGTCAAGTTGGTGGCGGGTAAAGGTGGTGAAACTCGACATCTGGAAAACGGTGTAATATATGTATTCGATCCGGAAAGGATTATGTATTCTCCGGGTAATGTAAACGAGAGGCATCATTTCCTCAGATTGATCAGGGGAGGTGACACTGTTATTGACATGTTTGCAGGAATTGGCTATTTTTCACTTCAGATAGCCAGACATACGGACGCAGCCCGAGTCTATTGCATGGATATAAATCCTGAAGCAATAAGATTCCTGGAAAAGAGTGCATCAGTAAACGGGCTATCCCAATATGTAGAGGCGATGGTGGGAGACTGTAGAGTCACAAAGCCGGAATTAAGGGGCGATCTGGTATTTATGGGAAACTTTTCGTCGATCGATTATATTATTCATGGAATCCAGAGACTGAGATCCGGAGGTGGAATAATAGCTCATTTCCTTGTTTCATCGGAAGAAATTGACACATACAGTGACCGCATCAATTACATGATTCGACGACTTGGCAGGAGAAGCTCGGTTGAGGATCTGCACAGGGTAAAGTCCTATGCTCCAAATCTCTGGCATATGTCTGCATATATACGTATCACGGGGTAGTGAAACAAAAAATTCCCGCTGATTCGTAAAAGTTTTGGGAAATTATAAATAATATATTATTATGATACAGAGTGGTTGTAAGAAAAAAATTCGTAAGAAATTTCAGGAAGAAGAATCAGCAGGATCCAGTAAAACAGAAACGAAGTAAGAAACTGGATATGAGAAAAACGGATGAATTCAATTTTCTTCTGGGTAAGATTGTGGATCCACTACCTGAAAGCGTCAAGGGAGCAATTAAGGGAAGTGTCTATTCCATTGCGTCAAAGCAGGGGACCAAGGAAGTTAAGGATTATATCTCAAAAAAACACAGCGAGGGTCTTATAGACAACGATACTGAGAAAAAACTCATGGATCTTGTTGCTGATTATACCAAATACAGGTAAGTTTTTCAGGTAAAGCATGGATGAATTGGAATCAAGGGTTGAGAAATACATAAAGATTGAAGAGGAAGCCCTTAAAAAAATCAGGATTATCGCTCCACGAGATTCATATTCTGAAATCATGGGCAGAGATGCCATGGAGATGATAACAAGTTACTTCAGCGATGCCAAATACTTTTACGCAAAAAAGGACTTCATCAATGCCTTTGCTGCAATAAATTATTCTTACGGCTGGATTGACTCCATGATCAGGTTTGGAATATTTGACGGTGATTCTGACCACAGGCTGTTCACACTTTTCAGGTAGCGCAGAAATCTAAACGCATTTCATTAAGCAATGAAGATCCTGCACAGGAAGAGTCCAGGTGTACAACATACATACACTCTATTCTATCTCTATAAGTTCAAGATAACGTACTGTTTTACTGAGTTTCCAAGCAATCTTTGGAAGTTGAATCGTAATGATACGGTGTAGAGTAGGTCGACGGCGTTACTCAACAACGCCTAGTCGAACAGTGCCGGTTGTTTTCCCGCACAACGCTTACCGACTGCGTTCATGACGTAATATCATGACGTTTTTTCCAGAAAGGCGATATTATACATGAATCGCTGTAATTTCAAAAAGATCCTACACAACTCCAAATTGCCTCCATGTTCATAGATCTTCTTCCCGTGATCGATTCATCATCAGGAAATGCGCCTATCCCCTTTGCAATTCTATCAGGTTCCAGATTCAACCTCTCAGGGTATTTCTCATATTTGCACAGGGATGGTTCCATATCTCGACCATATTCGAATCTTCTTTAAGTCATTCTTTAGTGAGGGTCTCCTGTGCAGTGAGCAGAAGATCCTCATTCTCGAGAGTCTCCTTTACTATGGGGGATACAGAAGACCTCTTCTTCGGTATCAACTTCATGGTGTTTCGAAGGAAGTGGACATGGCAGAACTGCCATGCCGCACCAACAAACGATTTCAAAACAGCTGTCTGTATGCCTCTGTGTATGTCTGATATGACAGATTCAATGCCTTTTAATCCACGATCCTTCATGTTGTCGAAGAAGGATTCCCATTCTACCTCAGATTCTGAATCTTACGGTTTTACCGCAAGTATCTCCCTTCTTCCCTAAGATTTATCCCTATGCCAACACACAGTGCTTTGTTCCTGTGCTTTTCATCATCACGCACCTTGAAGTTTGTTGCATCCATGTAGATGAACTTCATGGGCCTGTCTATGGATATCTTTCAAGGAAATATTTCACAGTGACATCAAATTCTGCAGACAGGGATGACACGTACGATGCAGATACATTCTCTAAATCCAGAGATTCCACAACATTCCTGTAGTTTCTTGTGGATATTCCAGAGGTAAGATTAAAGTATACGACGGGCTCAGTTATCTTCACACCCATTGAATACTTTTGTCTCGAAGGGAAAATCCCTTAACTGTGTTTTATTCAGCTAAAATGTACCATCGGAAGTGTTCATTTTCTTAGCTCCGTATCAGTTACGGCACTCTTTCCGTCTGGTTCCCATGGTGGATCTTATGTCGAACCAGGATCATCCCATATAAGGCTTTTCGCCGGCTGGAATTAGCGGTCATTCAAATACGTTTAGCCTTATATGTATGGTAATGAGTTAATATAGCTGTTATCAATATTTTTTAAATGTCTTTTGAAAAAACGTTCTATTCCATAATTGCAGCAATTGTTGTTATTGGGGGGATTGGAATAGGCGCTGTTTACTATCAATCGGTTGCAGCTGTTTCTACAACATCTGAACCCTCCGCGTCCATTACGTTGGTTATAACGCCAAACAACTGGTTTCACAATTCCACTATAAACCATAGACAACCAGCGTATTACGTTCTGGAACCTAACGGAACTCTTGGTTCATCGGCAAATATAATTCTTCCTGCTCACAGACTCATCTCCATAACAATCATAGATTACGACAGTGGGGCTAGTTCGAATATTGGTGTCAACGGAAGTTCAAACAACTCCACATATGCCCATTTTATTGGAACAGTGGGTAACATCGGATATGTCTACAACGGGACACCTCAATTTGAGAATGGAACACTCTCTGGAAATGCAACAAATAACATCTCCATTAATCATGGATCTGGATGGGAAATTTCAGGACTCCCCTGGAACAACACTCTTGGTGGCTGGGAAGTCACGCATACGTTCACAATAATAGACAATGGCAAAATACTGGTTAACATACCTTCGTGGGCGGGAATCAACCCTGATGGAGGCGCAGTTACGCATGCAAGTTTTTACCTTAACCAGACAGGCACATTCCTGTGGCAGTGTTATGCACCATGCGGTCAGGAGCTGAATGGGTGGGGCGGAGCAATGGCAACCGCAGGCTGGATGCTTGGATCAGTCAGTGTACAGTGAAGACAGGAGGTAAATCAAATGTCAAATATTAGCCCTGGCCCTGATGATGAAGGGAGAAGAACTTTCCTTAAAATGATGGGTGTACTGGGGGTAGGACTTGTTGGGGCTGGAGCTCTGAGAGGTGTGATTCAGAATTTACTTCCTTCGACATCAAACGTTGTCAGTGCATTTCCAACGTTGATCTTGATTTCAGGTTCCGGTTCTCCCATTAAAACCGGAGATATTACTGTCAACGCACCTACTGTGGTGCTCTTCCAGTACCCGTTGGAAAATGAACCAAACTTCCTGTTAAGATTGGGAGATGCCAACAATAATGACAAGGCTATAGAATCAGTTTCTGTTAGTGTACCTGCAACTGGCAAAAGTTTTCAGTCTCCGGGTGGTGTCGGGCCCTACAGGTCTATAGTGGCATCAAGCGCCATCTGCCAGCATCTGGGCTGTGATCCACCTGAGATAAGATTCCATCCTCCTTCCGATGCCTCGTTTCCAGGATTGGTTCACTGTGATTGTCATGGAAGTACTTATGATCCATCCAAAGGTTTTGCAGTTGTTACCGGTCCAACAACACAACCTCTCCCAAATGCCATACTTTCATATGACTCCACTAATGATACATACAAGGTTGTAAACATGGTTGGACCAACCATTTACGGTCACTCCAACGATCTCTCTGGTGGGAATCAGCTTCCGTCCAAAACCACTACAACAGTGCTTGTTCAGGGTTCATGATAACTGAGGTAAGTAAATGTCGGGAAAAAAGGAATCAATGATTGAAAAAATAATGAACGACCCACAACCGATACCTAGAAAAGTGCCAGATTATATGAGAAAAAAAGGAGGCGGATGGTACTGGACAGGGGCAATGATAATGGTTGTCTTCATTTATGAAGTCTTAACTGGACTCTTTCTTCTATTTTTCTATGAACCTACCAATGCCTACGGTAGTACTGAAAATTTCCTTAACAATACTCCTTTTGGTTCAATAATAATTACAACTCATCTATACGGCGCATATCTGATGATTGGCTTGATATATGTACATCTGCTGAGAAATCTCTTTGTTGGAGCATACAAAAAACCAAGGGAGTTTCAGTGGTTAACTGGCTTACTATTACTTGTTATGACTTTGGGTGTGGCATTCTTTGGATACTCAATGAGTGGAGATGTTCTTTCATATGATGCAACAGATGTTGGAAGAGGTATTGCAGCAGGAGTTCCATTTATAGGAACATCCCTAAGAGGACTTTTTTTCGGAAATGGGACAGATACTTCTCTCTTCCTTTACATGAGAGGTTGGCACATTGTACTGACGGTTGGTATAGGTATGCTTTTCCTTATACATTTCTTTATGGCAGAGTATAACACCATAATGCCGTCCGGAGAGGATTCTAAATTCAAAGCACCTGCAATTGATAAGGATGATGGAACGTACAAAGCATGGTATCCGTTCAATATGGTGTATATGACTCAGATACTCTTCCTGGTATTTGGTGTTCTTATTATAATTCCATCGATTCTGGCACTTTTACCCGGAGCCCCAACTCTCTTTTCACCATTCCCTCAGGTGTCGCCATCGAGTCCCCTTGCCGCTTCAGTCCCGTCTTATCCGCCCTGGTTCCTTCTTTTTGTCTATAAGGCACTTGATTTCACCATGGTACAGGGTATAGGTCCATTCTGGGGAACTGTAATATTCGCTGGATTTCCGCTTGTTTACCTATTTCTCCTACCGTATCTGGACAGAAAAGAATCACTGAGGATCAGAGACAGACCTGTAACGGTTTCCTTTGGTATCATAGGTACAATCTATATGATTGGTCTCTCCATTTGGGGAGCTCTGACACCTGGGGCCGCTATCCCTGACGAATACGTGCTTCTCTTCTTCTTTGTACCTGGAGCACTTGTTTTTTTGATTTCATACTACGCTGCAAAACTTATGAGAGACCAGAAATTGCAGGAGGGAGCGGAAAAGATATATCTTTCAATTGGTGTAACTGGAGTTGCATCTTTTGGTTCGGGGATTTTAATTCTATCATCGCTGGCATCGCCTTCTCCACTTCACCTGATCGGTATGATACTTCTACTTATGGTGACGGCAATAGGAATGGCAGTTACATATGCAATGATCTTCGGAATCAGGATCAAGGATCGGGAGATTCAGTTCAAACCAATGAAGAAGTCTTCCTATACGGTGACTGCAGGTGGCTTTACCATGGCTGCAATAGTGATTTTCATTGAAATTTCCATTATGCCCATAAACAGCGTTTTCAACGATTCACTATATGGTATTGGTCTTGGGCTGATATTCCTCATAGTCGGAGCATTTATCAGACTATATAGGGCGTCAATATATGGTGAATGATGTTGCCGAAAATAGTAAAAAACGTTCCTTTACGGCAGGTTATGAAGAAAAAATTCGCACGGTCCTATTCTTATTAGGACTCTTTTTTCTATTCTGGTACTTTATCCTTGGTAGAATATCCGGACTCGTAAATGTGGATTCAGACAATGCAACCAACTATTACCTTATGATAGTGACACTGTTGTCTGTTTATTCATTTCAATGGGCTACTTACTGTAGATTCAACACTCTCTCATTTTATCTGTCCTGTTATCTCATTGTGAATCTTTTAGTACTCTCAGTGATCTCATATGGGTCTCTACTGTTTCCATTGTCTGCGCTTATTTTATTCATACTTGTACTTGATAATTTAATCGCTTTCAGTGAGTTTCCCAGAAGAAACTTGAGAATGGGTGCTTTTGCATTGATTCTTCTCCTGATGGTCCTGCTTGGCAATCTTTTTACATTTGTAAATCAACCTGCTGGTTTTCCAATTACATTTGAATCTCAAAAGGATGTTATGATAGCTCTTGGAACGAGTGTCCCTTTGCTGGAATACCATGGAATGGTCATACTTACATCTCATCTTGACATTATAATCAGTCCCATGGAATATTTCATTTTCATGTTTCTGGCCATCCTTGTGTCCGAAAATTACTACGAGATAGTGTCCTATGTTGTAAGCCGGCATTCTGCCAGCAGGGGAATCGAGGCAACAGCATATGGTGTTGTGGGAGCCTTGAGCTGCCAATGCGAAAGCGCCATCGCTCTGCTACCAACCGTTGCAATATTTGTAATAGACCTGCTTCTGCTCCCGCTGATCCTTTTAAGCCTGTTGCTCCTCGTCGGTACCTATATACTCGTAACGAGATTTTACAAGAAAAACAGGAAAATTTTCTTCAATAGCTTCATTTTTAGGTTTCGGAAGAAATATCTTCTTTTCTCAGCGACAATAGTTCTGCTGCTTGGAACACCCGTTCTTGTTACATTAGGAGTTTACTATTCTCTGCAGACATATCCACTCTTCTTTTTTGGGGTTGCAATGATCACCATATTTACGGGATATGTAATGATGATCTATATAGGAAAACTTTTAAGAATAACGGGCTCCGGTTCAAAATTGCCTATAATTCTTGTGGTGGTTGCATCCACAATTTCCATAATCTGGTATGTGCCGATGTTAACAGAGATGGCTCTAAGATCAGCTTCCATCTACGCTCTTATGGATCTTTCCGGAATTATTTCTGGACTTCTCTTTGGTTTATCTTACTCGCTCTATAAAAGGGATGGAAAAAACAGCCTTACAGAATATATTACAGTACTTTTTGGAATGGTCCCATTATTTGTTTTTTATTATTCAATGAAGATTGACAGAGTGATTTATCCTTATTGGGGCATTTATACGCAGATAAAATTTTCTCTAATTTTATGGTCTTTAATGCTCCCTTTTATGTGGGTTGCAACTCACAAAAGCCTGAATGACCTCGTTGTGACAGATACCACATTGGATTCGGACAGTTACGGTAGCGATATAGGAATGATAAACTGAGAAGTAACCCATCTTTCCATCATTAACACTAAATGACATTCATTCGAAGACTTCCAGTTAAAAAAAGCATCTATGTTTACCGTGTGACAAACCACAGGGTTAAGGGAACCAAAGATGTGAAACAGGATCCTGTGTATCTTGGGAAGGAGATCACTGTTGACGGAAAGACAGTGATCCAGGAACCTAAGAGGAGAATGATGGTAAGGAGGATCGTGGAATCTGCACCATACATAATGTACCGTTATGCAGAGAATTTTGGAATAATTGACGATTTCATACCTGCCGTTAAGGGACTCACGGACATGAGGGAGGCGGAAAGAAGGATAGTGGAACCTGTCTGAAGCGGAGAACGGCCTTGTGAACATGATGAATGTGAAGTTCAGCAGCAGGAACGACATGATAAGATCTGTGACAGAATCCGTGAAGGGTATGGGGAGACACACATCACCTGAATTCTCGGATTCAGAATTCACACATACACTGAAGCACAGGACAATACAGTCCCACACATCACATATGGGTTTCCCTGTATGCACATACAGAGAGTGGAACACGTGCAAGAGTCTTTCTCTTCTTCTCGGCTATGCAATCATAGCCATGATTTCCATCAGGTGTGGATTGACATACAACAAGGTTGTGGAGACAATGAAGGGCATCAAGGAGGTTGTCTACACCAACGGAACACACAGTACTGTTGAACTCACAAAGGATCAGAAAATTATGAAAATGATGCTTGAAAAACTTTCAATTGAACCGTGGTTAAAAGGGAGAAGAGATAAGGTACAGTAATAACGGGATTAAGATTGGGATTTAAATCGTAACCTTTAAGACTGTGGCTTTAATAATCCGCCTACACTTCAGTTAATGAAGAAAGATTGATTATTGACCAGTGCATCACGCATCTGTTACAATTTCAGTCTTGTAATATTAAATTAAAAGGATGATCAAATGGCTAGACCGAAAACAAAGGAACCTGAGGCACCAAAAGCAGAGGCAAAGAAGGAAACCCGAAAAAACGTAAAAAGGGAAGATTTCCAGTATATAGTGCGAATTGCAAACCGTGACATAAACGGTGAAAGGCAGCTTGTGCTGGCACTTGCCGATCTTAAAGGGATAGGCGTAAGATTGTCTACTGCAATCTTGAACAAACTTGAACTTCCAAAAACAAAGAAGATTGGTGAGATGAAGGAAGAGGATATAGAGAAAATAAGGCAGTTCATTGAATCAAAAGAATATGCTGGTTTCCCGGCATGGACCATGAACCACAGGAACGAAACTGTCTCTGGCAAGAATTACAATCTTGTTTCAAATGACCTGGACATCATGATCCAGGATGACATAAACCTAATGAAGAAGATAAAATCCTACAAGGGACTGAGACACGACAAGGGAAAAACTGTAAGGGGCCAGCGCACAAGATCTAACGGAAGGAAAGGTCTTAGCGTTGGTGTAATCAGGAAGAAAGAGGGGACTTAAGGGGGTAATTGATTGGGAGATCCAAAATTTCCGAAGAAGAAATATTCAACACCAAGGCATCCTTGGGAAAAAGACAGGATAGATTCAGAAAAGGAGATCGTTGTAAAATACGGTCTCAAGAACAAAAGGGAACTCTGGAAGAGCCAGGCAATGCTTGATTCTTTCAGGAGTCAGGCAAGGAAGCTGCAGGCAAAATTAAGGACAGAGGACCAGTTTTCCCAGAAACAGTTTCAGGAACTTATAAAGAGATTGAGCAGGTACAGCATACTTGGTCAAAACGCTTCCCTTGATGATATATTGTCGCTAACCATAGACGACATACTTCAGAGGAGACTTCAGACAATAGTGTTCAGGAAAAACCTTGCCAGAACGCCAAAGCAGGCAAGACAGCTCATAACACATGGTCATGTTGAATTTGACGGACGAAGAGTAAATGTGCCCGGTATCATGGTAGAAGGCTCAAAGGAAGAGACAATCAGGTACAGCGAAAGGTCTGTGCTTAACGATGATCTCCACCCAATAAGGCAGGTAATCATTAACGGTGCACAGCCACAACAGCAGGAACAGGTCGAGGAAGCACCTGAAGTGGCAAAGGGAGAGAACAAAGCATGAACAAAACAGGAATAGCTCATATATTCGCATCACAGAACAACACCATAATACTGGTAACAGACACCACTGGTGCAGAGACATTTGCAAAGGCAACAGGCGGTATGGTAGTTAAAAATGACAGGGATGAATCCAGTCCATATGCAGCAATGAAAGCAGCAGATCTCATAGCAGAAAAGCTCAGGGAAAAGGAAATTTCTGAACTGATAATCAAGGTAAGGGCCCCAGGTGGAAACAAATCAAAAATACCAGGGCCAGGTGCGCAATCCGCAATCAGGGCACTTTCCAGAGCGGGATTCAAAATCGTCAGAATTGAGGAGGTAACTCCCATAGCCCACGATGGAACAAAGAAAAAGGGCGGAAAGAGAGGCAGGAGAGTTTAAGCAGATGTCCCTCAAGTTAATTGAAGTGAAAGACAGATATATCAGGTTTTCAATTGACGGAATAACTCCCACCATAGCCAATGCACTGAGAAGGACTCTAATAAATGACATCCCAAAACTTGCTATAGATAAGGTAACATTCCATCACGGGCAGATTAGGGATGCTGAAGGAAATGTTTACGATTCATCCCTACCTCTTTTTGACGAGATAGTTGCCCACAGGCTTTCACTTGTACCACTTGTATCTGATCTCTCCATGAATTTCAGGGACCAGTGTGTCTGTGAGGGAAAAGGATGTGCACTCTGTACAATGACATATTCAATAAACAAGATCGGTCCAGGTTCGGTATCATCAGGTGATATGCAACCGGTAGGCAATCCTGAACTGGTTCCTGCAGACAGGGAAATACCAATCGTGAAACTGGGTAAAAATCAGGCTATACTCGTGAGTGCGGAGGCAGTCCTTGGAAGGGCAAAGGATCATGCGAAATGGCAGGCAACCTCGGCAGTCTCGTACAAATACCACAGAGAGTATATTGTAAAGAAAGAACTGGTTGAGAACTGGGCAGTATTCAAAGAAAAGTGCCCATCTTCAGTCATTAAGGAAAACTCAAAGGAGATCATATTCTCTGACGACACTCCATGCAGGTGGCTCAAGGAGCTCCTTGACACCAAGAACGTTGATGTAAGGGAAGATGACACAGTATATATCTTCAAGTTTGAAACTGACGGATCACTTAAAGCCATAGACGTTCTGGAATACGCACTTAAGAGAATTCCACAGAGACTCAATATATTGCTCGATAGCCTTGCTACTGTGGATTAATTCCAGTATTACAACAGGAAACCAATTCCATATTCTACAGGTTATACCTGCAATGATGCACAATATCCGTTGAGTCATACTTATATACGATTTTCATTTTTCCATCCATTTATGAAATCATATTACAATAATTTTGAATCCATTGGACGGGAGGCCATGGAGGCACTGAATTCCATGCTTGATCGCGATGTCAGGTTCCAGGTCACCGGCATGGGGGCCGACGGAACAGCTACAAAGGTTCCGGATAAGATATGTGAGGATATTCTCATTGATCGTGTCAATGAACTTGATCTGCCATTCAATGTTGTGTCGGAGGAGGCTGGCATAGTGCACCGGGGATATGAAGATTACATCCTGGCTGACCCTCTGGACGGGACATATAACGCACTGAATGGAATACCATTCTATTCAATCTCAATGGCCATAATGGGTTCTGATTTTAAATCGCTTAAAACAGGATTCATAATGAACCTTTCAAATGGTGATATTTACTATTCCGAAAAGGGGAAGGGAGTACAGAAGAATGGGAAGAATAGGTTTCCCTCCAGGACAGGAAGTTACATAATAAATATTGGGAGCGAAATGGATACATTCACCGCAAGAATACTTGGGATGGGAGGCAGAAGGCGGATAATGGGCTGTGCTTCTCTGGAAATGGCACTTGTTGCAACGGGATCGGCGGACCTGGTATCCTACATGTCACCAGAAAGCAAAATACGTAATATCGACATAGCGGCAGGGACTGCAATGATCAGGGAAGCGGGAGGAGAGGTTCTGGATTCGGTTCATTCTCCAATTAACATGGGACTCGATGTAACAATCCGGGACCGATTCTATGCCTCATGCGACAGGAAAATCCTGGAGGAACTCAGATGAAAATTGCATTCGTGGTCAGGAAGGACTGCAAGAGATGCTCCAATGTAGTGAAGAGGATAATTGAAATATTACCGCCGGAGTGGGAGAAGATCTATGAGAGTGAGGCTTCTAAATATCTTAACACCAGAGGAAGAGAGCTGGAAAAACTGGATGCTGACATAATAATAGCTGTTGGAGGCGATGGAACTGCGCTTCGGGCCCTTCAGCTTGCCAGGGGGCCAATCCTTGGAATCAACATGGGTGGGCTTGGTTTCCTTAACGAGGTGGAAATAGGTGATGTTGAAAAGTCCATATACAGTATAATAAGGGGAGATTACAAGATTGAGAAAACAATGAAGCTCTCAGTGAAAATAAACGGTGTGGAGGTCGAAGAGTGCACGAATGAGGTGGTGATCCATACATCAAAGATATCAAAGATACGGAAGTTCAAGATCTATGTTTCTGATAATTTTATAGACGGTACAAATGCCGATGGCGTGATTGTTGCCACCCCAATAGGGTCAACATCCTACTCGTACAGTGCTGGAGGTCCACTTGTACTTCCATCGATGGATGCCATGGTCATATCATATCTGGCACCCTTTGGAACAAGGGTCAGACCCATAGTTGCTTCCCCGGCTGAAACAGTAAGGGTGAAACTGGTGGGAAAGGATCAGCAGTGCACAGTTATACTGGATGGACAGGTGGAGTACCCCATAAACAGTTCTGATACTGTAGAAATCAGTGTATCCAAACACAGGGCACAGTTTGTGACACTCAGGCAGTCGTTCTATGAAAGAATAAGGGAGAAGCTCATAAAATATGTGGTCAATTAGGAGACGGACTCTCAGCATGATCATGGAAGCATCCAGGGACAGCATGCCCAAGGAATTCGGGGCACTTCTTAGGGCTGAGGGTGACATAATTTATGAGATAGCGCTGATGCCCGGAACAATTCAGGGTGATCGTCACACCATGTTCTACCTTTACAACAAACCCATTGACTTTTCACTTGTGGGTTCGGTACACTCGCATCCTTCCGGTGTGACGCTACCATCGGATGCGGACAGGCACATGTTTTCAAACACAGGGCCAATACACATAATAGTGGGATATCCGTTCACTCCAAGCAGTTTCTCTGCATATAACAGGAAAGCTCAGAGGGTTGATCTTAAGGTGATCTAACACATATTCAGGAAAGATGCCATGAGAGGCTTCACTGTAATTTATCCAGGATTTCACTGTCATCATTTTCATACTGTTCGTAACCGATGCTGCTGTAAAAGTCAGACCTGGTCATGAGCATATCCATGAAACCATTCTGGGTACCGTCCCTGAAGAGTCTTCCATAAACGCCGGCCATGGTCTTGAGTGTGGCCCTGAATGCAGTGAGCGGAAAGATCACCATTCTGTATCCCAGATCTTGAAGTTCTTCCGAAGATAGAAGGGGACTCTTTCCAAATTCTGTCATATTTGCAAGCAGCGGACCTCTTACTGACTGGGCAAATTTCCTGAATTCATCCCTGCACTCAAGAGCTTCTGTAAAAATTACATCCGCACCGGCTTCAAAGTATGTTTTAGCCCTTTCTATGGCATCATCTACACCATACACCGATCTTGCATCAGTTCGTGCAATGATTACAAAATCCGGGTCCTTTCTGGCCTGAACTGCACTGGTTATTTTCTTTATCATCTCGTCAGGTTCAACAATTTTCTTCCCGTTAAGATGGCCGCATCTCTTTGGAAGTACCTGATCTTCTATATGCATCCCAGCCGCTCCAGACCTTTCCAGCAACCTCACAGTGCGGGACACATTCATCGTCTCCCCAAATCCGGTGTCCGCATCAACTATAAGTGGTAGAGGAGTTATGGAGGTTATTTTCCCGACCTCCTGCGCAACTTCCGTTAGTGTGGTGAGTGAAAGATCAGGGAGACCCATTACGGCTGCCACCGCCGATCCGGAAAGATAAGCGGCACTGAAACCTGATCGCTCTGCAAGTATTGCCGACATCCCATCAAAAACACCTGGAATAGTTATGAAACCGTCGTTCATAAGTTTCCTGAATCCACTGGGACCGGCGTTAATATTATCTCTCATTCTTGACACTGGACATCACCTCAACTATTTCATTCACATTCCTCTTTTCCATGGTTCTTACTACATTAAGCATTTCCTTTGCGTTTTCCTCACCCATTATGCTCATTCCCTTGGCCAGAAGGTCATCCCAGCTGTACGGATCCTTGTAATGACCCTTGGGTACTATTATCTCCTTTTCATACTGGCCAGTCGACGTCCTTATATTTATTCTGACCGGAAGTGACTCTGGGTACATCTTATTGAATCTGTCGGAAACAGTAAACCTCATCATGTCAATCCTGGAAAGTATGTTGCTGTCGGAAAGATATTCAGCGTCATAGGCATCAAGTCCAGGTTTACCGTAAGTGAGGCAATAGGCAATAATGTATGGCATGCTGTGGTCAGCGGTCTCCTTCGTTTTAGGGCGTAATTTTTCAGGATCCTTAATTATGATCCTGTGTGCAACCTCAAACGTTTCAACCTCAATTCCAAGGATATCTCCATTCACCTTTTCTTTAAGATCCAGGGCAGCCTGGGCAGCACTCATGGCATGGTATTCCACAGGATAATTCTTGATCATGGTCTGAAGTACGTGGTTCTTTGCGAAATCCAGGGAAAAGGTACCGGAAACCTGTTTGAAAAACCCCATCTCTCCGTTGAATATGGGAGAGGGACCTGTAAAACCAGAATCGGCCAGAAGAGCGGCGAAAACAGAATTTCTGGAAGCATTGGACGCCGTGCACCCTTTCCACATGCTTAGCTCCCCGGCTCTCGTCTGTCTGAGGCTTATGTTGTTATTGATTGCAAGATTGAGCGTATTTATGAATCTGTCAATGTCATGTCCCATGAGGGAAGAAAGTCCGGCAGCGGCCGAAATCGATATGTATGTGACATGATCCCAGCCTCTGTCCCTTATGGAGACAGCATCTGAAAGTGCCCCTATGACCTCGTATGATGTTTCCATGGATCTTATGATCTCCTCCCCTTCCGATTCCATGGGTTCCGCCATTGCAAATACCGGTGGAATGTTATCTGACGGATGCAAGGCCTCTTTTGAGAGGTATGTGTCGCTGAAATCATGGTATCTTGTCATGCTTCCATTGATCAGTGTGGCCACATCAACTGCCGCTTTTCGTTTGGTAAAATACAGGGTAGAGTTCATTTTTCCCGACGAGGGAAGAAGTGCCATTCTCTCAATGTTCACAGGCTCTGCATTCATGGCACCATACGCAACATAAAAGGAGTCCAGAATCCTCTTCTTTATCTCATCTGCAGTTTCGTTTCCCATTCCACCTGACATTATTTTTCTTGAGTTTTCAAAAATAAGGCTGGCCGTTTCATCCATGCAAGGAAATGGGATTGTGAAATAAAGATATTATCACCACAACGGTTTTTCGTTAGACTGGAAAGGCTGTTTCAAGCTTTACAACGTCCTCAGCATCTATGACCCAGTCAGCCGCAGCTGCGTTATCCAGGACATGATCTCTGGAGGATGCCCTTGGTATGGGGAATATGAGATCGCTTTTCGTAATGAGCCAGTTGAGTGCGATCTGTGCAGTGTTTTTTATTCTGTATTTTTCAAGCATCCCATTTAGAAGATCCTGGGGCCAGCTGTTCCTGTCTATAAGTTTCCCATGTCCAAGAGGATAATATGGCAGGACAGCTATACGGTTTTCCCGGCAGTAAGGCAGGAGGTCCTTCTCAAACTCCCGTCTGGAAAGATTGTAGGGCATCTGTGTTGAGACAATTTCGTATTTCTTCATTGCAGCCTGCGCTTCCTTTGTTCTCTGAAGATTAAAGTTGCTTATACCAATGTGCCGTATCTTGCCATCGTCCACAAGTTTTTCCATGGCTCTCATAGTCTCGTCGATCTTCACCCTTTTACTTGGAAAATGTATCTGGTAGAGATCAATGTACGAGGTCCCCATGTTTCTGAGGCTACGGTCGCATGCCTTGACGACAGAATCGTATCTGAGATGGTTGAAAAACACTTTTGTTGCAATAAAGATCTCATCTCTTTTTCGTCCGGAAATAGATTGAGATACAAGTTTTTCAGTACCGTAAAGTTCAGCGGTGTCTATGAGGTTGATGCCTGCATCAAGACCGGCGGTGACGGCATCTGTATGTTTCTTCTCCCCCTTCTTGAGGCCAAAAAATTTCGCGCCAAGTATCCAGAGCGGATCATAATATGTGCCCATGCCTATAACTGAACATTTAAAACCAGTTTTACCAAATTCCCTGTAAATCATAAATGTATCATGGTGTATATGTTTAAAACAGCTTTCATTCATAAATGCATAACAGAAAAACGAAAAAAACTGCGAAATTGCATGACAACGCACTAAAACCTTAAGAGCAGATTCGCTCTTGAAACCTAAATGAAATACAACGGGAACAGAAGTACGGAATACGGTGGTGAAAATGTTCACGACTCTTTTATAGAGAACATTGAACCCGGGAGAAAAATTGGAGAAATGAAGTCTCATGCAGTGTATACCATAGAGAAAAATTATATACAGTATTGTTTTAGTTGTATTCCCATTACATTTAATGGAGGTAGTCATTAATGATAGCGATAGGAGTAGATCTAGGATACGGAGATACAAAAGTTGTAGGCGAGAATGGCAAGCGGGAGAAGTTCCCCTCAAGGTGGGCCCCACAGGAAAACAGGGATTGGGGTATGGGCGGAAGCGCCACAGTTTTGAGCATAAACGATGAAGAGGCATTTGTATTTGGAGAGAACGCCACAGGTTCAACAGTACGTGAACCACAGGGTGATGGAAGACTATCAGATCCGGATTCATACCCACTTCTGGCAGGAGCTCTCTGGTTGAGCGGAGTTGGTGGATCGGACAGCACTACAAGCATAGTCCTGGGAAGCGGAACTCCACTGGGTACGTTTGAGCATGAGGTCGCAGCAGCCAGGGAGGCCCTTCAGGGTAAAGAAATAGTCATAAAGGGTGGCAATGGCGAGGTCAAGAGATTCATGATATCAAGAATGGTCATGAGGCCTCAGGGAGTTGGAGCTGCACTGTATCTGCTGGAACAGGGACTGCTGAAGCAGCAGGTTGGTTTCGGCGTTGTAATAGATATAGGTTCCAGAACAACTGATGTTCTCACAATAAACCTGAAGAACATGGAGCCAATAGTTCCAATGTCATTTAGTATACAGGCCGGTGTCGGCGATGCTGTTACTGCAGTGGGAAAAGCCATAGCCAGGGAAACAGGGTTTGTCGTACCAACAGATATAGCCAGAGAAGCACTTGCAAACCCGGTATTCTTCAAGCAGAGAGAAGTGGGAGGCCCAAAGGTTGCTGACCCAATACTGAGATCACTTACCTCCAAAATACTGGACAAGTTAAGGGAGAACCTCAGGGAAGAGCTCGACAGGGTCAGTGCACTGATACCTGTGGGAGGAGGATCTGCCCTCATAGGAAAGAGGCTGGAAGTACTGGCTCCTGGAACGCTCATAGATATCCCTCCAAGCGATGTGCAGTTTGCAAATGCACTCGGGTACAGGGATGCGGCATCAAGGTCCCAGTGACCTAACTTCCCATAATTTTTATTATCAATCCACGTTTGTCCATTACGGATCATATGCTAAAAGTGATCTACAGAGATTGAAAAGATGAGTGAAAATGCAGCAGGGGAGAATTCTGTTGTGGAAAAAAATGAGAGAGAAAACCGGATTACACTTTCGAAGGATGACCTTACTGCTATAGATCTTATCCGGGTAACCGGCGAATCCGATGCGGATGTTATAAGGAGGGCTCTTCAGGAATCTCTCGAATATGGTATTTTAAAACAGGTCCTCAACGTTATAGACGGCAGGCTGGACGATCTTCTCAGGCAGGTAAAGGGTGATTCAAGCTATATGGCTGCCCTCACCACTCAGATGAACACTTCAACAATCCCAATTCCGGAGGAGCTCAAGAAAAGAGACAGAGGCGTTGACAAAAAGGAAATTGAAAATCTGAAGAAAAAACTTGAAGGAAAATGGTCTGAAGTTGGGGATTTTGTAATAAAGTAGGTGAACTTTCCGGTATGGAAAGTAGCCCATTCAATACCAGGGGTTTTTAGATACATCTACTGACTTTCCATTTCCACAGCAAGACAACTTATTGGAAAATGCTTTAAAAAGTTTCAATACTGATTTAATTTCACGTGGCGTTACGTAATATTCAACTTACCTATTGGCATATGGATTCAAAGTTAATATAAATACCAATGTTTGTTAAAAAGACTTCAGAATATTATTATTTGCTCTTGACTCTTTCTATTCAGGAGACACCTGACAAAATAGTTCTCACAGGTGTCATCCTTGTCCACATTGATAATGTGCTGAGTGTATATGCATCTAAAGGGATAACTGTAAGGGAAAATAGCAACATTCGTCATGTCGTGGATTTTCTACTCATTGATGGTCGACATAGGTTTAAAGGAGGTTTTGCAAAAGTATCCATAACATCTACAGAAGGTGAGTAAGCCCATGCTGTAAATCAAAGAGTATCACTATTGTGAGGATTGAAAAAAATAGAGGGCATTACCAATATACAGACAATTTCTCCGGAAGAAATCGGAAAATGCAGAAACATGCAAATGTTCAGGAGAAACTCAATAAGAATATGAATGGGATGAAGAGGAGGCAGAGAAAGAGGATGAAATATGCCATGTACGGTTTTTCAATGTTCCTATAAAATATAGGAAATATTATCATATATGATAGCGTTACTCACATGCGAGAAGATTTGAACTTGAGTTTCGCAACAATTACAGGATCAGAATTCATGCTAAAGCAGACAGATCCGTAACTTATGTCTTTTCCTAATCTGATTTTGGTAGTGCACCAACCAGTATTCGATCCGGTTGTTTTATTCCCATCTCATTGAGTATTCTTTCCGCTTCCACTGATTCAGATCTATACACTATATTCAGGGGTGATTTAACGGGAATGGCCTTTATCTCACAAAGTATCTCTGCCGTTCTTTCTACTGTCAGATGGGATAGATCAGATCTCTGGTCACTGTTACGTTGGGATTTACCGATATCCCAATCCTTGCACTCCCAATAACGGCGATCTTTAATGCCCTTTCTCTTTCTGTATGTTTTATCAAAAACACAATTTGATTGTTTATGTTTCCACAATCTCAGTGATCATTTCTGGATTTCCCGTAAAGTTTCCTGAATTTGTCGAATGAAAACAGCGCCCAAACGGCTTCAATTATGCCAAAAGGCCATGTCCCAGCCAGAAATCCATAAGCCGACGAACCGATGCACATAATGCCAAAAAGAAGAGTATATTTACTGGATTTATTTTCTTTAATATAAAAAATCATCATCAAAAAAAGAACAACAGAACCGTAAGCATTTAATGGGGAAAGAAATTGCATTTTTCTGTATGTCCATCATAGTAAAATAACTTAAGTTAGCATGGATCTCAATAACTTTCATGCTGAAACAGCTAAATTGTGATGTAAAAATGGTTTAATGCATCCTGATCCGGGGGGATTACGTTGTGTTGGTCCATGGCGCGATAAACACTTTTCATGAACTTAAGACTCTGGGCATAACACGTGTATCATAAGATCCGGCATTATAGAGTTCTCCTTTACATTCACATGTCAGAAATTATGTTTGTTGAACGAATCTTTTCAGTAATGATACGGTTGAACTTTTCCGGTACAGGGCATCAATGAAGTTTTTCCCAACAGTTCAGAGGGTATTGCAATTATGAACAGGGAAAACCTACATCCTCTTCCGACTGTAATTCGTGAGAATGTTGTATCACACAGAGCATATAACCCAGTCATTAAGGGTATGAAACATATGAACTGAGTCTGGAAATGTTTAAAAGCAATTGTGACAATAGGCTGTAAAATCATGGATATAATCATAGCACTGCTTGGGATTCTGGTATTTTCTCTGATTCTCGGGGAACTGTTCGAAAAATTCAATCTTCCTGCTGTAGCCGGTGAGCTGATCAGCGGCGTTATACTTGGCCCCGCCGTTCTTAACTGGATTCAGCCCAATGGAGTCCTGACAGGTTTCTCGGAGGTGTCACTATTCTTCATAGTCCTGCTTATAGGTGTGGAAGTGACAGTTGACCTGTTGAGGAAAAACACATCCAGGGGATTCAACCTTTCTGTAACTAGCTTCATCATTCCCGTTACCCTTATGTTTGTTGTATCTTTCTATGTGTTTCATCTGGGCATTCTTTCTGCACTGGCTCTGTCCATTTCAATAGGAGTGCCCTCGATATCAATAATCTCGGTGCTGATAAAACAGTACGATCTACTGGAAACAGTGGATGGGCAGATAATTCTTGCAAGTGTCGTGCTTACTGATATCATTGCATTCTCAATAATAAGCGTCGAGACTGATTTCATCAGAATCATCTACATAGTTCCCGCAATTGTCATGTTCATGGTCCTTTTCTTCATACTGGATCGGTACATAACAAGAAATTCCAACTATGTGGTCAGAATATTTGAGAGGCTTCACGCAAGGGAGAGGGGTGAGAAGATAATTTTCAGTTCTGTTATTATAAGTGGGCTCCTTGTTGCAAGCATATTTGAATTCCTTGGAGTTTCATATATACTTGGAGCCTTTTTTGCTGGAATGCTCATTAGTGAGGTCATGGTCGGAAAAGAGCTTCAGGGAATCCTGACAAGAACACTTAACAGGATAAACGAAGGTTTCTTCATACCTATATTCTTCAGCATAGCTGGTCTTCTGGTTATTATTCCAAAGGAGTCTTACCTTCTCCTGATGCTGGTTATGAGCTCCATAAGTATTGTTGTGGGAGGTGGACTGACATATTTCAGGTCTGGACAGCTTCTGAAGATGGTAAAGAGAAGAACCACTGCAGGTATACTTGGAGGGAGAGGGGCAGTGGGAATAATCATCGCAACCATCGCGGTAAGGGAATCCATAATAAATTCAGATATGTACACCATAGCAGTTGTTGCCACTATAACTATCTCAGTAATTATGACACCATTCATACAACGCCAGCACAGGAAATCTTATGAAAAAAAAGCCGATTCAGAAACATGAATTGGAGGTGGAATTTTTTTATTTTGGTCTAAGATTTCCTCCCGAAGGAGCACCGGGCTGTCGCATCCGCATCAGTATGGAATAAAGGGGCCAGCTTTTTCTCCCCCCCTTATCTCCAACCTCCTCAAGCCTCAGGAATAACAGTGATGATGCAAACCTTCCCGCGAATACTATCATGTATCCGGCAAACAGTGCTTCTCTGAGCGGATATACTGTGAGGAAGAATGTCAGCAGGTATCCTCCTATGATGGCCCCAGCAAAATATACACCACCGTTGAACCCGTTAAGGATGGACATATATTCGCCCTTGTGTTCCGTGGGAACCACATCCATAAGGTATGAGGTCATGACTGTGCTCTGAATTGCGCCCACAAAGCCGCTGTAAACCTCCATTATTATGAACTCATGGAAAGAGAAGAAAAGGGCATACATCACTGGGATCAGACACAGCATGACCCTGTTTGCAAATATAAGAGGGATGCGGCTGAACTTATCCACAACTCTCCCCATCATAAGCTGTGCGACTATGCTTGAAACAAGAGATATTACTGTCAGTGTTGCTACAATCCTGAGGGGGAAATGCATAACTGAAACAATGGTTATGGGGAACATGGGCCAGGCCATGGACCAGAAAAGGGACTGAACGTTTGTTGCAACAAAATACTTGTAAAAAGGTCTGTCGTTTTTAAGACTCCTGAGTGTTTTCCTGAAATTGGAAGTGAGTTTTGATTTTGCTTTCTCTTCTTTTAGCCTTAGGGCAAGAACAGCAGACAGAACATATGCACCCGAAGCCGCTCCAAACGGGATAATAATGTCGGATGTAACATCAGAGCTGAAAAGAAATATCATTACCGAGATGGAAATTATTGTACCTATAGAAGCAAGATTGTTTATTCTGGAAAGGAAATGTCCACGGCTACTCCCAGAAATATTGTCAGCTATGAAGGAATACCAGTTGACTGCAATCATTGCACTGAAAAGGGAGAGGAGCGCATAGGCCACAATAAGTGTGACCGGACTCCTGACAAACGCCATGAAAAGCCATAAAATTGCACTGGCTATGCTTCCTGCTATGATGAATGGAGCCCTCCTTCCGAAGCGATCGCTGATTCTCCCCCATATCAGCTGTCCGGAATTACTCAATGAATTCGATGAGGATTGGAGCCAGCCCATTTCTGCAGCAGATGCACCAATATATACTCCAAAAACACCAACAAATGTGGCTGCGGCTGTGGCACCGGCCGCAATTACAAAGGAACGTATGGCAATCAAAGTTTCATTTTTCATCTTAACCGGAGATTGTTGTGTAGATAAGCCCGGTTAAATAATCTTCTCACATTGTCCCGAGAACTTCGTTCATTAATATTCCTTGAAATTTGAATAATCCGATAATATGACCATTGATCCTGAATTCAGAAAATACAAGTTACTGTCAGGTGATTAAGTCCTGCAATAACACTTAGGTATGATCACTTGGAAGAAAATTCTCTTACAGCCTCAAGAACCAGGTTTACCTGCATCAATGCTGGGGCTCCTTTCATAAGTGCTGCAATGTACGAGGATTCCAGTATTTCCTCCTCAGTTGCCCCACTTTCAAGAGCATTTTTCACATGATATGGTATGCACCACTCACATTGCGTTGCTACTGCCAGTGAGACAGCAATGAGCTCTTTTTCCCTCATGGAAAGTTTACCCGGGCTGAGCACAGACTTGTTGAATTCCATAAAACCAGAGGTTTCTTTGGGCATTTTCTCTGATAACTCTTTGAACAATCCTCCAATTTCAGTGACTTTCTTTGTTGATAGCGCCTCTACCATAATGACGTATGTCTTACCTTTGAAAAAAGTTTTCCAATTCGGATGTTGGACAAATCATGCAGATCTAAAGTTCAGAAGCAGAGAACTTGAGTGGCATGATCTCTCATAAGGTAATCAGCATATAGGCTATGAGAAGAACGGCAATCAGGAGGATGATTATGCCTGCAGCGATGACTCCTGTTGAAGAGGGAATAAAATCTCCACTCTCAATGCTTTTCTTATTTCTCAAAAAGCTTCGAAGTGCCATTATCTGAAGAAACCCCCCGGCAACCACAAGAACAATTCCAGTTGCCGAAGAGAAGTGATACGACGTGCTTGGAGCATTTGGAACAAGTTCTTTTATGATTATCCCGAACTTTGCAACCACAAAACCAAGCGCCATAACCGTGATGCCAGTTCTGACCCATGCAAGGTATGTGCGTTCGTTGGCCATATGGTCGGTAACTGTTGCCAGAGTGTCTTTCTGTTCAGCCGTAAAAGCAAATATTGTAATGGTATTTAAAATTGATAATATAGCTGAGGGAGATAATTTTAGATCAAATTCCCAATAAACACATGGGGGCAATGAAAGGCATTATTTGCGTGAACAGGAACTGAAATCATTCTGTTACACTTTCCAGCGAATTTCGGATCATGCCATTCTTCTGTTAAAGACCTTCTCTATTATCTTCTTTTCAGCCTTTCTGATGTGGTATAAAGTTGTTACCTTGGAAGTTCCGTTATCCAGTGAAATATCCTTGAGATCATTCAGCCTTGGCCAGTCATAGTAACCCCTTGATACTGCAACCTTCATTATGGCTATCTCCCTGTCGGTCAGGCCATAAAGTGAAGGTGACAGTGAGTTAAGCAGATTTTGTGTCATTATTTCCGGTATTGACACACGCTCTATGGTGAAGTGTTCAACGTCATTGCGTCTGTTTACCTTTTCCAGTAATGATTCCAGCTTGGATTTATCCTGTGAAATGACCCTGAAGGTCTCCAGTCCAGCAGAAGCAACTATTGGAAATAGAGGAAAAACATCCTCCTCGAATATGTCCCTGAGCATACCATGACCCGTTTTAAGTGCGTCAACAAATATGTTTTTCTCATATCTGCTTATGGTGAATTTCTGAAAGTCCTCTTTCATGATATCAAGAACTTTTTCCATATCTCTGGATGATACAGTGGTGAAAATATGGTTGGTGTTTCCCGAAACTATTCGTGCGTTCTGTATAATGATGGGTTGCGGGCTGTAGCTACTGGATTTTGCCAGACTGCATTTACCTCCAACTCTCATCTCAAGAAAAAACATTGTCGAATCGTATACGTCATGAGTTAAAATATTTTTCATGGGAAACAGATATGTACATGGGAAGCACTTATGAGTTATGGAAACGGGATTCACATCCGCCGAAAAGTTCTTTTCCAGGATTTCCGGACATGAGGCACGATCAGGTGATTTCGTCTGGGGCGAACCTGACATGGCGTATATGCACGATGTGCTTGGCCCCCTTACACTGGACACAATGAAGAAGATAAACGAAGACAATGTGAGATTCAGGGGAAGGGTAGTTGTTGTCAACGATCATATATATCCACCAAAGGACACGACAAGTTCAAACAATATCAGGTACATGTCAGATTTTGCCAGAAAGGAGGGGTGGGATCTGGTTCCATTCGGTGAAGGCATCGAACATACGCTCCTCATTGAAAAAGGAATGATCAAGGAAGGAATGGTCGTTGTTGGAACAGATTCTCACACAGTTACAGCGGGTGCTGCAAGAGCCATGGGAATAGGGCTGGGATCAACGGACATGGCTGCCCTTCTTTCATTGGGAAAGACATGGTTCAGGGTTCCGGAAACAACACTGTTAAATGTTACGGGAAACAGGAAGAAATACGTGACAGGCAAGGATCTCATTCTGAAGGTTATGTCAATTCTCGGTACAAATGGGGCTAATTACAGATCCATGGAATTCAATATAGCCAGGGAGTGCAACCTCAACACGGATGACGATCTCTCAATAGCAAATATGACAGTGGAAGCAGGTGCAAAAACATCAATTATCTTTAACAGGTCAAAAACAACCGATTTCAGGAATCTACAGAGCGATGAAGATTCAGCTGTCACAGAGATAAAAATCGACATTTCAGAAATTGATCCACTGATTGCTTTTCCATATTCTCCTGGAAACATTGCAAAGGCTTCGGATTATGCTGGAACTCACGTAGATCAGGTTTACATCGGAAACTGCTCCAATGGAACCATTTCGGATCTCAGGGAAGCTGCAGAGATGATGGATGGAAGAAAGGTAAAGGACGGTGTGAAGGCAATAATTGTACCTGCCACAAGGAATATTTACAGGGAAGCAATCAAAGAAGGGTTAATTGATACGTTCATTGATGCAGGTGCCACAGTTTCTCCACCAACATGTGGAGCATGTGCAGGTCTTCACATGGGTGTTCTGGCAAAAGGAGAAGTATGCATTACAAATATCAACCGGAATTTTAGGGGCAGGATGGGAGATCCGGAAAGCAAGGTATACATATCAAATTCTTACGTTGCGGCGGCTAGTGCGATCAATGGAAAAATAACGGTGCCGGGTGCTTAAGATGTCAAGGGTTTTCATTCTTGGGGATGATGTGGACACCGATGCCATAGCACCAGGTGGCTATCTTCATCTTCCACTTGAGGAACAGAAGAAACACTGCCTGGAATCTGTAGTTAAAGATTTTGCCGGTTCAGTGAAGGACGGAGACATAATTGTCGCAGGGGAGAATTTTGGAAGTGGGTCTTCCCGTGAACAGGCGCCGCTTCTTCTAAAAGACCTTGGAATTAAAGCTGTTTTCGCAAAAAGTTTTTCAAGGCTCTTTTACAGGAATGCAATTAATGTGGGCCTATTTCCGGGCACAATAAAAGGGGCTTGTGACTTCAGAAATATGGAAGAGGTGCATTTTCAAATGGAGGCGAACAGGATCATTTCCCAGAACTCGGAACTGGATATAGCTCCCCCTCAGGGAATTGCGCTTGAAATACTGGAAGCCGCTGGAATGATCGATTATGCAAGAAAATTGATCACCAGGGATTAAATAAAACCATTTTTCCGGAAATGTGAGATATCAATGTCACTGTAACCAAGAGATCTTAATATTTCCACGTTGTTTTCCCCAAGTTCAGGCACATGTTCCGATCTATTGTCCGAGACCGGAACAGAAGGCATGTACATCTCCTTTCCCTCAAATTTGACAGAATTCATATGCTGAATTGCCAGGGAGTCCGTCAATAAATCCCATGGCCTTCTGAGGAATGAATAGACGATGCCCTTACTGTTCAGAAGTTTTTCAATGGCTCCAGAATCAAATTTTTCAATATGTTTCTGAAGTTCTGGAATAAGGACATTCCTGTTTTCAAACCTGATTTTGTTTGTCCTGTATTTTACCACATATTCTTTTTCCAGGTTCAATATTTCTGAAAATTTCTCCCACTGCGCATCGGTTGTCACAGCTATGAATATCTTTTTCCCGTCCAGGGTGTTGAAAAAATCATAAATACCCCATGCAAACCCCGATTCATTTATTGGATCAAGCTCTTTTCCAGTTACCTGGTAGGTTGCAATATGCTGTCCTATCATGAACATTGCATTCTGGAAGAGTGAAGAATCGATCACTTTGCCTTCACCGGTCCTTTCCCGATCAAGAAGAGCCTGATATGTCCCAATTACTGCCATTGTTGCAGAAAACATGTCAACAAGCGATGCTCCAACCCTGAGAGGCCTGTTGTTGAGTCCTGTCATGTATGCTATGCCAGAATCGATCTCTATGGGATAATCCAGCGACTTTCTCTCTATGCCGTTGGCGGATCTGTACCCCCTGATCATGACATATATGATCCTGCTGTTGAGTTCATGAATCCTGTCATAGCCCAGATCAATGTTTTTCAAAAAATCAGAGCTGAAATTGTCTATGAGGATATCGGCGCTTTTGATCAGTTTTCTGAGAATCTCCACTCCTTCATGGCTCTTGAGATTCAGGGTAATACTCTTTTTCATCCTGTTGTAATATGGAAAGGATCCAGCGCTTTGCCCCACCAGGCTCCTGGAAATATCGCCGGTTACGGGTCTTTCAATTTTTATGACCTCGAAACCCATTTCAGCCATAATGAGTCCGGCAGTCGGTCCCGCCACTATATGCCCCAGTTCAATTACTCTGTACATACTTGCGAGCCTCCTCAATAATTTCATCAGTGGGAATGACCCTCCCCTCGTCAGAGGACCTGGTTTTTAAAGTATCCATGAGTCTGGATAGTTTCTCCTCTCCTAAATCAAGCTTGTACGACGCCAGAATGCGCTTTATCATGGATCTTCCCGTGTATGCATTTACTGAAAAATTTTCTCCCCCAAATACACCGGAGAACGCTGCATGTGTTCCAGCAGTATGGGTTATTATATTGTTACCTATGTTGGGAATGTTATTCATGAAGAAAGAAATGCCTGCCTTTTTTACAACAATATCCCGAATCTCCTCGGAGAGTTTTCTCATTCTTTCCAGAGAAGTTTTGTCCATGAAACCATTGTCCATCAGGTACTGGGCCATAGAAAACGCATCGGTTATACCATTCCTCTCGCCAATTCCAAGAAAGGTTGTGTCTACAAAATCCGCACCTGATTCAATTCCTGCTATGGCATTTGCAAGAGAAAATCCCTGATCATTGTGGCAGTGCACTTCAATTTTCGAGTCAGAGGTTTTCTTTGCCTCCCGTACAATTTCACCGATGGATCTTGGTCTGGATTTTCCCATGGTATCCGGTAGCTGAATGGTTTCAACACCGATGTCTGAAAGCCTCATTATGATCTTCACTAGATCATTCAATTTGTACTGCGTGATATCCACAACAGAGACTTCAGTATATGGATCAATTGATACTGCATATTTGATGGCCTCAAAAACATCTTCCAGATTATCATACACGAACGGAAAGTGCAGGGAAATATGGCATCCTGTGGAATATATGTTATCAATATCCTTCCGGATCGCCCTTCCAAGGCCGTATACTCTTTTGAATATATTTTCTGAAGAGACATATTTTGCAATCTCCCACTCTGATTTATGGGCCGGAGGATACGATAATAATATTCTTTCTATTCCACAGTCAGCTATTTTTCGTGATAGTTGTTTCTTTTCCTCTATGCTGAAGCTCATTCCTGGAGCCTGCATTCCTTCCCTCAGTGTATCGTCGGTAATCATGGGAGAAAATTTACGGGATTTATATAAAGTTCTACTCTAATGGATTAGATAGTATATTAACCACTCCGAGGCTAAAGATGAGAGTCTTTAATCCTTAACGGGCCACATCTTGCAGGGTTACAACAACCTTGAATAATGATATTCTCTGAGTACTTCCCCCGTTTCCTGCCTATTGAGATCAGCAGGAAGAACAGGGTTAGAGCTTTCGGAAGATATAGACAGTGGACGATCTATATGTTCTATTTAAGACCATAAAACGCGATGTGAAACTTTACGATCGAATCTAACACTGCGGTACACGCGTTCACACCTTTGCAGAAACCCAATGAAACAATAGAAATAATACAGCGATGAATGAAAATGTCAAAATATATTTGGAAAGGCACTCCAGATTCCTGACCATGGAGATCTATCAGAAATGAAAAAACCAGCGTTAGGGGTTGAATTCAACGCCGTAATAATAAAAGTTTGATAATGGCTGCGTTTTACTAATTCCGCAAACCATTAAAGGCATCATAAAAAAATGAGAAAATTTTATGGGTTTCTCAGTTGGCTATCTGTTCCACATACCTCCTTGTGCTCTTGGGACCAAGAACTATGAGCACTAATGAAACGATTATGACAAGTATCCACACAAATGCAAATATGCCTGGTGCATTGTGCGCTCCGATGAATAACACTATGAAAAGCACAAGAATCGTAGTGGATATCCTGCTTATAGAATAGACGAATCCCGCTGCCGTTGTTCTTACCCTGGTTGGGAATATTTCAGCGTTGTACTGATGCATGAAATTGGAAAAGTTCCAGAGCATAAAAGCTGTCAGAAATCCAAAAATGACTACCTGATCAAACCCATGTATCACTGCAAAGAAAGTACCAAACACTCCTCCAAGTACTGCAAACAAGATGATTCCCCACTTTCTTTCGATCCTGTCAATTATGAATATATTGAATATACTCCCTACAACGAATCCTGAGAATATTACGGCAGCTCCACCAAGTGGGTCGCTCTTTGGGTATGCTATTTTTACAAGATTCGGTGCGAAGATCACAAAACCGTAAAAAATTCCAGACTGGAAAAACATGAATATAGCCATCATTATTGTTGTTTTACGGACGTCCTTTGCAAATATGTCCTTGTATCTCGAGACCTGGACCGGCACTTCGAGATTGTCTGAAATCGGTGGAAGTTCCTTGTTTCCAGTTTCTTTTTTAACCTCTTCCTCTATGTCGTCCATCATTCCTTCGGCTTCTTTCATCTTTCCGTGGTTTGCAAGCCACCGGGGAGATTCTTTCAACCTGAATCTGATAATCCATACTGCTATACCGGCTGAACCCATAAACCAGAGAGGTATTCTGAATGAATAATAACCTGCATTGGCAGTAAGGGAGGTGATGTAAATGATCAATGGGGCGGCTGTGACTGCAATTGTGTATATAAGAGCAAGCCAGGCTCCTCTGTGCTTTCCAGTGAACACTTCGGTACCGTAACTATCCACAAGAGGAAATTCTCCTCCAACCCCAATACCCCCAATAAGCACGAAAATGGCAACCAACTGCCAGTCCATCATGAATCCTGCTATGATCATTCCCATACCAAAAATCAGCTGGTTATACAGGAACACAGCTTTTCTGCCTCGTGTATCGGCAAGTCTTCCAAAGAAGATTGACCCTAGAAATTCTCCTATAAAGAAGAAAGCCGGAAGTGCGTATATTGAAAGATTTCCGGTCAACCCAAAGGTTGCAGCAACAAGTCCTAGTATGGCACCATTACCCAATAGCATAAGGCTCTCAGCCCACTCTCCGCTGGTCAACATTAGAGCAAATTTCACATGAAATCTGCTGAAGGGTAGCCTTTCCAGTCTACCAGCTATGTTCTCCGTTTTAGAATCATGCTCTACCATGTTAATATACAACATTATGAAATATTTATAGCTCCATTCTAACCTGTTAAAATTTGGTTCTAAATGAAAAGTTATTCGACATATTTTAAAGACTTAACAAGGAATAAAATAATGTTCTGGAAAAGTCCGATCACCATGACATCATGGAACTTTCTGTTGAAAATGATTCCCATATTGAACTTTCCAGGAATGTATACGGGAGGGAACACAGGATCATACTGTACCATTCACAGTCCCTTGAGAAGAGAAGAAGGGCAAAGTTCATGAAACGGATGGATAAGGTAATGGCAAGAGTGAAGAGTGTAACAGTGAGAATGGAGTGTAAATCAGATATCTCTAAATTGATCAGAAAGGCAATGGACCTGGAAAGCATGGTAAAGGATTAGTGCACCCACACCATAGTGTTTGGAAAGTGGTGAAAAATGCCGCTTCAATGTCAACTAAAATAAAATGAGTGTAAAGTCACGTTAGATGAAAGTTTGAAGAATCCAAAAACATAAAAACATCAGAGGGTTAAATGCCCAAGTAAATGGGAAGGAATGTCATAGTTGTTGGAGGAGGAAATGCGGCTTTATGCAGTGCCATAGAATCTTCGGAACGAGGGGACAAAGTTACTTTGATTGAAGGATCTCCTCAGAGCTCAAGAGGAGGCAATTCAAAGTACACAAGAGATATAAGATATGCTCACGACGAAGACGAGTTCACTTCAGGAAGTTATCCAAAGGACGAATTAAAGGAGGATCTGCTCGCAGTATCCGGTAGTTTTGACAATAGAGAAGTTGCAAACCTTGTGATTGACAGATCAGAAGAAATGGCAAACTGGATGCAGAGCCACAACATAACTTTCAAGAAAGAAATCCGTGGGACTCTTAACCTTTCAAGAACCAACGCTTTTTTTATGGGCGGTGGAAAAGTCCTGGTTGACACATATTATGAACTAATAGAAAAACTGGGGGTAAGAGTGCTATACAACGCAACTGTATCATCAATCAAAATTTCCAAGGGTGCAGTTAGGAGCCTGACCATAAAGAATGGCCATTCTGAAAGGGAGTTAGAGGCAGACAAGTACATTTTTGCCTCAGGTGGATACGAGGGCAACAAGGACTGGTTATCACAGTTTTGGGGTGAAGGCACAAAAAACATAAAGATTAGGGGCAGTAAGTTCAATACAGGAATCCCTCTTAAACAACTTATTGAACATGGTGCTATCTTATGTGGAGTTGAAAAGGCCGGTCACATGGTTGCAGTTGATTCAAGAAGTCCAGAATATGATTCCGGTATTGTCAGCAGAATTGACGCGATTCCCTGGGGAATTGTTATAAACAAGAAAGGTGACAGATTCTATGATGAGGGTGAAGACATATGGCCAAAACGATACGCAATATGGGGGAGATTGGTTGCTGAACAGGAATCCCAGATGTGTTTTGTTATAATTGACAATGAAGCCATTGGAAAGTTTATGCCAACAGCCTATCCGTCAATGGATGCCAACTCTTTAGAGGAACTTGCTGCAGTGGTTGGGCAGGATCCGGATAAACTTGTTGGATTGATTTCAGATTTCAACAGGGGAATCAAAAAAGTCAATGAAGATCCTTTTAACTGGTCTCAAAAGGAAATGCGGATACCGAAATCCCATTGGGCAATGCCTATAAAGACTCCGCCATTTCATGCATATCCTCTTTCGCCTGGGCTAACGTTCACTTACCAGGGTGTGAGAATCAATACGACTGGAAGAATAATCCTCAAGGATGGGGAGCTTGAAAACGCCTTTGCTGCCGGAGAGATTGCTTCAGGAAATGTACTGAGATCAGGGTATCTTGCCGGATTTGGATTAACGATTGGGACAACATTGGGTAGACTTGCAGGGGGATGGGACAACGAGTGAACAAAATGCTAAAGTATCTGAAGCAATGAGACAACTCTCCATTTGCAACGCCTGCCGTTATTGCGAAGGTTACTGCGCAGTGTGGGATGCCATAGAATTCAAATCCATACTAAATGAGGGGGATATTTACCATCTATCAAATCTCTGCCATGACTGCAGAGATTGCTATTATGCATGCCCATACAATGAACCAGAACATGACTTCAAACTGAACATTCCCAAGGTTCTTGGACAGGTAAGGGTAGAGACTTACAAAGATAACCTCAAACCACGGTTTTTTGGTTTCGCTTTGGAAAAGCCCATACTGGTAACGGCCACTTCCACAATTATTGCCGTTGCAATCTCAATAGCATATGCAGCTTTTTCTTTTGGGGTTGACAGTTTTTCATCTCTGCCTATGACAACTGTTATTCCTGTCACACTTTTTAAATCTGCAACCATACTTGTTTATCTTTACACAATAACACTATGGTCCTGGGAAGGTATCGCTTACTGGTCAAAGATCAATCAGAAAGAACATCTGAGCGTGTCAGGTCTTGGAAAGGGTATTCGTGATGCAATATTTCACAAGAATTTCCTTGGAGGAGGTGAAGGGTGCAAGGTTCCTAACCATAATAGCAGATATATGCGTGTGACAATGCACTCACTGGTATTCTTCGGATTTATAACCGCCCTTGTTTCAATTTCATTTTATCCAGATATTACGGGTTATTTTGCCATAGCGTATCTTATAGGCTCTATTGCTGTTACTCTTGGTACTGCAGGCATGATTTATATACATCTCAAGGAAAGTAAAGGGTCCAGAAGTGATGTGCAATCATCAATAGATTACCCGTTCACAATATTGCTATTCTTTGCAGGCATAACAGGAATAATCGTTCCGGTCTCTTTTGGTACAACTCTGTTTAACTGGAATTTTATAATACATGACGCGCTGATAATCGTTGTTTTTCTGCTCGCTCCTTTTTCAAAGTTCATTCATCCGGTATTCAGAGTAATTTCACTGATAAAATATAACTCTGATTCATTGCGACTGAGTCAGAAATAGTACATTATTGAATCGGGTCATCGCTCTTTTATATGGGTTCATGGGTAAAGCTGTAGATTAGCACACCTGAAGTATATAGCAGTCTTCAGGTGCCCCCTGTTTCTGTACTTGAATGCCATCCTTTCTATGGTTGCGATCTTTGAGTTTATTCCATCAGGTATGATCAGATCTTATGCCCACTATTTCACTCTTCTTCACTATCCCATGATGTGTAACAACGCCAAGATACTTTCCCGGAAGTGTCTTTGTCTTCTTTGTTTTCTTGTCATAGATGGATCTTGACCGATACGCATGGTAATGATCACCAAAGTTCCTGATATGCACACCCTTCATCTTATTTTTCATAGCCTATTGGGAATACTATTCATGGCGGGTATATATACGTGCTATATATATCAATATTTGAGTATTCGCAATCATTATCACAGTTCGTAAAATAACATCTCAGAAAGAAACTTCAAAAATCCAGAAATAGATCTGTTATATAAAAAAGAGGGAGTTAAGGTTACTATTCAATTGTGGGGCTTATGTGAAGAAATAATAATCTGTTGATTTCAAAATATTTCATTGAGACCTGCTCAAAATAAAGGTAGGGGGTCGATCATTCTTTAACGCTAGAACTCAGGTTTGCATTCTTTTTATCGATAGAGGACCTGGACAGTGTAAAGGTCGTTATTATTATGGCTATCACCAACAATGAAAGACCGATTGCCTCAGGAAGCCAGAATAAGGTTATCACATAAGTTAAAAGTCCAAACGCTCCTATTATTGTTCCAGCACCAATGAGATAAACGATGATTCTCCTTTCCTTTTCATTTTCATGTATGTAATGTATCATGATAAGTATTATCCCTGCTAAAAGAGGCATCATGAAGAAAGCGAAAAGCAGGTGACCATCAGTAAATGCCATGTCATATTTGTACCCTGGGCCACCACCTGGAGGAACACCAGGCGATCCAAATCCATAATATGCCTCGTTAAATTCCATCGCGTATCCAATTCCGATCATTACTGCCATAGTTGCAACCCATGTAAGCAACTCCGAGAGTTGAACGAGGCGATCGATTGGTTTCTTAGAAAGCACATAATAAAGCCCGACTATTGCTATCAGGGCCCCTAACCCAACAATACCCGTTTGACTGTCGTCAAGGGCTAATCCATTCATTTGACCTGGGCCAAACGGGGCAATAGTAGGAATCGCGTAGGTGCCAAACGATGATATCACATATAGGTAGGTGAAAGAAATAGTTCCAAAGACAGCAACGACCATTCCAAGATTTACCGCATTCCTTTTGAAACTGGGTAGTTTTTCATAACCAAAACTAACTGCAGCAAGTGCCACTATACCGCCCATCACAGCGGGGAGCATTTCGTGAGAATGGGAAGTAATAAGGTTGCCCAGGAAAACTTGAAGGCCGCCTATGCTCGCGACATAGTTATTGAAGATGGGGAGGGAAGCATAGCCAAACAAAGTGCCATACTCAAAGATCATCCCCATAATTGCGGCCATCCCGGCTGATAAGGTCGTGATTATTATAAGTGCATATGCACCCCAAATCTTCTTCACTTTTTCCCTGTTTTTGAATGGAAGCACTATTAAATCCACGAAAAAAAGTAGAGCAAGAATAACCATCCACAAATCTCTTATTGCTTGTAGAGTATAATCCGCAGTTTGGGTGCTGGTCGGGTAAAAAAGGATAGTCCCAAGGGCCGTTACAAATAGGACGGGATATGTACTTAGATTGATAATTCTTCTTGTTGTTGTTCCCAACTCAAGCAACTCTGCGGCATATAAAAGCAGTAAAAATACAAAGGGGATCATGACAGTGTGATAGAAATTTATCATGTCGAGAGTAAAATCACCAAGACGGAACCAGTTCACACCTGGAAGGAACGGACTTATTACTAAAAAAACCGAAATGAATGTAAGTATGCTTAAAATATTGTACTTAACATTCAAGAGCACCATCATAAGTCCAGGCTCTGATGTTTTCTTGTGTTCAGTCATTAGACATCAAGATAGTTACCAATAGAGTGTATTTAAATAGTTAAACTAATATATCAGGGTACAGTAAAATCTGTCAGTATCTAATATTTACTAAACGGTAGGTAATGTTCAGAATGAAGATCTTAAATCTATTGTGGCTGTATCTCAGGTACACGAAGCCAAAGGTATGGTTGTTGTTAGTTTTTGTAGGTGCAGTCGGTGCGGTTCTCGCTAGCAGGAATTTTGGGGTGAATTATTTTGACCTGATTATTATAGCTATTGTTTCCCTGATTGCTGGTTCAGCCGGTTCAGAGGCCCTCACAAACTACATTGACAGAGATATAGACTCTATTATGCTCAGGACAAGGCGCAGACCATTAGTCACAGGTGAGATTGCACCCCTGAAAGGCCTGGGACTAGGATTAATTTTAGTGATCTCCTCCATCCTAATTCTTGTGGCATTCGGAAGGTTCATTGCAGCCGGTTTTATGTCGGTTGGGATAATAGATAATGTTATAATTTACAGCTATCTTCTTAAACGCAGGACTCCCTGGAGTATTGTTCTTGGAGGATTCTCTGGAGGATTTCCAGTCATCGTTGGATGGTACACAGTAACGTCTGCATTTTCTATTATACCATGGTTACTGTTTACCCTGGTAGTTGTGTGGATACCTGTGCACATCTGGAGTCTTGCTTATCGGTACAAGGAAGATTACAAACGTGCCAGGATACCGATGTTGCCAGTTGTTTTTTCAAACAGGACTTCTGCTGTATGTATTTCCTTCTCTGCTCTGCTTTTAGTAGCTTTTTCCATATTACCTTTTTATTTTGGAGAAGACTCAATAACGTACATCCTTGTTGTGGCGCTTATCTCAGTTCCACTGATTTTCTTTGCGATATCCTTTGCAAGAAAGGAGGATCAAAAAAGTTCGTTTACCCTCTTCAAGTATTCAAGCCCTTATCTTACATTAATATTCATTCTATTCCTGGTGTTGAAACTGTTTAAGTAAACGTAAGATCGGTTACTGATCTCCTCCATTTTCACACTAATCCTTAACTGGACACCAACCTAACTGTTTTTCATTATTGAATGAATCAAAGCCAGCGTCTTGTCCTATACTGTCCCAGTGCATGGACGCGCTTTTTTACGTGAAGTATACCAGGATATTGATTTCACTGAACTTTTCAATAACAACGTTGTCCCATCACCGAGCTACCGGGCTGGATTATTTCTGATATCCCAGAAAAGCCACCAAGTTTCACATCATCCTCAAACAGGAAGTAAGGCATCTTTGACAAGAAACATGGTCAAATCCATTGCAAACGAGGCTGAAATACCAAAGTTCCATGCACACGCAGCAAGGCACTGGTGTGCGACAACCCTCTTAAAAAGGATTCCCAGGGAAAGAGGCCCGACATAAGGGAAGTTCAAATCCATTTAGGCCACAGATCACTTTCATCCACTCAGTGGTACACTCATGTAAAAGAGAGAGATGTTACGGACCATAACTCTGAGCATATGGAACCGTTTAGGTTTGTAACCTCACTTTGTTTTCCACCATACCTGGATTAGGTGTGTCGCATGTTTTCAAAGAAATAACAAAGGTTAAAAGGTACTTATGTACTTATGTACTTATGTCCGAAACTCTTAAAGTAGAACTG
>JAKADT010000124.1 GCA_021820245.1 Thermoplasmata archaeon | reverse complement strand
AAAACTGCTCTTATTCCCTCTTCCGCAAATTTCTGGTCCAGTCCTGCAATTGAAAGGGTAATAACTGCTCCAAGAGTGTTGAAATATCTGGTGGCTGGTCCTTCCTTCACAACTGAGGTGACGATACTCTCAAACGGAACTTTCAGTGGTTTTGCCCCTCTTTTTTCCATGTAAGCAAGAACACCCTTCACATTATTTGGAAGATTCTCAGCATTCAGTTTTTCCCTTATTCTTCTTGAGGTGTCCCTCATTATCATTCTGGCCTGTGAAAGCTCAGAATTCTCAAAACTGGCATCGTAGATAATTCTGGAACCCTTAGAAACATCGTCAAGGTGCTCGAAAAGTGTGTCTGCATCAAGTGCAACAAGAATATCAACCGGATATTTCAGAGATCTTGGTCTCTCTTTCTTTATTCTCAGATGTGTATAACTGTGTCTTCCCTTAATGTTAGAGTGGTATTCCCTGACACCGAAAACATTGTACCCGGAAGCTGCAAATGAGCGACTTATCATATTGGAAGATGTATCGATACCGCCTCCCTGCGGTCCTCCTATTATGAGGTTAAGGTCAATTTCTGACATCCCTACCAGATTGTTACGTAATTCAAATATTTTTTTAATTGAAGTGTTAAATTTTAATTCTCCTGGAATTCCCCAAAGATAAAATAAAATCCTTATGAATCCTTATAAAAGTCAAATTACTGCAGTCCTGACCCGTCAACACTCTTATATTGTATATTTGCTTAACCCGCTATGTACAAAATTTACCGGCTTAATTCAGAACAGAGGAAGATGATTGAAAAACTCCTTTCTGATGATGTTGTGGGGAGGCAGACCATAATACAGAAGGATGGAACCGGTTTTGGCATTCCAGGTTCAACCATAGTGGTAATAGAGGGACCAGACGACATATTCACAAAGGTAGTTGAGATACTTGGACCTGAGATTAAGGCGGTTCCTGAAAAGGAAGGTTCTGAAATTTACAGGAAAATAAAGGAAGAAGAAGAGAACGCTGAAGGTGGCATGGGATTCCTTTTTGGATAAACCCGCTCTTTTATTTTGAATTAAACGCAGGGAGATTTTGAATGCTGATAGTTACAGGGATGCCTGGTGCAGGAAAGGACGAATTCATAAAGGTTGCAAGATCCATGGGGTTTGTAGATGTCCACATGGGTGATACTGTAAGAAAATATTCCCGTGAACATGCCATTGAACAGAAGGATTACAGTATTGGTAAATTCGCAGGATCCGAAAGGCTGACACACGGTATGGACATATGGGCCAGACGAACAGCTGAAAACATCAAGGAACCGGATAAAACAATCGTTGATGGATTGAGAAATGTAGAGGAGCTTGATTATTTCAGGAATAAATTCGAGAACGTAAGGGTTGTTGCCATTTATGCCAATCACGAAGATCGACTTGACAGGATACTAAAACGTGACAGGGAGGACGATGTCAAAAATCCAGTAGAGCTCAATGGCAGGGACGAACGAGAGCTTTCCTGGGGTATAGGAAGGGTCATATCACTTGCAGATTACATGATCGTGAATGATGGTACTCTGGATGAATTCAGATCCAGAGCCAGGGAATTCATAATCAGAATCGAAAAAGATCAGGGAGAGAAATCATAAGGAGAAATCTCAGGATTTCCATCTGGTCAAAGAATCAATTTCTTGATAGTTTGAAATCCGATTTCTCATCTTTCTGTATTCGTACACTTTTCCAGTCTGTCTTTGAGGTTGGCCTACCTCTCTTTTTCTGTATATAGTTGTATGCAGACAGAGCCGCAATTGCACCCTGACCGGCCGAGATTACTACCTGCTTGTATGGCGTATCAGTAACATCCCCACACGCAAAAATCCCTTCCTGTCCTGTTGAACAGAATTTGTCCACCACGACTTCTCCAAGCTTGTTCAGTTCCACCAGATCCTTAACCAGGTCCGTTCTTGCAATGTATCCCATTTCAATAAATACCGCATCTGCATCTAATTCTTTTTTTCCATTTCTGGTTTTAAGTTCAAGACCTGTTACAGACTTCTCACCAAGAATGCTGTTAACAGTACTTCCAGTAATAAATTCAACATTTTTCATACTTTTCAGGGCATTAAGTGTCTCCTCGTCTCCACGCGGTTTATCTCCAGACTGGATGATATACAGGTTTGATACCAGAGATGATAGATAGCTTGCCGCCTCTATGGCATTATCTCCGTTGCCTACAACAGCAACCTTCTTTGATTTGAACAGGGGGCCATCACAAACTGCGCAGTACGATACTCCCTTTCCCTTAAACTCATTTTCTCCTGGTACTCCAAGATCTCGCGGTGTTTTCCCGAATGCAAGTATGAGTACCTCGGATGTGATCTCCTGAGAATATGATTTCACAAGGAATCCCTCATCATTTTTCGATATATTCAGGACTTCATCGTATAGAAATTCAGTGCCATAAAGGGTAGCCTGCTCCTGGAACTTTGTGAGAAGTTCAAACCCCCCTATATTCTTGAACCCGGGATAGTTCTGGACCGAATCAGTGAGTAGTGCCTGGCCCCCTATATCTTTTGTGACCACAAGGGTTTTGAGGTTCTGTCTGGAGGTGTAAAGGGCAGCAGACAACCCGGCTGAAGCCCCCCCAACTATTATAACATCATATTGTTTAGGCATCTTATCCACTAATTCAGGTTCTTCTTTATCTTTGACTCAATCATGGGTTTTGGAAGAGCGCCTATTACTGTGTCAACAGGTTTTCCATCCTTAAAGAACATTATTGTTGGTATGCTCCTTATCATGAATTTTGCTGAAATCCGTGGATTCAGATCCACGTTGAGTTTACCAAGTACCATTTTACCTGCATATTCCTTCGCCAGTTCATCCAGGACTGGTGAAACGAACCTACAAGGGGCGCACCATTCTGCCCAGAAGTCAACTACCATCAGTCCCGGCTTGCTTACCATCTGGTCAAAATTTCCATCATTTAATTCCACTGATTTTCCATCCATATTTTTCACTTTCTCCACATTTTCTGCATTCAGGAGTTTATTATACATATTCTTCCTTATATTTTCAAGTTCTTCATCT
>JAKADT010000032.1:14565-16337 GCA_021820245.1 Thermoplasmata archaeon | reverse complement strand
CTATCCATTTCAGGAAATGGCATTGCACACATCAAATCCGTGTCCGGGAACGTTGTTTCCAACCTGAGCCTGGAAAAAATAAACTCCGATCCGGAGAGGCTTCATTCATTCCTTCTAAATGAGAATTTCAGGCTTGGATACTGGAGATCAGGAATAGAGGGTACAAATTACAGAAGATTCTTCTCGGTTAACAGCCTTATTGCTCTTCGTACCGAGAATCCAAGATACTTCGGGGTACTGACTCAGAAGTTATTCAGCCTTCTACAGAGAGGGATAGTTGACGGTTTCAGGCTGGATCATATTGACGGGCTGTACAGTCCTGAAAACTTTCTGATAAGGTTTGCCAGGGGTACCGGCAACGCACCGGTATGGGTGGAAAAGGTTCTCACAGGAAATGAGAAACTCAGGAAATCATGGAAAACCAACGGAACCACGGGCTATGATTTCCTCTATTTCTGCACCTACCTCTTCGTGGACCAAAGCAGTGAAAAAAAACTGAAGGAATTTTATCGTTCATTCACAGGTGATAAAAAAACACCGGATCGCCTGACATATGAAAACAAGAAGATCTATCTCCGGAACAGTTTTTCACATGAAGTCGACTACCTTGCCCATATTTTTTATGACTTTCTTCATGACAGAATCTACGGACAGGATATCACAGAGGCTGAATTGCGTATTTTCATAGAAGAGATGATGGCATCATTCAGGATATACAGGACGTATCTGTCTCCAGTTTCAAGAAACATGGAGGACATGAGACTTATCAGGGATACCATATCAAAGGCAGGGAAGAGGACCGGACTTTCAGAGGTGCAGGATGCCATGATCAAAATGGTAGATTCCACAATGCTTCACGGAAGGGCGATGCACTGTTTCCAGAAGATCCAGCAGTTCATACCGGCAACAATTGCAAAGTCCGTTGAGGATAAGCTGTTCTTCCAGTATAATGTCTTAATTTCACTGAACGAGGTTGGCTGCGTGCCTCAGAAATTCTCGATCTCAAGTGCAGAATTCCACAGATTCATGAAATACAGATCACACAACATGCCGCTTACAATGAACACACTGTCCACCCATGACACAAAACTTGGTGAGGATATCAGATCAAGAATCACCTCACTTTCACAGATTCCCGATTCATGGATTGATTCGGTTAAGGAGTGGCACCAGGTAAATCTGAAATACAAGAGTTTTCATGGGAAGAAAGAGTACCCATCACAGAATCATGAGTATTACTTTTACCAGCTTCTTCTTGCATGTGCCCCGGACAGATGGGATAAAGAGGACAGATTCAGTGATAGGATTCATGGGCAGATGATCAAGGCCGCAAGGGAAGGTGGCGGCATTACTGACTGGAACAGTCCCAACACGGAATATGAAGAAGCCATGTCAGCCTTCATAGACGGATCTATGGCAGATGAACAGTTCAGAACATCATTTATGAAATTATTCATGAAGGCGGAGATCAGCGGAATGGTAATCTCCATTTCAGAAAATATCATCAGGCTTACCGCACCAGGGATACCTGACATATACCAGGGTTCAGAATCTATGAACCTGAGCTTCACGGATCCAGACAACCGCGGCAGGGTGGATTTCTCCAGATCGGTGGATATGCTTGAAAAAGTTAAAATGATGCACGAAAGGGAAAATTATAAGGGCATAATGGAGGGATGGAGTGAAGGGAGCCTTAAGATTTTCATAAACCATATACTGCTTAACCTCAGGAAAACAAACCAGGATCTCTTTCTATCAGGAGATTATGAAGC
>JAKADT010000032.1:0-14465 GCA_021820245.1 Thermoplasmata archaeon | reverse complement strand
AAATTTCAATGGAAATGCGAAGGGTGGGATACCTATGACATGAAAGAATCAATAATTCAGGAGATTCATGTCGGTACATATACCCGTGGAGGAACTTACCCAGAACTGGCAGATCATATTGATCATATCCTGGACACGGGAATAAACACAATTGAGATCATGCCACTGGCCCAGTGTTATGGTTCCAGAAACTGGGGTTACGACGGCGTTTTCCTGTATGCGCCATCCTGCTCTTATGGATCCCCGGAAGATCTGAAAAATCTGGTGGATTACTGCCATGGGAAGGGAATAAATGTGATCCTGGATGTTGTATACAACCACCTTGGCCCACTGGGCAACGTGTTAACAGAACTGGGACCATATTTCAGTTCAACCTACCACAACCCATGGGGGGATGCCATAAATTTTGATGGGAGTGGATCAGATGAAGTGAGATCATTTGTTTTGCAGAATGTTCGGTACTGGATTGAGGAATACAGGATGGACGGCCTGAGGATCGACGCAATACACTCAATATATGATAGTTCGGCAAAGCACATACTTGCTGAAATATCTGACCTGGTTCACAGGCTTGAAATTGAACTGGACAGGAACATCAGGATCATAGCTGAAACTGACAGGAACGACCCTGGAACTGTGACAGAAAGGCAAAAATGCGGATACGGTTTCAGCGGTCAGTGGAACGATGACTTCCATCATGCCTTGCACTGCTTCCTTTCAGGCGAAAGATCTGGCTACTACATGGACTACGGTGACTTCAATCAGATAGTTCATGCATACAGGAATGGATTTGTGTATGACGCTGTTTATTCAAAATTTCTCCAGAGGACCAGGGGATCGAGATTTGATGAAATTCCCATGGAGAGGCTGGTGGTCTTTACGCAGAATCACGATCAGGTTGGAAACAGGGCTTTTGGGGAAAGGCCCATCACCATATATGGTGAACGGAAAGCCCTGATCTTTGCGGTTGCAGTTCTTGCTTCGCCATTCACCCCTATGCTGTTCATGGGAGAGGAGTTTGGTTCCGGAAGCCCATTCCTATTTTTCATGGAATCAGGGAAACGGGAATTTTCAGAAAAGGTGTTCCAGGGGAGAAAAGACGAATTTTCGGATTTCAACTGGGGTAATGACATCCCGGACCCGGGAGACATTGAGACGTTTCTTGCATCAAAAGTGGATCATGCAAGATCAGGGGACAGAACTGGCAGGAGATTCAAGAGCTATTACAGAAACCTCATATCCATAAGGAAAAAGTATATACAGGGTTTTAAACCAGAAGTATGGTCTGACAGTGACCGGCGCATCATTATGCTGGATTACAGGGAGACCGGTGTAAAGGTCATAATGTCACTGTCTTCAGATGAGCACCCCGTGGATATCAGGACGGGTGGTCTGGTCATCCTGGACACGGAGGATGAGAGTATAATGGAACCCGGGTCAGGTAGAAGAATTGAAAATACAATCCTCAATATGCATCCCTACTCTGCAATCATTGTCAGGTATTCTCACTGATCCAGTGATTCCATTAGTATTGCTGCAGATCCACCTTCTACCTTTATTTTATGCGACGTGATTCTCAGGGGAAATATTTCCCTGTGTTCCGGTATGGAATCAATCAGCATATCTATGTTCTGCCATTTTTCAGGGATGGTGAACTCTATATCTCCATCTGTAGGGTTGAACAGAAGCATGAGGTTGTTGTTTGCAATATCGTCTCCGTTATTTGCCTCCTCTATTCCGGCTGAGGAAAGTAAAACACCGAGTCCCTTGACCTTACCAGAGTTCCAGTCATCCATCCCCATCTCACTTCCATCACTCTTCACCCATGTAACATCCTTTATGTCGGTTCCGGGCATAACAGTGCCCTGGAAAAAGTTCCTCCTTCTGAGCACATGGAACTTCATCTTTATCCCTATGAGGTTTTTCACAAAATCGTACAGATCAAGCTTTTTCTGGTCAAGCTTCCAGCTGTACCAGCTAATTTCATTATCCTGGCAGTATGCATTGTTGTTTCCTCTCTGGGTTCGCATTATCTCGTCGCCTCCCAGTATCATGGGCGATCCCTGGCTCGTAAGCAGCGTTATGAAAAAGCTTCTGATACGTTTCTCTCTCAATCTAAGTATGTTCTGATCTTCGGTGTCTCCTTCAGCTCCGAAATTCTCACTGATATTGTCATCAGTACCATCCCTGTTGTCTTCTTCGTTTGCTTCGTTGTGCTTTCCGTTGTAGGAGACAAGATCGTACATCGTGAATCCATCGTGGGATGTTATGTAATTTATGCTTGAATGCGGCCTTCTTCCGTTGCTCTCATACAGATCGGGAGAACCTGAGATTCTTGTGGCAAATTCGCCAATTATGTTTCCCCTCTCCTTCCAGAACTTCCTTGTGGAATCCCTGTATTTTCCGTTCCATTCAGCCCACAGAGTGGGAAAACCTCCAACCTGGTATCCTCCAGGACCTATGTCCCATGGTTCGGCGATTAGCTTGACTCTTGATATGACAGGATCCTGGTAGATTATGTCAAAGAATGCCGAAAGCCTGTCCACATCATAAAGCTGCCTTGCAAGGGCTGCCGCCAGATCAAACCTGAAACCGTCCACGTGCATCTCCGTGACCCAGTAGCGAAGGCTGTCCATTATGAGTCTCAATACCTGTGGATGTCCTGCATCCAGGCTGTTCCCTGTGCCGGTAACGTCATCATAATATCTGGGGTTCGCTGGATCAAGCCTGTAATAGATGGCATTGTCTATGCCCCTGAAGGAGAGTGTGGGTCCAAGATGATTTCCCTCTCCTGTGTGGTTGTAGACCACATCCAGGATCACCTCCATCCCGTTCTCGTGCAGTGTTTTCACCATGTTCTTGAACTCGTTGATCTGCTCACCCGGAACATCGCTGGATGCGTACCTGATATCCGGGGCAAGATATCCGACTGTATTGTATCCCCAGTAATTTGAGAGGCCTTTCTTGAGAAGGTAATCAGAATCTATCTTATGATGGACAGGCATGAGCTCAACCGCAGTTATTCCCAGATCCTTGAGATACTGCACCATTTTAGGTGATGACAGGCCCATGTAGGTGCCCCGTATCTTTTCATCTATATCATCCCTGGTCATGGTGAAGCCTTTTACATGTGTTTCGTAAATAACAGTCTTGTTCCATGGAAAATGAGGTTTCTTCACCCCACGCCAGTCGAAGTTATCGCTCATTACGACTGATTTTGGTACATACTTTGCATCATCGTTTCCGTTAAAGGAAAGGTCGGCAGCAGGGTCATCCATGTTGTATGAGAATATGTCTTTATTCCAGTTGACCGGGCTCGATACCGCCTTTGCATAGGGATCGATAAGAAGCTTGTTCCTGTTGAATCTGTGACCATCTTCCGGCTTGTAGGGCCCGTCCACACGGTACCCGTATAAAGTGCCCGGTTCAATTCCGGAGACAAATGCATGCCAGACAAACCCGTCTTTCTCCCTGAGGCTTATAACCTCCCTGGGATCACCATCATCTTTGTGCGCATATATTTCCAGATCGACTGCTGTTCCGTTTTCAGAAAAAATTGCAAAATTTGTGCCTCCTTCCTCAACACTGGCACCCTGAATATATGCATTTCCGGTTCTTATTCGTGGCATGCCATGTGCATGCTGAAGATCTATGATATAGTTTACGAATTGTTTGTCAGGGGGATTTCATAAAAATTCCCGGCCAAGATACACAGTCAGTGATCCTTCCGTGACCCGGCAGATTCAAGTATGCTCATAACCGGAATCAGCGGTATTTCAATCCATGACGGCCTGTTGTTTATCTCATATAGAAGTTCATAGGACGATTTATCAAGTATGTAAAGATCAAGGATCAAATTGAACAGTTCATGATCGCCGGGGAGTATTTTCCAGTACCCTTTGAATGCCTTTCTGTAGGATTCAATGATGATTTCCCGTAGATCCTTCAACAGCCTGTCCTTTTCACCTGTGAGTCTTTGATTTCCGGTCTCCATGACAACATGAGACACCAGGTAGTCCATTGATCTTATTATCCCTGCCAGATCCTTCATGGGAGACTGTTTTCTCCTTCTTTCTGTCATGGATCTCAGGGGTTCGCCTTCAAAATCTATTATGTAAAATGCGTCTTTCCATACGAGGATCTGGCCAAGATGATAATCTCCATGTATCCTGATCCTTTTCAGTTCAGATACTGATATGCCTGAAAGCATCCCCGCAGCAACGTCCTGCAGATAACCCTTCCGGGAAATTTTCTCTATTCTGTCTGTGTACTCTCTGTTCTTCCCGGAGAGTGGCCTGAGAAGATCAAAAGACAGGGTAATATATTCAATCGAACCCCTGACTGTTTCCTCAAGATCACTGAATTCCATTGATTCAGGACGGAATGAATCATCATCAACAGAGGAAAGTGATTCATGCATCTTTCCGGTAAGTTCACCCAGTTCTTCACCCAGCCCGTAGATCTCTTTCCTGAAGGACTGGAAATCTTCCATTCTTTCGATCATGGATCTGAACATGCCGATGTAATAGGTCCAGCCATCAGTGGAACCGGCAAGAAATTCGGAAACAGCCGTGGTGAATAATTTCATGCCTTTTCCCTCATACACGGCGTATCCCAGTGGTTTCGGCACGTTTCTGAATTCCGTTCTCAGGGTTAAGGCCATTGCCATTTCAACATCCGGATTCTCTCCATCCTGCAGGTACCTGTAGTTCTTCATGATCATTGAACTGTCCACAACAGAGGAACTGTTGCTCTGTTCTGATCTGATGGTTGCAAAAGTCCTGAACTCAGGCAGGGAAAAGAATTCTGTTCTGTGGAACACAACACTTCCATGAAGTCCAGTAAATTTCTTTTCATAAGCCATGTTAAGGGTGAGAGTCCTGGCATATTCCGCATCGTAGAAGGCATCCTGTACAAACCGAACCTTTCCGTCACTGTACAACTGTGCCATTGTGTCCTGGTCCCTCACGACGGAGATACGCATGGGAAGGGAATACATCGCATCCCTCTTTTCAGAAAAACCAATCCTGGCAATGACCAGGAAGAAGGTTCTGTTATCATCCATGGGTATGATATCCAGAATCCCAAAATGTTCCGGTTCAAGGGACTTCTGCCCGAACCATCTCTGTTTCTTCACGTAATCAAGGATCTCGTCTCCTGTTCTTCCCAGAAAATCTTCTTCTCTGAGGTCAGTCATCAAAATCCCTCTCGTCATCCTGATCCGGTATGGTGAGATTCAACCAGAAAAAGGATCTGGGTGACAGGGTGAAGAAGTATGGTAGATCGCCAATTCTGGGAAAAGGTGCCCTGGTAATGGCCTCAAGTGGCTTGAGACCCCTGAATTCAGGGAGATTCAGCTCCACGTAGGTCGGTCTACGTGACAGGTTGTATATACAGAGCATCCTCTGATCCTCAAACTCTCTCACATAGACAAGGACTCTCCTGTTTTTCTGTTCTATGAATCTTATCTTCCCTCTTCCAAGCAGTTTTGAGTAATTCTTCCTCACGCGCAGCATCTTTTTCATCCAGTTCAGGAGTGAGGAATTGAGCCTGAGTTCGGATTCCACATTCACGCTTTCAAAGCTGTAGTTTGGATTTGTTATGACGGGAGAATAGAGCTGCTCAGTGTCAACGGTGGAAAAACCGGCGTTTCGATCATGTGACCACTGCATTGGCGTTCTCACACCATTCCTGTCTCCAAGGTATATGTTATCACCCATGCCAATTTCATCGCCATAGTATATGATCGGTGAACCCGGAAGAGAAAATATGAGTGCATTGAGGAGTTCAAGGGTGCTTCGATCATTGTCAACAAGTGGGGCAAGCCTTCTTCTTATTCCAAGGTTCAGGCGCATCTTGGGAAGCTTTGCGTATTCAGCATACATGACATCCCTCTCCTCATCCGTAACCATTTCCAGGGTCAGTTCATCATGATTTCTCAGGAATATGCACCAGTCACAGTTTTCAGGGATGCCAAGCGTCTGGTTTATGATATTCACAATGGGGTAGCTGTTCTCTTTCGCAAGCGATATGAAAATTCTTGGCATGAGCGGGAAGTTGAAGGCCATGTGGAATTCATCACCCTTCCCAAAGTACTCCCTCGCGTCAGTTGGCCACTGGTTTGCCTCTGCCAGGAGAATGCATTCCGGGAATTCTTCATTAACCATCTTCCTGATCTCCCTGAAATAGGCGTGAGTCTCAGGGAGGTTCTCACAGCTGGTGCCCTCTCTCTCAAACAGGTATGGCACGGCATCACACCTGAATCCATCCAGCCCGATGTTAAGCCAGTACCTGATCACATTCTTCATCTCCTCACGGACCTCCGGGTTATCGTAGTTAAGATCTGGCTGATGGCTGTAAAATCTGTGCCAGTAGTACTGCTTTGTGTTAGGTTCCCAGGTCCAGTTTGAGATCTCGGTATCTATGAAGATCACCCTTACCTCCCTGTATTTATCATCAGTATCGCTCCAGACGAACCAGTCTCTCTTTGGGGAATCCCTGCTCTTCTTTGCCTCAAGAAACCATGCGTTCTTATCCGATACATGGTTGAGGACAAGATCCGCTATGACCCTTATTCCAAGGTCATGTGCATCCTTTATGAACGCCTTGAAGTCGTCCATTGTGCCGTAATCGGGCTGAATGGAATAGAAGTCGGCAATATCGTAACCGTCATCTTTCATTGGTGATTCATAGAATGGGAGTAGCCAGAGGCAGTCAACTCCAAGATCATGAAGGTATGGAAGTTTCAGTCTCAATCCATTGAAATCTCCAAAACCATCATTCGTTGAATCGTAGAATGATTTTACGGGCACTTCATAAAAAACCGCATCTTTGTACCATAAAGGGTTGCTTTCCACAATTATCACCGTTCCAGTTTAAGTATATGGGCAGGTCTCTCTCCCGGTATGAGGCGCACATAATTATACTCTCCCTGCCAGACATAGAGATCGCCAGTGAGCAGATCTCTGACCTTATATGGTTCGCTGGAACCAACACCAAGGGACTGGATGGGAACTCTAACAGTGGCTGAATGGATCTCATACGGATTCAGGTTAACCACTATCATTACAGTATCTCCACCGTCACTGGATTGCCTTGAGTAAAATATTATGTTGGAGTTGTCACTCTGGTGAAACTCCACGTTTCCAGCTGACTGGAGAGCTTTTTCAGATCTCCTTATTGAGTTTAGCTTTGTTATTAGTGCTCTTATATTGTTCGGCGCATCAAAGTTCCTGAATTTTATCTCATACTTTTCAGAGTTCATGTATTCTTCTGTTCCAGGTACAGCCTCATTCTCGCAAATCTCAAATCCGCTGTAAATCCCCCATAGCGGTGACAGTGTTGCTGCAAGCACTGATCTCATCATGAAAGCGGGTCTTCCTCCATTCTGCAGAATGGGTGGAAGTATATCCGGGGTGTTTGTGAACAGCATTGGGCGGAAATGACTCTTAACAGGGGGGGAAGAGAGCTCCGAAAAATATTCCCTGATCTCAAAATCGAAATTCCTCCACGTGAAATATGTATAAGACATTGAGAACCCCAATTTTGACAGTTCATACATAACTTTTGGCCTGGTGAAGGCCTCTGCAAGAAAAATAACATCATCGTACTCCTTTTTCACGTTCTCAATGATCCATCTCCAGAAATCCAGTGGTTTTGTGTGTGGATTGTCAACCCTGAATATTCTCACGCCCTTCTGGGCCCAGAACAGTATCACACGTTTCAGTTCATTCCAGAGTTCCTCTCTTTCTTCAGTGTCGAAATTCAGGGGATATATATCATAATATTTCTTTGGTGGATTCTCCGCATATCTTATGGTGCCATCGGGCCTGTGGTAGAACCACTGGGGGTGCGAAGTAACGTAGGGATGGTCAGGCGAGCACTGGAATGCAATATCCATCGCAATCTCAAGGCCATATTTTCCAGCGGATTCTATAAGGTGCAAAAAATCTTCCATTGTTCCAAGGTCCGGGTTTATGGCATCATGTCCGCCTGTGCTGTTTCCAATTGCCCATGGGCTTCCCGGATCACCAGGTTGCGCATTTCTTGCACCATTTTTTCCCCTCCTTTCCGAAATTCCAACTGGATGTATCGGAGTAAGGTAAAGGACATCGAATCCCATTGAGGATATGTATGGAAGCATCTTCTCGCAGTCCATGAAAGTACCAGATAATCCCAATTTGCTCCCCTGTGATCGCGGGAAGATCTCATACCAGCTTGAGAATCCTGCTTTCCTCCTTTCAACATTTACATTCAATATGGGTGAAAAAACAGTCAGACCCTTTCTGTCCTGATGTTCCCTTACAATGGTCTTCAATCTGGGATCATTTAGAATTTCCGGAACATCAGCCGGGTCACTTTTATTTATCATGGTGATTTTCTTTCCAATGAATGCGGAATCTTTCCTGTTGCATTTCAGGGATATGGACTTCATCATGGAGATAATGACCTTCAGGTCGGATTCAATGCTTTCGCCCCCTCTGATCCATGCCTCAATGTTTCTGGACTGTGTTGCGAAACTGTCAACCCACGCCTCTATGGTATATTCCCATGAACCTGTAACAGTGAGTTCAAAGGTTCCAGTCCAGGAATCATTCTCTCCCTGATTCATTGGCACTGATTCCCAGTCACGGTCCCCCCTTATTCTGTATTTCAGATCCGCACTGATCATGTCTGTTCCGTGTGTGAATATATCAGCCTTTACCCTGAATATATCTCCCATAATGGCCTTTGCACTGAATTTTCCACAGTCAAGTTCAGGCCATACATTTTCAATGGCAATTGCGTCCTCATTTTCCATCTGCTTTTCCCTCCCGGATGAAGAAAAGTGCCGCAAGCGGAGGTATGGTTATCTCCATGGAATATGACCTTCCGTGGATTCCGTACCGGTTTGAATAGACTCCTCCATAATTTCCCATCCCACTTCCACCGTAATGTTCCGAATCGGAATTGAATATTTCCCTGTAGAATCCTTTTCCATTCACACCAATGCTGTAATTGGTTCTTGGCACAGGTGTCATGTTGAACACTGCTATGATCTCCCTTTCCCTTCTCGTGTCCATCCTCATGAAACTGATCACTGTGTTGTTTGAGTCGTTGAAGTCAATCCACTCAAAACCCCTGGAATCACAGTCCAGCTGATGCATTTCATCATAATCTTCATATATTTTCATCACGTCAGATATAAGTTTAAATATGCCTTTTCTTCCATCCTGTGAAGCCTCCCCCCATCTTAACTCTTCCAGTGCATTCCATTCTTCGTCCTGACCGAACTCATTTCCCATGAATATGAGTTTCTTTCCAGGAAATGCAAACATGTATGAAAAAAGGAGCCTGATGTTGGCAAGCTTCTGCCAGCTGTCTCCGGGCATTTTCCCGAATAAAGATCCCTTGCCATGGACTATCTCATCGTGGGAGATTGGTAGTATGTATCTTTCACTGAATGCATACCACATTGAGAATGTCAGCTTTCCCAGATCGAATTTCCTGTAAATGGGATCCTTGGAAAAAAACTCCAGGGTGTCATGCATCCATCCCATGTTCCACTTGTAATCAAACCCGAGCCCACCAAGCTCCACGGGACTGGTAACACCTCCCCATGCAGTGGATTCCTCTGCCACTGATATTGCTCCTGGAAAATATTCATGAATCTTTGTGTTGAGCTCCTTCAGAAATGCTATGGCCTCAAGATTTTCTCTTCCACCATACCTGTTTGGTACCCATTCACCCTCTTTGCGGGAGTAGTCAAGATACAGCATTGATGAAACAGCGTCAATGCGAATCCCGTCAATGTGGTATCTATCAATCCAGAAAAGTGCGCTGGATATCAGGAAATTTCTCACCTCGTTCCTTCCGTAGTTGAATATTCTTGTACCCCAGTCAGGATGGGTCCCCTTTCTTGGATCAGCGTGATCATACAGGTGCGTGCCATCGTACATGGAGAGACCGTAACTGTCGTCAGGAAAATGTGCTGGAACCCAGTCAAGAAGCACACCTATGCCATTCTCATGAAATTTCTCCACGAAATAGATAAAATCCTGGACATTTCCATAACGGGATGTTGGGGCATAGTAGTTGACCACCTGGTATCCCCATGATTCGTCAAGAGGATACTCTGTTACCGGCATGAGCTCTATGTGTGTGAATCCCATTTTTTTGACATGATCCACCAATTCATCAGCAATAGTCCTGTAATTCAGGAAGGTATTGTAAGGACCTCTTCTCCATGATCCAAGATGTACCTCATATATGGCCATTGGAGAATTCCTGTATGCTGTTCTATCTCTTTCATTAACCCAGTCGTTGTCTGACCACTTATGTTCAAGGTTTGTGACAATGGATGCTGTTCTTGGCCTTTTTTCGGTATAAAAAGCATAGGGATCCGTCCTTTCACTGATCTTTCCATCCACCTTTGACCTGATGGCAAATTTGTAAAGCTCATCTTCCGAAATTCCAGGTATAAAGAGTTCCCAGAGACCAGACATTTTGACGTTTGCCATGGGATGCATACCCCTGGTCCAGTGATTGAAATTGCCCACAACGGAAACAGATTTTGCGTTGGGTGCCCATACTATGAATCTTACACCCTTCACTCCGTCAACCATGACAATATGAGATCCCATTGTTTCATAACTTTTGTAGAGCTCTCCCTTTTTGAAGAGATAGAGATCAAAATCACTCATGGAAGGCGGGAACGCGTAAGGGTCCTCAGAAGTGGTTATGTAACCACTTTCGTCCTCGTAGGAGATCCTGTATCCCTTAGCTGTTTTTCCTGAATCAGTTTCCAGTGAGAAGAATCCATCTCCATCCTGTTTCATTTCAACCCTGTCCATATCCTGAGAATAAAGTAACCACGATCTCTTTGCAATTGGAAGGTATGCCCTCACAGCAATCTTTTCGCCTGCCAGGGGATGCGGGCCAAGATACTGGAATGGGTCCTCGCAGTCCATCTCTTTAATCTGTTGAATCAATCTTAATTTATCCAAAATAAAGCACCTTTTTAATTACATTTTAACATTCTTTTATTCAATATATAGGTTTTCCAGTTTATGATTTTTAATCCCCGTCACATATAATTAAATTTAGACCAATCTGCCATTAATGTATATAAAACATATGCCTTTTTTTTAAGGGGCAGCACTAATATGTTTTCAAGGACTGTTGTTAGCATGATGTCACGGAACAGAAAATTTCTCATGATTCTTGGATCAATATGGCTGCTGGATGGATTGATGCAGTTCAAACCCCTTATGTTCACCCAGAATTTTGTCACATCAGTAATCTGGCCAAATACATGGTATCAACCAATGGATATTGCATACCCAATATATCTGGCGGGTAAAATCATTCTTGGGAACGTTGCTGTTTTTGACATCATGTTCGGTTTGATACAGCTTGCAATCGGCATACTCTTCATAACTGGAAAATACATCCGGGCGGCAATAATATTCTCTGTAATATGGGCAGTGGCTGTGTGGTGGATCGGTGAGGGTTTCGGTGGTCTCTTTACGGGACGTGCGTCGCTCCTCACAGGTGCACCTGGAGCGGCAATTCTGTATGCACTGGCTGGAATCATACTGTACCCCATGAAAAATATGGAAAGGTCCGAAATCAATTCGGTAAAAATTGCAAAATATTCACTGGGGTTCATCTTTATTCTCGGTTTCCTTCTCCAGATGCAACCTTACTATTTCATGAGCAGGAACGTCACATGGGATCTCGCTGTGAACTGGTTCGTGGGCATTTCAGCATCACAATCTGCAATTTTCGATATATTCATTGCGAGTCTGTTTCTTTACACCGGTTCAGGTCTGGTTCTCTTCAGGAGTGGAAAGGGTGGGAAGAACATTTTCCTGTATATTTCAATTGCACTTTCAATATTCATATGGGTACCGGGTGAACTTTTCGGGGGAATATACACTCCACTGGGCACGGATCCAAACACAGGCATTCTTCTCGTACTTCTTACAGCAATGGCAATGTATCCCCGTAAAATACCGGCCCATCATGCCCAGGATGAGAAAGAAAACTCTGTTTATAAAAATATGGCATAACCTTCCATCCGGATGTTCATGTATTTTTGTCAGGGCATAGGGTGGAGATAATGGACAATTCCCGGACATTATTGGGGGTTGTACGCCGGCAGACCTTTGAATTTATATATAAAAATCCAATATGATCGCATGACTTCAGAATTTCTGGACCATAAAAAAACAGCACTCATTGTGATAGATCTGCAGAAGGGTATAGTATCAATGCCAACAAAACCGTACGACACCAGGGAGGTTGTAAGAAACGCTGCAAGTCTGGCCAGGAAATTCAGGGAAAAAAGCATGCCTGTATTCCTTGTTCACGTTTATTCCGATGTTGATACCTCACTTCACCCTCTTAACGATTCCGGGCAGATGAGGAGAGGAGATATGCCTGAGGACTGGCATGAATTCGTCCCGGAACTCGAAAGATCAGGGAATGATGTCATAATCACAAAGAAACAATGGGGGGCTTTTTATGGCACTGACCTTGATCTGCAGCTGAGGAGAAGGAAAATTGAAACAATTGTGCTCTGCGGAATAGCCACAAAATACGGAGTGGAAAGCACAGCAAGGTTTGCCTATGAATATGGTTACCAGCAGGTTTTCCCGGAAGATGCAATGTCAGATCTCTCTGAAGAATCACACAGGGATTCCGTGGAATATGTGTTAAAAAGAATAGGGCGTGTAAGAAAGACTGAAGAGATCCTTAAATGGATCCAGTGAGATCATTCGTGTCCGGCACACAGGTTTTCCACAAATTCTGAGAGTTCCATCATTATTCTGTGGAATTCAAGCCCTTTCTCGGTAAGGCTGTATTTAACCCTTACCGGTTTTTCAGGTATTATTACCCTGTCAATCAGGCCATTTTTCTCCATGAGGTCAAGAGTTTTTGAAAGTGTGGTGGAATTTATGCCCTCAATCCTTTTTTTCAGATCATTGAACCCAGAATGATCCCTTTCTCCCAGTGCATATGTCACGGGGAGTGTCCATAACCTCATGAGTTCCCCGTATTTCTCCAGAAGCACGCTGTTCTTTGCTGGAGGCTTCAGACGCATCAGTTTTAACTCAGTCAATTCAACTTCACCTGGTAAGCACGTTAAAACTTTCCAATATATTAACTTAGATGTTATTCTAAATCTGAAACCTCTTTCACAGGAAAGGGAGGCAGGTAAAAGGGAAGTGAGTATATGGAAGGATTGAAAGATCTTCAGGAAAGTATTGTAAAATCGGTGGAAAAGATCCAGAATTCTGTTGTAAGCATAAACAGCCTGAAACTGAGAAGGGATATGAGATACGGTATCGCCCCAATGAAAGGTTCAGGTTCCGGTTTCATTGCAAGTGCTGATGGATACGTAATCACAAATAACCATGTCATTGAGGGCGCAGAGAACGTGGAGGTCATCCTGAACTCAGGTGAAAGCTTTGACGGAGAGGTTTTAGGATCGGATCCACAGACAGATGTGGCAGTTGTGAAAATAAACGCAAAAGGTCTCGTTCCAGCAGAAATGGGGGATTCAGACAGACTCAGGGTAGGTCAGTTTGTGCTTGCAGTGGGAAATGCTCTGGCTTTACCGGGAGGTCCTACAGTTTCACTTGGTGTCATAAGTGCAAAGAACAGGCCAATGCCTTGGGCCGATTTTATTTTCGAGGGTCTCATACAGACTGATGCTGCGATTAATCCGGGAAACAGTGGAGGCCCACTGGCAGATATAGAGGGAAAGGTCATCGGTGTGAACACGGCAATGATACCATTTGCACAGGGAATGGGATTTTCCATACCGGTGAACACCGTGAAGAGAGTCATGGAGGACATAATCTCAAAGGGACATGTGGTAAGACCCTGGCTCGGCATATCTGGAGTGGACATTGACGAGAATGAGATCAGGATGCGTGGTTCATCAATAAAAAGCGGTGTTCTGGTTGTAAGGGTTGATCAGTGGTCACCTGCATACGAATCCGGCCTGAGGCCTGGAGATATAATTCTGAGCATGGGAAATGCCAGGATCAGTGGAATGAGAAGCCTCATAGAGAAACTCTCCAGCACGGGACTTGGAAACACAGTGGATGTTGTATTTTCAAGAAATGGTAAAAAATACAGAACATCAGTGGATATACGGGAAGCGAAGGAAAACGTTACTGTTGTCAGGGTACAGTAACTATAACAAATACGTTGTGTTAGTTCACAAAATGAATAAATGCACCGTAAAAACTATTTTTTAACATTTTCCATAACCATCTTCACTGCCCTCGAGTTGGTTTCCCATTTCATGAGTTTATCTGCATCAGGGGCGGAACACCACCTGAATGTCTCATGCTCAGGGTAGACATTTTTTGAAAGGTCCACCGGAGTGCCTTTCCTGACCTCGGCTGAAAAAACTGACTCTTCAACATCCATATCTCTTCCGTCCCGGTATCTGAAAGAGAAGAGCTTCC
>JAKADT010000123.1 GCA_021820245.1 Thermoplasmata archaeon | reverse complement strand
TGTATGGTATGCTTCACCAAATGGTTCACCTTAAATAGTATGGAGAGAATGCCTCCATCCCTTACGGGGAATCTGAAAAAGTGGTGTTTCATTGAACAGTACATTGATTATAGCTGAAAAAGCAGATGCGGCAAGAAGAATTGCTTACTTCCTGTCTGATGGAAAGTCAAAGCAGAAAAGGGACAAAGGGCTAAGTTATATTGAGTTTGAGGATAACGGCCACAAAACCTATCTTGTAGCACTTAGCGGGCATATTGTTGAGATAAACTTCCCACCGGAAATGAAAAACTGGTCTTCAGTGGACCTTAACACACTCATAGATTCAAAAATAATACAGGATGTGAAAAATAAAAGTTCTTATAATTCACTGACGAAACTTGCTGCGGAGTCCAGCTCATTAATAGTCGCAACAGATTATGACAGGGAAGGGGAACTTATAGGCGCGGAAGCACTTTCGCTCCTTCCAGAGAAATACATTTCAGGGAAGATTATAAAGAGGGCGAAGTTCAGTGCCCTCACAGGAGAGGAGATAAAATCCTCTTTCGATCAGCTTATAGATGTTGACTACGCGCTGGCTGATTCTGCTGGGGCCAGGGAAGAGATAGATCTAATATGGGGGGCAGTGCTGACAAGGTTTTTTTCACTGGCGTCCAAGAGACTTGGGAAAAGTTTTCTCTCCATTGGAAGAGTCCAGACCCCAACACTGGCACTCATTGTGAAAAGGGAAAAAGAGATACGTGCATTCCAGCCTGTTCCCTTCTGGCGCATCAAGGTATTATTCAACAAAGGCGGTCAATTTACTGGAATACATGAAAAGGGAGACATTTTCGATCGTTCTGAAGCTGAGAGGATATTCGGTATAATTAACGGAAAGAATGGAAACGTCCTTGAATATGAAAGAAAGCAGGAGAAAATATACAAACCAGCTCCATTCAACACAACTGAATTTCTCAGAGAGGCATCAAGAATCGGGGTGAATCCATCCAGGGCAATGAATATTGCTGAGCGTCTCTACACTCAGGGACTCATCAGCTATCCCAGGACCGACAACACAGTGTATCACAAATCCATTAATTTTAGAAGTATACTTGCAAAATTAAAGGATACCCATCTTTCAAAGGAGGTTGGCATGGTCCTCTCCCAGGAGAAGATACGACCCTCCCGGGGAAGGATGGAAACAACTGATCATCCTCCAATCTATCCCGTGAATGCTCCGCAGAAGGGAAAACTGACAGGTGATTTCCAGAAGGTCTATGATCTTATTGCGAGGCGTTTTCTTGCCACTCTTTTCAGAGAAGGGGAAAAAGATGTGTCAACCGCAAGAATTGATATTTCGGGAGAAATATTCAACACAAAAGGTGTGAAGATAACCGATCCCGGGTGGCTGGAAATTTATCCATATACAAGAGTGCAGGAGTCTTTCCACCCAGAACTTTCAATCGGTGAAAAGGTGAAGGCCGATCAATGGGACATGGAGGAGGACAAGACCAAGCCTCCATGGAGATATGATCTCGCATCACTCATAAAGGAGATGGAGAAACTTAACCTGGGGACAAAGTCAACCAGGCATGACATAATAGATAAACTGCAAAAAAGAGGATTTATCGAAGGCAATCCAGTTAGGCCCACAAATCTTGGGATGGGACTCATCGAATCTGTTCTCACGGTGGACTCCAAGATATCAGAACCGGACATGACAGCAGAGCTCGAGGTTGAAATGGACGGTATAGCCGAAAAAAGAATGAGCAAAGGTGAGGTGGTGAACAGGTCGAGAAAAATGCTTCACAGTGTTCTGGACGCATTCAAGGACAAGGAGGAACTGATCAATAGAACAATCAAGAAGTCAATAAATATGGGCGATGTAATCGGAAAATGCACGGAACACAGGGATTCCGACATCGTCCTCATAAAGGATAGAATGAACATAAGAATCACGTGCACAACAGAAGGGTGCAAAAACGATTTCAGGTTGAATATAAATGGACTCATCCAACCCACGGACAAAACATGTCCTGAATGCAGCCTTCCACAGATAAAGGTCATAAGAAGGGGGCAATCTCCTGAAACAAGGTGTGCAGATCCAAAATGCACATTCAACACCCAGAAGGAAAACATGGGAAAATGTCCCTCCGATTCGGGAAACCTCGTAGTCAGACAGTCCAGGTATGGAAAGAGATTTCTGGGGTGCTCCAACTACCCGGACTGCACAGTAACTTATCCGCTTCCCCAGATGGGTGTTGTAAAATTCACGGGTGAAACCTGCACATTCTGCGGCAGTCCCATACTGGTGTCAATGCGCAATAAGAGAGTATGGAAATTCTGTCCCAAGATGGAGTGCCAGTTCAATAAGAAAAAGGAAAAGGTGGCCGGCGATGAAAAAAAACCTGCCTGAAATATTCTCCATAGGCATCTTCATAATAACCTCACTTTTTGCCATATATGTATCTGAAATCCTTGACCAGACACAGCCGAGTGATGCTGCGCCCACATCGTCGAGCGGGTTCCAGTATGTTATATTTTACATTGTGATTGCCATTATCTTTACATTTGTTGTGCTTTACCTCGCTAGAAAGAAGCACATACGTGTGATAAAGGGGGTGTTCATATTTTCAATGGCATATGTAACGTTTTTCATCGCATCCATTGTGGGACTTGTTATTGCCCAGACAGAGACGGAATACTTGATCTTCATTGTTGCTCTTCCAGCTGTGATGGTATATCTACTCGTGTTCAGGAACGAGTGGTACGTTGTTAACATATCCGGGTTTATCCTTTCGGCTGGCATAGCAGCAATCTGGGGTGTTATAATAGGAGTATGGGCAGCTGTCGCATTCCTGGCAGCATTTGCAGTATATGACTATATTGCAGTATACAAGACAAAGCACATGGTTGATCTGGCAAGAGTTGCAGTGGATGAAAGTCTTCCAATGCTTTTTGTAATACCATCAAAACGTGGGCTTAAATATAAGGATATGGAGTTCGACAGGAGAGGAGACGGCGGGGAATCCGGAGAGTCTGATACACTTATGATTGGGTTTGGAGACATCGCTTTTCCAAGCATACTGGTAGTTTCATCAGCACTGTACGGGGTAAGCAACTTTTATGCTTTTGC
>JAKADT010000031.1 GCA_021820245.1 Thermoplasmata archaeon | reverse complement strand
CATGGTGTTCATTGATTTTATCTGATGCTTCTTTGGATATATCCTGAACTTATACGTCCTTATCATGTGGAACTCTGATCCTCCACGTATTTCTTCATGATCACTGACGGATGTAGTAATTATATATAAATAAATTTGTTCGCTTTCATCCCACCCCTGAAGGATGTGGGATTTCCCGCTCACTGTGTTAATCGTCCCCATATTGTCAGGACTCATTGTTGGAATTCTGTTGACCAGGAGAAGAGGTGAGAATAATGTTTGAGTACCTGATTATGGTAATCATCTCTCTGGCTGCCCTGAGTTTTCTTCAGAGATTCCTGCCATGGGCGTTCTATTCAAAGTTCAGGAGTGGCGAAAGCCTGCAAAAAATCTTTGATATGCTGGCTGTTTCTGCATTCACCGCACTTTTTGTCTATAATGTCCAGAAAGTTGATCTGGCAACTCTAATCTCACTGGCAGTCGCATTCGTGGTTGTTCTCAAAACAAAGAACATGGGTTTGACAGTCATCGCGGCAATGATTGTTTCCATCATCTATATACTACTGTGATGAAATGACATGTGGAGGGAATATGCCCGGTTAAGATTAATATCTGAAGCATATTCCGCTACCATAAAGGAAAATATATGATAGTAGAGTTCAGCTTGCTTCTGTCCCTGACTGTTCTGACACTGTGGACTTTTTCCAACACAATCATCAAGAAAGTTAGCACTTCTCTAGGGACCTATAGAACATCTTCCATAGTTGTTGGTTTTGGCATATTTCCAATGATAATTGCCATTCTCATTGAAAAACCTATCTTTCACTACTCCAGTTTCCTGCTGCTTTCTCTTGCTTCCGGTCTGATGCTTGGGATAGGTTACATTTTATTTTACAAGGCACTGGAAAAGGAGAATGTCTCAAGCGCAGGGGTAATGATTAACCTGCAGCAGATAATAGTTATTTCCATAGGAATTCTTTTCCTCAAAGAGAGTTCCGGATTATTTACTTATATTGGGATAACACTCATAATAATGGGCGCACTTCTGGTTTCCCTTAATGGAAATGTCAAGATCAACAAGGTGCTTCTCCTTGCTGCTGCGGCCAATATAAGCTGGGGGCTGTACTATATACCACTTTCCGAAGCCATCTTTGCCGTTCATTTTTCCACGACCCCCCTTCTCCTTGCGAGGATTGTCGGATTTTTCATAATAACCGTTATTTTCTTTCCTAAAATAATGGTAACCAGGAAGAGTACTGTTGTTGAAAAACCAAATGTTTACAGATCTTTGCTGGCTCTGGGAATCCTCTCTGGACTTCTTGATGGGAGTGGTAATGTGATATACGCATCCGCGATTTCCGGTGACTTCATTGTACTGGCCGGATCAATAGTTGCAATACTTCCAGCGACCATCGCAATATCCGGAGTCCTGTTCTTCCGGGAGAGACTTGCTCCAATCCAGATATTCGGCATTTTACTTGCCATTGCTGGAGCACTTGTAATCTCGCTGTTTTGAATTTCAACTGCGAGGCATATGATTCTTAATAACCGATAAATACACCTGGAATATACATGGGAAAGAACAGGTCTTTATGTCGATTTTTAAACCGGTTACCGGAGGAAAACCCCGGTTGAATATTTTTGTAAAGGCCATCTCCACAACTGAATTCATAAGAACTTTCGGAAGATCCGCTGCCTGGGTCATAATCCCACTTTACCTTGCAGATATCCGGCATATATCATTCGTGGTGATTGGTCTTCTTTTCTTCCTCACTTCTGTAATTTCTCTCCCCTTTGCGCTTTATGGTGGGAGAATTATCGACAGGATTGGAAGAAGGAGAGTGGTCCTCGTTCTTCCTCCAATTGTTTTTGTCCTGTTTCTCTCTCTTTCATTTGCAATACAGTATTCCTCGCCTACGCCCATAGTAGAGATAATATACCTCTTCATAGCACCCTTTGGAAGCATACAGGCAATTGCAGATAATGTGATAATTACAGACACAACATCACTTACTGGAAGGATAGAGGCTTTCAGTATCATAAGAATTGCGGGCAACATTGGTTTTGCATTTGGTCCGGCCATAGGAGGTCTTCTTGCAGGCATAAGCTATACCATGGTATTTTTAGCACCTGCAATAGCCTCTTTATTCGAGTGGGCAGTGTATATCTTTGTGGTGAAGGAGACAAAGATAGCCAACGAAACCGAATCTGTGATCCTAAGGAAAATAAAGTTTCCCTGGAACGATAAGATTTTCATGGGCTGGAGCCTCCTCATCGCATTGTCTTTCTTTGCTGTTGGTCAATGGGGCCCCACCCTGACCCTTTTTCTCTCCACGGATTATCTCTTTACGGCCTACCAGATAGGAATCATGTACGCCATAAACGGAATTGTGGTCGCAGTCTTCCAACTACCAGTCAACAGGCTTGTAGGGCGATTTTCCGATCCGCGAAGGATTTCACTTGGCCTGGTATTCTATGCCATTACTTTTCTCATGGTTTCGTTTTCCTCTAACTTTTACTTTATCCTGATTGATATAGCGTTCTTGACGATAGGGGAGAATATATCATCACCCCCAATTACAAGCTCCATTGGAAAGATGGCTCCATCTGACAAGAGGGGTCAGTATTATGGGGTATTCCAGGTGTTTTCAAGCACAATCAGCCCCCTGGCAATTGTATTTGGCACATCCATACTACCATTCTTCTTACATATGCCCATGATTTTCTGGGGAATCATATTCTCAATAAATATTGTGGTTGCACTGCTTGTATTTTTTTACGGTTCCGGAAATAACCTTAAAAAGAGACTCGCAGGCACTGCCCTGGAACCATAACAGTGACTGCCCTTAATTGGCATCTGACCATACTGTAAGGACGTTTATATATGGTCGCTTTCCCCTCTCAATTTCAGTAACATGATGGTGTATTTCCACAATTTCCTTGGCATCCTTCTCCCGTTCTAAATAGACTCTTCATCCATCGGTTTTTATGGGGAAAATTGAGGAGCTGTTCCAGTGGCAACATAAAATGGTAAATTGCGGCGTCAACATCACATAGAATGTTAATATTTCAGTTTACTGTGACAGCATCAGTGTCAAGATCTGAAATGTGGACTTCAACCTCCTACTCGTATTCCGTACTAGGAGCCTTTTTTACGATTTTAGAGCAGTGCGGATCCAGACTTCAGGGTGAGATGTATTATGAAACGACTGTATTGGTCTACGAAATTAGAAATACGAAGAGAATCCACTGGATAAGTCCTAAAAATGAGATGTTGATAGTTCCCCTATCAATATAATCCATTAGAGGTTGAACATCTCTGCGTTATCACCAGACTTGACGCATATAAAGGCTTATCTCCCATTGTGCACAGACGGGGTTGTGCAAATGAATCACTGATATCCCTGAAAGGGAAATACTGAAATCTGCAGCGACCTTAATACTCGGTAATTGGTTCCTTCCAAACAGTCCGGATTGAGAGAGATAACGGCGAAGACCATGCAAAAGCGAGAAACTCACACGCTTCAGCTATTGGGGTATGTTAAAAACCTAGACTGTCCAATTTTTCTGTACTCAGTTGGCAGAACCAACTCCTGCTATAGATTTCAAATGCTACCTCCGCAGCTTCAAGAAAAGGTCACTTTGGTGATTATAATTTCATAGAATTCATATTATCTGCGTACTTACAAAAAATTTCAATATGATCAATAGCATGGCATCGGGACTGTCATGATAAGCCTCGTAATTGCAGACGCTGAAATTGAAACTATACCGCCGGAACTCTCCCGTGATTTTAACATAATCAATCTCGCTAAAAAGAGAGGGAAGAGCATCGACCAGATCCTTCTGGATTCCAACTACATGCACAGCTCAATAGACAGGCATTTTCCGGGGGAATCCAACAGAAGAGGGAGACCGGACATAATACATACTCTTATCATGGTTGTCCAGGATTCCATTCTTAACAGAGAAAAACAGCTCAGGTTAATAATCCATACCCGTATGAATAAAATAATAACCATCAATCCTGACACAAGGCTACCGAGATCTTATAACAGATTCGTAGGCCTTATTGAAAGCCTCCTGATGAAAAAGAGGATTGAGAGTGATGGAATGGTATTGTTGGAATGCCTTGAAGGATCACTTATGGATGCCGTTAAATTGTCGCATTCTCATAAGATAGTAGTATTTTCACCTGCAGGGGAGAGAAAAACCATTGACGATCTTACACAGGAAGATAATATGACCTACATAATAGGTGGTTTTTCTGAGGGAGATTATATAAGTGATGCATATTCAATGGGAAAATCGTGCTCCATATACCGGGACGAATTAACAATATGGACGGTTGCTTCAGAGATAATAACTGCATCGGAAAGACGTCTTGGACTTGTGTGATTTTCATGAAACTATATCTGCAATAACACAGGAAAAAGGTAATTAATACCTATATAATGCAGTAGGGTTCAAGGTAATTTCAATGGCGCGAATGCATACCAGAAAAAAAGGAAAGTCAGGGTCGAAGAGAGTCTATTCGGATGAGTCTAAAAGCTGGGTACAGCTTAACAGTGAAGAGATAGAGAATCTTATTGTCCAGTTCAGGAAAGAGGGATCATCGAGTTCAGTTATAGGTGTGAGATTGAGGGATCAATACGGAATCCCGGGAACAAAGACAATTCTCAACAGAAAAATTGGTGATGTACTGAAAGAGAAGAAACTGAGCCCAGAAGTCCCAGAAGATCTGATGAATCTTATTAACAGGTATAAGAACGTTACCCGCCACATGAAGTTGAATCGCAATGATATGAGTAACAAAAGGGGCCAGCAGCTTATAATGGCAAAGATATTGAGAATGACAAAATACTACAAGAGCAAAGGGTACCTTTCACGGGAATGGAACCTTAATAAAGTAATCTGATTATGTTGAAAGACATAATAGAGAAGGAATTTTACGAACGATTAAAAGCTGCCGCTAGGCTGATCCTTAACGAGGATTACGTGAGGATTCTTGCCCATTATGATGGAGATGGCACAAGTTCCGCCATAATATTAACAAATGCACTCAAGAGAAAAGATATAAAGTTTCATCTTGGATATATAAAGGCACTTGATGGGGAGAGCTTCAGAAAACGAATTGAAGAAGATGATATCACAACAATAGTTGTTGATGCTGGATCTGATCAGGTTCAGTATGTTCCAGAGTATGAAAAAATAATTGTCCTTGACCATCACTTCTTTAACCGTACCACAATAAAGGGCATAAACATCAATGCGAGGGATTACCACATAGATGGAACAAGAGAAGCCTGTGGGGCCACCATGGCTTTTCTTATGGCTCTCGCGATGGATGAGGGCAATGCAGACCTTCTTCCTTTTTTTGTTGCTGGTGCCATTTCAGACAAACAGGACATAGGCGGATTTCATGGACTGAACAGGCAGCTTGTTGAAGCATACGGCAGCAAAGCCCATGTTTTCAGGGGAATAAACCTTGAGGGCGGAAACCTCACAGATTCAATCACCTATTCAACAGATCCGTTCTTCATGAACCTGACGGGAAAGCCTGAAAATGTTGACAAATTTCTTGAAAACATAAAGATTCCAGGTAATCTAACATTGCAGGACCTGGGAGAGGAACAGCTGAGAAAACTTGCAGTGAACCTTTCTCTGAAGCTACTTGAACAGGGGGTTGGTGTGGAAGCCCTGAAATACCTTGAGAATGATATTATGCTTTTTGAAGGCATGGATTTTTCATCTAAGGAGTTAAGCAATATAATAGATGGAAACGGAAAAGTTGGGTGGAATTCAATACCTGTTCAGTTTTTCCTTGGAGATATATCCGTAAGAGATGACATGATTAAAAACTGGAAGGTATTCAAAACTAAACTCATTGACTATGTATACAGGACAAACAAGGAACTTTTCGAGGAAAGCCATCTTAGATATTTCTATGCCCCAGAATCCGAAATGGCAGGTGCAATAGGCGGTGTTATGATGCTTTATCTCGCAAAACAGGATAAACCACTCATAGGTTTCAATGTTGGAAACGGAGATACAAAAGTATCTTCAAGGGGGACAAGAAGGATGGTTAAACGCGGTCTAAATCTATCCCTTGTCATGAGAGAGGCTGGAAAGGAGGTTGGCGGCAGTGGTGGGGGCCATGACATTGCGGCCGGAGCCGTTATACCAAGAGGGAAGGAAAAACAGTTCCTCGAAATAGCAAACAACATAGTTTCGGGTCAGATCAAAATTCTCAACTGAAATAGTGTAAAAATCAAGTTTGTGCTGCACAAAGAATTCGCAAAACATATAAGCGATCAAGGCATTTTACCTTGAATGGGAAGGGTAGGAATATTTACTCTTGACTTCAAGTTTTACCATGATATTATCACAGATCTTCGCAAATGGAAGATACCCTTTACGAGTCTGGAGAGTATGAGTGACATTCCAAGGGATGTTTCTGTTATCCTGAGTTCTGAAAAGGACGAGAGATTCTGGGACAAACAGATCAATGCCAGAGATTCCACGTATGGAATCAGGAATTCACTTCCACTCCTTATGAATCGCGAAGTCTTCGATGAGGTTATAATCGGCCTGGATCCAGGACCATATCCTGGAATTGCTGTTGTTGCGGATAATGTGCTTACTGAGGCGTATGAAACCCCCATGATAGATCTGGTCAGAAAAGAAGTCATGGAAATCAAGGAATCATACAGGTACAGGAAGATATCCATTAAAATAGGGGATGGGGATAAACCGCATAGAGACCTGATCATACAGACGTTAGTGGACACTGGCATAGATCTCACGGTAGTGGACGAAAGAAACACAAGTATGCCCCACAAGATTCATAACAATGCCCTCTCAGCCGCCAGAATTGCATCCCTCGGAAGAATTTTTGTGCCTCCAAAGATTACGGAGAAGATAAGTAAAAAAGATGTGTATGACCGTGAATTTCTCACAATTCAGGCCGCGTTAAATAATTCGTTCTGATTACTTCTTCCACTTTGGTTTTCTCGGGAGGTTTCTCTTTTTTCCTGCTCCCATCGCCATGATTACCATTACCACAACAACAACACCGGCAACATAATATATCCAGCTATAGTTGGGAACCTGACCGTAATAGAATTTTGTCACATAGTAATTATGGCCATCTGGAAGCGTTACCTGTGTATTTGTCACGGTAACGTTAAGTGTGTTTTCCCCCTGTATGACATTAAGAACAACTTTACCGTTTGAGATGGTGGATGAAGAGTACGTGTAATTTATGCTTACTGTTGATTTTGGAGGGATCTCATGCACCGTTTTATTACCGACCTCAACACTGTTAAGGATGAACTCAACATTAACATTGTATATTGGAGCATTTCCCGAATTTCTCAGGGTTGCATGAAAAACAATTGGAGTTATTATCTGAACACTTATTGAGCCCTCATATCTCACGTGGGAGGAGCTGTAATTCGCAGTTTCTATATATGCAATTTCAAGTGTTTCTGGAACAGTTGGAGCCGTTATGGTTGCAGTGATCGTGTCATTTTTTACCGATTTTAGATGAATTGTTGTTGTATTTGAATTTGAAGATGATATACCGCTTAGATTATCGGCAGAGAGATAGGCTGTTAATGTATAGTTTGAAAATCCATAAGGGGCATCAAAGGTAACGTTGAATGTCTCTCCTGTGGAAACAGCGGTTGGCGCAGATGCAGTCACAGAGAATGGTGGAACATAACCTGCTGTGGCTATCACTGGGAGAATTGACATTGAGATCAATATCCCCAGTATAATCAGAGAAGTTGATCTTGCCCTCACTTCTTTCTCCTCCCTCTTGTGGCCGCAATGACAAGACCAGAGACAACAGCTACAGCAATGATTATGAGCCCGAAATATAACGTATCGGCAGGGTTGCCTGTGAAATTGCCGGTTATACCATTTCCAGTGGGATAAGGACTAATACTGCCGTAAGTTGGTTTCTGTAGATATACCGGCTCATTGTAGGTCACATTGTTGGACCCCGTCAGATTGAATGAGAATGAAAGCGGATAAGCAGCAGCACTTGAAACAGGAGATAACGTCAGGTTAAGTTGCAACGTTGATCCAAACGGTACTGTTACGTTGGTCACATTTACTCCATTCATCGTGAATGAATAAGTCCAGTCGTTCACCTTTAGTATACTTAAATTCGCTGAGTTAATAGTCATATTCACTTTAATGGATGTTGTTCCGTTGTTAATGATTGTAAACGGTACATTCATGTTTTTACCATAAGGAACATTTATCTTATTGTAATTTACTTTGTATAGTTGCTGTTTCTCCACGTTGACTGGAAGATATTCTTTCATTACACGGGAACTGTCATTGACGTTGAGTGTAAGCCGATCATGTCCGCTTGGGTATGGGATTTTCTCCGTAACATTTGCAGACACATTGAAGCTCTGACCTGCCTGAATATATAATTTTGATACATTGAATGTCATTGCCCACGAACTGCTTCCAGAGGATAGGGTTATGTTCTGGGCCGAGTTTCCTGCATTTGTAATGGTGAAGTTGTAAGAGAATGTCTGGTTAATGTAAGCATTTGGAGTTTTCTGGTCGCTCTTAACTACGAATGCCTGGTATGTAATTTTTTGAAGACTTACCGGTATGAAACCAGCAGAATGAATGTAAACAGTGTAATTTGTTTCGTAGGTTACAGAAATAATTGTCCCGTTATACAGGGTTTCGTTTGCCTTTAACGAAGATGAAAACGTGTAGTTCCCGAAAGGAAGCATGAGGTACTTATTGGATGTGTTGAACTGCATTGATGATGTTTCCCTGGTTATTGTTACATTGGTGTCCAGTATTCTGCTTCCCACATTAACTGATATCTGCTGTAAGGCAGCATTTCTAGCATACAGAGTCATGTTTAAATATTTCTGGAAACCTGGAACGTAAACATTTCCAAAGTACCCGACACCAGTTGCATTATTAACCATGTACAGAGTATAATTCCCACCTGTCAACATTGCTGAAATGATTCCACTGGAATTGGTCATGGAAGATAATATCACAGCACCTGAGGAGTTCATAAGTTTATAGTGAGTGTATTTCACAGGTGAATTACCATAGAGATTCAGTATGTTAACTGCTGTCTTCACAGTGGTTGATTGGACCTCGACTGTTACCTTCATATTGCTCTGCAGTACAATATTTTTGTATCCATGAAGTATAAAATTACCACTGGAATTTGAATACTGGTTATAATAGGATATATTGTAGCTTCCTTCCGGCAGGAATGCGTTTACTGCATCCATATATATGTTCCCCGCACTGGATGATATCCTGAACTCTCCCGATGGCAGTCCGAGTGAATTTGAGTAGGAAAGAGTGTATGACGGAAGCATATTTGGAGACAGGGTAGTGTTTGACTGTAGATTGATCTTCGTTATATTAGATCCTATTGAATTATTACTGTATATTGTGTAAGTTCCTAGTGGAAGGGAAAGATTACTTGTCATCTCGATCCCCTGTGAATTGAAAATTGTGAAGTTTGTTGCCCCCTTTACCTGGATGGATGCTTCAGGTACGACGTTTCGAGTTATGTTCTGAACAACACTGCTGGAGTAGATATAAACAGCAGAATTAGGAATTGCAATATTCAGGTTACCTGTTGTGGCACTTATGGAATATACACCGGCGATCGTACTAAGGTCTGCCACGCCACTTATAAACGGTGCTGAGGAACTTGTCTGGCCTTTCAGGTAAATTTTCCCAGATTTGTCAAGTACCTTTGAATTGTTGGTCAGGACTATCTTAACATTGTAGAGTAGTGGATTCATGGAATACTCAAATGATGGAGACGACGTGTTTACAGTAACGTTTGCCATGGAACCCGTAAAGAAAGCGTTATAAGTCCTCGCTCTCAGTACAGAAGAAAATTCAGAGGGATAATAAAGTTGACTGAATCCCTGTCCTGTCACATTACTGAAGTAAACTGGGACGTCTCCAGCGTAAAGAACCCCAATGCCGCTGGTGATTGCAGTTGTTGATGTGTACGAAGATCCGGCCTCAGAATTGAAGGCAAACATGGATACTGTATTGTTCTGGTTAAGATCCAGATTCACGGAAATATTGCCGTTAACAGTATGTGTCTGGAAACCATAATCGGTCACACCCGAATGAATGGATTTTCCGGAGAATGAGTAATATCCATCGGGTAAGAGCATTGTAAGGCTCTTATTGGTTAAATCCTGGGTGGTGATGTATGAGCCAGACGAAAGAACTTCATAATTTGCAGAATATGCATTGAATGAAAGACCGGAAATATGGGATGTGACAGTCACGTAACTTGAACTTTGAAGACTGAGGTTCAGTGAGAGGTTCTCATTAACAGTTACCGTCTTAATGAAAGTCCTTCCAGATGACATGGCATAAACTGTGTATACCCCGTATGGCAACTTATGAGAATACGTATTTGCAGCAGTTGTCATATTGTAATAGTTTGCCAGATCACCATCTTCATAGAACCATATTGTTGTCCTGCCAGATGAACCTGATATTCTTCCAGTAACCTCTGCCGATATTTCGGACGTAAGGTTTATGGTTTTATTAAGACCCCAACCTGAAAAATCAGCTGTTAAAGAGTTTGTTTCAGATACCGATGAATTGGCCGAGACCGTATAGTTTCCGGGAGTAACCCACATTCTGGCCTCACCCTTACTATTGGTGGTGTTTGAATATGAAGCCACCGAATTCTTGGCCACAACAGTATAATCGGAAACTGGGTTTCCATTAACATTTACCTTCACGCTCACAAGGTTCAGTTTAATCGGAATACTGAGGGTAAGCTTTGACCCTACAGAGATTGAGGATGTGGTAACATTACTGTAAAGTTTACCATCATGGTAAACAGATACATTGTAGTTGTAAGCTGGTATATCACTCATTGAGAAAGCGCCATTTGTTATGGTGAGATTATAAGATGCATCATATGTCCTGTTTGTAAAGATGACGTTTCCATTTAGAAAACCAGTGGAATTCACAACTGATAATGATGATCCTGGATTCTGTTGATACGCAAAATGTACAGATCCATTGATACTGGACCCTTTCACGACTGCATTTTGCTGAATATAATAGTTAGGAAGCCCTGTTGTGGAATTATAACCTGTTGCCAGTCTCTCCCCCTGTGTGGTTGATACTGTAACATTTACCTTTTTTATTAAGTTTGAACCGTATAGATATACAGGATTTAGTGAGCCAGTGGAGAAGTACAATGTATCATTTCCTGGTACAGCACTGATGTTGTAGTAACCCTCGTTATTTGTCTTCACGTACCCTTTCGGAATACCGTACTGATCCATGAGGGTGACAGTAGCATTTGCAACAGGGAGACCTGAAGGAGTTGTAACTCTCCCATTTAATATAGCTCCAGGATAATACGCGAATATTGGATCTTCAGCCGTAATAAACTGGGATGCTTCTGGAAACAGAATAACTGTTCCTTTATTTTCCTGCTGATATTTATATGCCTGCTGGAGGGGTATGGTTTTAAAATCATTTTGATGTGCCCTGTAGTTTTTGTATGGGTTGTAAAGGCTTGCACTGTACACTATTTCGTAGTTGGACATGTTCCATCCTGGAAGAACAGGATATGTTGAGGTCGAGGATGTCAACCCGGGAATTCCACTGGTCATACCCACAACTGATGGTGGATAACCGACCATTAACCTGTAGATAGTTGTGTTGTAAAAAGCAGGAGTATATTCTATAGTATAATTAACCGGAGTTTGACCGGCTGGGAAATTATTCAATGGGAAGTATGACCCGGTATTGTTCTCAGCGTATATCTGATAGTAGTTGGTTGGCACTATTTCACCATCTGCTGAATATGATGGGGTATCTGTAAGGTAAGAAGGTGCGTAAAATGTTCCCGGATTCGTTCCCGATGAAGGGAACAGTTGACGATCTATCTGAATGTACTGTATATTGTAGCCGGTGTTGCCCTCCAGCGCAGAATAAAGTGGTATTAGCGTGGACATTGGGTAGTGTGTTGAGAGATATCCCTTCATGAATGCAACGTATACATTTGGCGGCGTTAGGACACTTGAATAATTACCGTATACCGCCTTATTTGATAAAACCGTGTTTGTGAAAGAAGCTGGATTTTTGCTGACATTGTATATGATACCAGTTGTATTGCTTCCCAGATAACTCTGCAGATCTGCATTTACAGCTGCGGTGAATGAATTAGAATTGTGGGCAAAATTGCCCTCCAGAACGCGCCCAATCATGACTGACAGAATCTGTGACTGGTTTTGAGACAGAAGTATTGAACCCGTTGTCCTGAACCCTTGCTGGAAATCGTCGGCGACCGTTGGATGTTGCCCCTGATACAATTCCTGGAAACCGTAATCCCACCATGAAACATACGCAGGCCGCTGATCAAACGGAACATTGGTGTTCTGTGTTGCAAGCCACGCCATGGAGGCACTCAAAGGTGATGATCCATTTACTATGCCGTAGCCATAACCTCCAACATATTTATCACTCAGGTTGCTTGGATTTTTGGTCTGAAGAAAACTCGGAAGTGCATTATTAATCTCTGTGTTTATCTTTCCAGCAGAACTGGAAGGGACGCTTGCGGAAATGACATTGAGCCCTGAAGGTAATACAAGAACTGCAACGAGCAAAAATACGAAGAATACGTGAATCCAGCTGATATTCCCCTTTAATGCCTTTCTCATTGTAGGCTGTGCGAGGACTCTTCTCCTTTTTATATCATTCAGTTTGATTATCCTGGCAAAATATATCAGCACGCCCCCACCTACTATTGCGTAAGCTGGAGCCGCTGTTATATTAAATCTTCCTGCTTCAAAGCTCATGTAAATGGATACAAGAGAGAAAACGAGCATCAGCAGACTCGTCTCTTTTTTGTCTTTGATGAAGAAATAAACCATGTAGGCCAGACCAATCAACCCAATGAAGAACTGGGCAACTCCGAATCCCCCGATATAGCTACCAAGTGCAGGAGCTGCAGCCTCGGCGATGGTTGAATAAACTCTCGTTTTTATGAAATAGCCATCCCCACTTATGAGTCTTTGGAACTCACTGTGGTAAAATACGCTTAGACCAAATAGTGAAGCAGAGACCACGATGATCAGAAATGGTATTATCAACAGCCACGGTTTTCTCCCTATTATGTTTATTAGGGCAGCGAAGACGATTATCATCACTGCCATGAGGACTTCTGCGTTGTACCAACCGGAAAGTTCCGAAACACCTCTGTAATAGTAAAAGCCCATGGCAAAACCCACCAGCGCAAATAGAATTGTTAGATATGTGAGATAACCGGTAGGTCTTTTCAGGATAAGGTTAGCTATGAGCTGTACGCCGACATACATGAGGAGAATGACCTCTATATACGCATAGCCCTGCCACGAGAGCATTAAACCTCCAAGAGATGCCCCTGCCAAAAGACCGTATATTGTTGCAACTCTGTTTGATTTAACGTAATTGATAGTAGATGGAATATAGTTCTTAAGTTCGGACTGTTTTTCCACTATACGTACCTTTTTGGCGTGTTTTATTGCTTTAAGGAAGAAGTATATGGCGAAGAATGCGAATATTAATTCAGGAGTATGCATCCTACCGCCGCTTAATATACCTGATGAAAGGTTACTTGGCATTAGTGTGTAAAGGAAAGCCGCCAGGAGACCCGCCTTCTTTCCGAATATTTCCCTTCCTATGAGATATACGGGAATTATGAGAAGTGCCCCAAAGACAGCATCCAGTTCTTCGAAAACATAGTATGCCGCGTTGTTCAGTCCAAATATAGGAGACAGAATCTCCGCAAAGAATACTACAAGCCAGTGAAAGAATGGATTCCTGGGGTTAATTGAACCCAGTGGATAGTTAAGTGCACTGTCATAGACCAGCTGCACATGATACTGTAATATGTACTCTATAACTCTAAAATTATAATATGGATCACTACCCCCAGAAGTAGGTAGCGCACTCAATAAGTTTTTCCCACCTATTACAATGCTCCAGGAATAATAATTTCCCAAGAACAGGTAAAGGGCCATAAGTATCCCTAGAATTATGATCTCGGAATAGTTGCTCAGTTTTTGTGAAACTGATTTTTTATACATGTCATCTTGAACTTCCATGGCTTCGTTACCTTAGGTTGCACTAATATAATCTAAATATAAAAAACTAAGGTATTGGCACTCAAGTAAATTACCTCAGATAGTATCTAAACCGGTAATATTTTTCTTACCTGGCATTACCGGATGCTTTACCGTATTAACTCCTGCTTATGCACAAGGTGTTTTCCTCTATATCCAGAATAGATTCAATGCACTGTTTTACTTCACATTTAATGATGGACTTTCGTGTTAAATCGGATACTTCCCCGATTTAACTCTTGTGAGCGAGAAGCCCCTTCGCAAAATAGATGGATGAAAGCGATCAGAATGTAACATTATTGTCAGAATATTGTTCAGTCCGCTGGCAGACAGGAGTGAAAGATGAGGGATAGTATATTGCTTCATGCGTGCCTGTGCACGCAAATTGGATGGCTTAGAAGGAGGGATGGAGTACCTTCATGCCGAAGGGAATTAAAGCCCATGGAGATTCCGCCAGCAACCTTTGAGGTGGGAAGCTCATTGCGAGAGTTGGGAGAGGAGGTCACACTGTAGGGTTCTTGTTCTATTCCTTGAGATACATTTCATCCGTGTCAACATCGTAATCAATAAGCCTTGTATATCTTCCCCAGTTGGTGATCATCCGGAATGTTGATTCGTCATTGTCAGATGGGAAATTCTCCCTGATAAAATCATAAATATCATCCCTGTTAATTTCCCGGTTTTCCTTTTTTTTAAAAAGACTTATTAGAGAGACGAATGGTTCCACTTTCACAAGTTGTTTCTTGAGGACTTCTTTTTTCTGGTTAACATCAGATTTCAGAAACTCTCTTCCCAGTGGCGTAAGCCTGACATCACCCCTTTCGATTTCAAGGAATCCCAGTGATTTTCCATCATTCAAAAGATTCATCAAAGTAGTTCTCTCTTCATCCAGAGAATCATCGAGGGTTGCGATATCTACTGATTTCCCGACGTCCTCCAGTATCTCCAATAAGCCAAGCAAATCTCCAACATTCTCGGTTTCAATTGATTGCATTATATATACTGTTAATCAGTATTGCTGGAAAGATATATTTTTTTCTTTTTGAGATGAGAGATTTCCGAATCTCCTTTGATAATTTGATAGTACCCCAAATAGGTACTTTAGGAATCAAATGTATTATTTTTGAGTTCAGGTGAATGTACTTGGGATCCCAGAATCCTAACTCAGTAAAAATCGGCTGAAACTTGACAGTACCAAAAAGTATAAGTTAAAACATATTCCCCATGAATATGCCAGGAATTGTAGCATACACTTTCCTTGATAAGGATGGAAATGTGATTTCTTCAAAGAATAGTGAGATATTGCTAACGCCGGCTTCCAACCTGAAGATTGTCAGTGCGTATATCTCATATAAAATTCTGAGTCGGGATTTTCTATTTAAAACGTTTTTTAAAGTCAAAGATGGTATTTTGTATGTTTACGGGGACCCAACACCTCTCCTTGATGGACAGAAACTTGAAGAAATTGGAGAGGACCTCGTTTATGACAGTACCAATATAAACAAGATTATTCTCGATACGTCCGTATTAGATTCTAAGTTTTATGGAAAAGGCTGGTCCATGGACAATAATAATTTCCCATATCAGACGAAGATATCACCCTTTTCTGTAAACGAAGGTTGCGTTCCATTAAATAAAGGTCCCTTTGATCTCCATGACCTTAATGATGTCCACAACAGACTCACCATACCAGTTAAGAACCAAAGTGGTTTTTTTGCAAGGTGTTTATGGAAATCAATTAAAGGAAATTATAAAGTTTCTTACGGTCTGGATACCAAAAATAGCGAAATTGAAGAACAGGGTGGAATAGCATTTACTCAATCGATTAAGGACTTAATCAAACATATTGAGACTTACAGCTGTAATTTTTCAGCTGAAATACTTACAAAATACTTATCGCATTTCGTATACAATAAGATGGGAAACTGGAAAGACAGCACATCATTTATTCTGGAATATTTAGTAAAGATGGGGTTTGATGAAAGTGAACTAGCTATTGTTGATGGATCCGGTCTTTCCCGACTCAATCTTCTTTCGACTAATTTTTTGGCCTCATTCATTTATAAGATACTGCAAAATGGTGATAACGAATTCATTGATCTTCTTCCTAAACCTGGTTTAGGGACTCTGAGCAATCGTTTGAAAGAACTCAGTGAATTTGGGATCAACGCAAAAACTGGTAGCTTATCATATTGCTCAAGCCTTACCGGATTTAGTAGAAAGCATGGAATATCTTTTTCCATAATCGTAAATAATTCAAAAGATAAACCGGAGGATTTAACAGCAGAGGTTGACGGAATCTTGAGGAAAAACCTAACTTCCTTTTAGAAATCTATGATTTTGTATACGATTGATCAAT
>JAKADT010000122.1 GCA_021820245.1 Thermoplasmata archaeon | reverse complement strand
GTTTATGGTTCTTAATTGGAGACCATACCATGTGAGTGTAATTTAGCGTCATCCAAACATAATCCAAATTGAAGAAATTTCCCTTATTTTGCTGGAAACTTGCTGTTTGCTGCGTGGAAAAGGTTATGAGTATAACTACTATTATACTTATGATGATTATACCACGTACTGACCTGACCCATAGGATTGAGAACTCCAGAAAATGGGTTTTCATCTATGGAAGACGAAAGACCGGAAAAACCTTCATAGTTGAAAATACCGTAAAATATGATGAATTTTTTTTCGTCAACAGAAATAGGTCCATACTTGACAAAAAGAATAATCAAATAATGAATTATGAAACCTTCACTATACTTTTTAGAAGATTACTGGCAAACAATCAAACTGTTGTAATAGATGAATTTCACAGGTTGGGGGACGAATTTCTAGATATTCTTCACTCCGTCCAGAAACGAGGGAAACTCATACTTATAACCTCGACCCTTTTTCTTGCAAGGAAGCTATTAACCACCCATTCCCCAATAATGGGGCTCTTTAACGAAATTATGGTGGATATCATTCCACTTGACGAGACGTTGAAAGAACTCTGCAAATTTCAGATCCAGAAAAAGGATCTTCTGGAATTGTCTATATTTGCGAGAGAACCACTTGCAATAGATTATATGGAAGGATTAAGCCCCACACAGACAATTTCTGAAATACTCCTTGGATCACTTATGGCCATACCAGCTCTGGTGGGAGAGATATTCAGGGAGGAAGAGAGAAGCCTGACAATGGTTTACAATGGAATCTTGAGTGCAGTCGCAACCGGAAATATTTCTTCCGGAAAAATTTCAAGTTTTCTCTTTTCAAGAAGACTCATCCAGAAGGATGATCCCAGTATTATCCAGACTTACCTAGGGAATCTGATCAAAATAGGAGTATTGAAAAAAATCATAATATTCAATAAGAATAGGTTCGCCTATAAGATTTCGTCTCCACTCATTAGGCTATTCTTCTATGCAGAGGAGAAATTTGCTATTTCAGATAGAAGTGTTAGTGGTAAGGAAATCGAAGAAATCTTATCTATTTTGTTACCACGAATCGTGGAGGATAATGTGCGAGAGATCATTTCACTTCAGGAGAATCTTGTTGAAACAATAATTGAGGATAGTGATTATGACGTTGATGGGTATCTTCTTCATTTTGAGAGGCCACGAATAGCCCTGGAAGTAAAATGGGGAGACAAGGAAAATGATATCAGTAAAATTGAGAACAAACTACTTACAATAATTGCGGAAAAGAGAGTTCTTTTTGTAACAGATAAGACCAATCTCAGATCTGAAAAGATAAGCCTGATGGACGTATCAGATTTACTTTCCTCTTGATCAGATCAGAACTGGGCGTGAAATTAATTTTCCATCGAAAGGTGGGAGGTACAAAGGAAAAGTTCTGAATCAAAGTCTATGAAAAAAAGAAATGTTACAATAAAGCGGGAATTAAGAAAATGACAGTGTCAAATTCAATCAAATGACTACCTTTTCACCGGTTCTTTTGTGAAAGAATGAATTTTAAGTGAGTGCCACTCACCAGGGTTCACCTCAGATCTAAACTTTTCAACCTCAAACTGTTCTGTCATGAAATTTTCGACTATTTTCCTCAGTTCTGAAACGGTAAGATGCAAAGAACTACAATGAATTGTTGATATATGAATGTCGCTGAGATACTCCAATAAACACTCACAATTCCTAACTCAACGTATTTGGTATTGTTAATTTCATTAAATCAATAATAAACGACGTGTAAGCTATCATTTTTTATTGAACTCACTTGCAACTGAACCAAGTCTTTTCCTGCTCAGTTTCCTTGATTCCCCAACGCTATTAAGAACTGAACCTGTCTCACTACTGGAGAGAAGCCCCTTCAGTTCAAGTATACTTGTCCTATTGGTTAACCTGTTGATAACATCTGTAAGGTACTCATTTTTCATCTTAATGTCCCTAAGTTTATGGTAGGCTTCATCTGATATGGAGATATTCCTGCTTCCCACCTGTCTTCACTCACAAATATGTGTGGGAAGCAGCTTAAAGTTTTCTACATTCATCCACATCCAAAAATACTGGGGAATCAGTGTAGAATTTTATCTTAGTTTGTGTGTTGTGGATAAATTCGGAAACTGTATGCCACAAGGTAATTAAAAAATCAAACATTGATCTTGTTAATGTTACTATCTCATCAGTATACAATGCTAAAGCATACTGATCCCAAAACCCCGCTAAAAAAGCTATTTCCACAATACTTACGATCTTATGAGAAATATGGACCTGTTCAAACGTATGACTTCTATTATGGGTTCAAATAGTTATGGACCGGTTTGGAATTTATCAAGATTTTAAGGGAATATATTAAAATATAGTCCCAAGACAAACAGTGAAGTGTATATGCGAAGTAGACTGTTTGAATTGTAGAATGATACCATTTTACCGTTAAATGTTTATACGGTATCATGATTGACTTTCATGGTAAAAACCACGATCAACCTGGACGATGAAATCTATGCTGAAATCGTCAGGGAATCCATAGAAAAGTATGGCAGCACCAGGAATATGTCAAAGATCATCAACCAGCGCCTCAGGAGCAGGATAAACTCTACAGGCAAACCCAGGGAGCGAATTACTTTCAAGGCAAAAGAGAATCTTTCATCACTGGATGCGGACAATGAGATAAGGAAGGGATGGGAGGAGAGCACTGAATGACAGTTATGGTTGACACAAACGTTCTGGTATACGATGCAATAGAGAATTCTCCACATCATGATAGTGCAAGTAAGTTGATCGATCAGTCTGATGACCCCATGATAAATTCACTATCAATTGTTGAACTTGGTTTTGTGCTTCCCAGATATGGAATAGATAATGGAAGCGTTGGAATGAAGATTGAGGAATTATTGCATAGTGATTATTTTGCCGTTTCCTGGCTATCTGGAAAGATTATGGAAAAGGTATCTGCATTCATAGTTGAAAACAAACTCAGTTTCAGGGATTTCAATGACTGGATAATAGCTTATGATGCATATTCGAGAAATGTACCCTTAGCCACCTTTGATAAAGTACTGCAAAATAAATGCAGAAAGCTTGGCATTCAGGTTGTTGAGATGTAGTTTGAAGTATGGTTCTGACGGGATTCGCTCAATGTTCTAAGGGAGTAAATCAGGAACAAAGATGTTACGGGATGTATCTGCT
>JAKADT010000121.1 GCA_021820245.1 Thermoplasmata archaeon | reverse complement strand
AGGCCAGTTCTTCACCGGAACCATCTTTCTACGCAACCCTTGGTGCTTTCACATCAACACACAGTGTCAACCCGCCAGCCTACAGGACGCCACTTATAATTGGTGTTGTGATCGCAATAATAGTTGTTGTGGGAATTGTTTATTACAAGATCAGCTCAGGTGGAACCAGGGAAACTAAGACCACTGCTATAAAGAAGGCTGATCAGAAGAAGACACCACCACAGAAAAAGCAGTAAATTTTTATTAATATTTTATAAAGGAGATTACATCTCCTCCAACAAATCTATACCCAGTAATTTTGAAACATCCTCTATTATGCTTTTATATATTTCTACCAGCCTTATGCGTTTTCCCATTGTACGTGCATCGGAGCTTGCAACAGGACATTCCCTGTAGAAATCATTGAATTTCTTTACAAGGTCAAGGGTGTAATTGGCAATAATATCCGGCCTGAGTGAGTTCTTTGCCTCCATGATTCTATAAGGGTACTGATACATGGTCACTATGAGATCTCTCTCCTGTGCTACAATATTATCATAGTTTGGTTTCCCGGATCCTGCGTGCTTCAGTATGCCGCATGCCCTTGCGTATGAATACATTATATACGGTGCTGAATCTCCCTCAAAATTGAGGGCTTCCGACCACCTGAAAACAACCTGTTTGTTTGCATTTATTCTGATGATGTTGAACCTTATGGATGATTTAGCCACCGATGCTGAAATGCTTTCAAGCTTCCCCCGTGGCAGGTCAGGCCTCTTTTCAGAAACAATCTTCAATGCCTCCTCCTGTGTCCTTTCAAGGAGTTCATCAATTGTAACTGCATTCCCTTTTCTTGTGGACATCTTGCCCGTTTCCAGGGATACGTATGCATTGAACACAAAATCAATATGGTTGGGCATTTCCATTAAATTCTTCAGGACAAATTCAAGATTCTTTGCGTGTCCCTTATGATCCTCGCCAAGAATGTCTATGATCCAGTCATATGTCCTGGCCTTGTATTTATGATACGCAATATCTCTTGTGAAATACAGGGATGTTCCATTCCCCCTTCTCAGGAATATTTTTTCATTGGACGGGTTTAGTATGTATTTTGCTCCATCCTCTTCCTTCAGCATTTCAGAAAATGAATCAACTATTTCCACAAGTTCTCCTGTCCTTATGAAATCAGATTCCCATGTGTAATCGTCCATCTTCACACCCATTTTTTTCAACGATGTGTTGATATTGTCAAGTGCCACGGAGGCAATGGATTTTATCCTGTCCATGAGTTCCGCATCACCGTTTTCATACCTGTTCATGAGGTCTTTTATGGCCAATTCAATCGTCGGATCATTCTCCATCTCTCCGTAAATTCTCTGATAACTGGAGAGTATTGTCTCCATGTCTGGCTTTTTTCCTGAATTATATCTTCTGTAAGCCTCATATAGGGCCATTATCTGCCTTCCGGAATCATTGACAAAGTACTGGGTCGTAACCCTGTATCCATATCTCCCAAGGATCCTGGCTATGGAATCACCAAGCAGGGCGTTCCTCAGCCTTCCAACATGAAGAGGGCCGGTTGGATTTGTGCTTGTGTGCTCCACGGAAACCCTCTCAGGATCCTGGAACGTGTCTGGGAACTGCCCCTTAAGCTCTACACTTTCATCCAGCTCCCTGAACATCACGGAAGGATTAATTTTTATGTTGATATATGGACCATCAATGGCCATGCTTTCAATATACGGCTTGCCGGAGAGAACAGCTGAGATATCTGAAAGTATCTGCTCCGCTTTCCTGCCTGTGGACTTGGCAATGCGAAATGTCCTGAAAGTAAAGTCAGCATGTCCTGTTCTGTCAAAGCCAACATCTGATTCCTCCACATCAGGATAGGCGATCTTTATGTCATCAGTTATTTTTTTTCTATAATCCTCAAACAGCAGCATGGTGGTTTATTTTCAAAGTATATAAACAGTTTTTCATAATTGATCGCCATGGCAGGCCAGAAGAAAATTATGGTATTATGGAAACAGATATTTTTTCAAGTTCTTCAAAGAACGATGGAAAACTCTTGAAAACTTCGTGGTGGAATTTAATGGATCCTGTATTTCCTGAAAGTACAATTGCGCATGCCTCTGCCATTATAATCCTGTGATCTTTGCTTTCCACGACAGTATCCTGCCCTGTTATCCCTTTTCCAGGAAATATTCTCAGATTTCTCTCCCTCAATTCAGTGACTGTTCCATACCTTCCGGCCATTCTCACAATGGCTTCAAGCCGGTCACTCTCCTTGATTCGGAGCCTCTCGGGGTTGAGTATCTCCACCCCATTCGGAGAAAAAATACCCACAACTGACAGCGCTACGGCAAGATCAGGGTATACATCAGCATCAACTGATATCTTCGTCAGGCTTGATTTTCTGCATATCAGGAAATCCTCATTACCATCAGTTTCCCATTCTATGTCTGCACCGGCATGAATCAGCAGATCCACGATAATGGAGTCCCCCTGGAGACTCTTCCTCTTCAGTCCTCTGATCTTTATTCCTTTTTCAGAACCCAGTACCCCCAGAATAAGCAGCATGGACGCAGCTGAATAATCCCCCTCAATATCAATATGCAGGCTGTCAGGTCTTCTTCCCCTGTTTATGGAGAAAAGATCACCCTCTCTCCTGGCTGTCACTCCGAACAGACCAAGTGTTTCCTCCGTTATCCTGAGATAATCAGGTGAGACGGCCCTTCCAAGAATCCTGATTCCCGACAGGTTGTCTTCAAGTGACGCTGCCATTACCAGGGAGGTCACATACTGTGAGCTAAGTGATCCATCAATCGCACACCCTCTCAGGTCAGATCCTCTTGCGTCAATGACCGGAAAACCGTCCGGCTTGAATTCAAATCTTACACCGCACCTCTCCAGGCTCTCAACAAGTGGCTTAACTGGTCTCACAGCAAGGGTCCTGTCCCCCGTTATTTCCGTTACACATCTTTTTGCAGCAAGAAGGCCAATGGAAATCCGGTAGGATGTGCCAGATTCGCCAACATTGATCAGGTTTGGGCAGTGAAATTCTCCCCACACATCAAGGTATCTGCCAGATATGACAAGGTTCAGTCCACAGCTCCTCACGATGTCAATGGCAGTGTTTTCGTCGTTGGAAAAGGCCAGTGGTCCAATTCTGGCCCTGGTTCCAGAGAATCCAGCATAAAGTATGCATCTCTGTGAAAAGCTCTTGGAGGAAGGTACGGATACAGTTCCCGAAAGGTC
>JAKADT010000030.1 GCA_021820245.1 Thermoplasmata archaeon | reverse complement strand
CTTTTTATTCTTTCCCAAAAGGGCCGCCTGCAGTTTCTCTCTGCCTACGAATGCTTCAATTCAGTGGGAATCCCCCTCCTGACCATCCCTGAATCTTTTACTGTTCAACATAGCCGAACCTGCAGGAGGCCGATAGTGTTATATCCCAGTCTGGGAACTCATCAATTGATTCAGAAACGATATCGATGTATGGGGAGGCATAGACCTCTGGGAGTATCACATCCATTTTTAGTCTCGTTTTCTCAAATCTCTGGGATCTGCTCACTGCCATAATTGGGAGCTGGGACATCTTTTCCGAAAGAAATTCAAGAATGGGATTGGCTGAAAATACCCTGAACACACCATCTCTTGCGGAGATGACATCCACTCTGTCATTATCTGCTTCTATTGAATCTGAGAGGTAGTAAATTGCCCCTATTTTTCCGCCGGATAGGTATTCAATCTCTCTTGTCCATGTTGGTACGCCAACTGGATTGTTATCACCATTGATCTCCGAGGCAGGAGGTGTGGTGTCCAGAGATATATAGTAAAGTGGAATGCGACTGTCTATGCGGTTCAATATCTTTACGAGGCCGGGGCTCCTGCCAAGGTATTCAGGTACAAGATCTGGCAGTTCCCTTTTTGCCCTCAAAATGAAATCGGATACCTTTTTCAGCTGGGAACTGTGGAATCTGAAAATAATGTGGAGCAGTCCCCCAGAATAGTAGACATCATCAACCATAACTGATTTTATCAGCAGCAGATCCCTCAATTTCATAAGGTCTCCGCACTGGTTACTGTCTGTTTTCAGAGAATAGGTGTTTCCAAGTTTATTATGCGGGTAACGGGAAATGAAAATTTCAGCTTCCCTGGAGAGTGGTTTCTGGGTTGGAATGTAAGCGTAGAGTTCTATTCCACCATTGTTAAGTGACAGGCTCCCCTCTGCATAAACATTGAATTTCTTCGCAGCGTTGAGAAGTTCCATGTCAAGATCAAGGGTCAGGATCCCCTGCATGTCAAGCTTTGTGTCAAATTCATTAACAAGCATTGGTGTCTTAATCTTTCAATATATTTTTCCTTTTTGTCATTGGTCGTGACAGATACGAAGTAATCCTTTTATATTGCTTTATAAATGCCAACGTTATGGGAACAACTGACATAGAAGGGAAAAAAGTTCTTGTCCTTGGTGCCACAGGATGCATAGGCAGGGCTGTGGTGTCCGGACTTGAAAATTCTGGTTACAGCATAATAATTGGTTCCAGGGATCCTGAACGGGCAAAATCAGTTTTCCCTGAAATTAAGTCGTTCATAGAATTTGACCATAACAAAAAGACAGATCTCAGTTCCATTCTAGAAGAGGTTCACGGTGTGGTAAACTTAACGGGAGCCCAGATATTCCAGAAATGGACCTCCGAATATAAAAAGGAGATTGTGTCAAGCAGGGTTGAATCCACAAGACTAATTGTGGAAGCAATGGAGAGGTGCGGGAAGAGGCCATCTGTTCTTGTGAACGGGTCTGCTTCGGGCTTTTATGGGTATGACCGGGTTACCGATGAACCCATGACAGAGGAATCAAAACCCGGAAATGATTTCTGGGGAGACATGGTGTCGAAATGGGAAGCGGAGGCAATGAAAGCTGAATCACTTGGGGTGAGGGTTGTCACAATAAGAACCTCTGTTGTCTTGACCTCTGAGTGTGGGGCTCTTCCACAACTGGTGGGTGTTTTCAAAAAGGGGATTGGGGGACCAATCAGGCCAGGAACTCAATGGTTTCCATGGATTCATGTATATGACGAGGTTTCGCTGATCGTCAATGCCGTGAAAAACCCGGCGTATACTGGACCTTTCAATGCATCTGCACCCGATGTTCCCCGCATGAAGGATTTTGCCAGTTCTCTTGGAAAGGTTATGGGAAAGGGTTCACGTTTTCCAATCCCCGTGTTCATAATACGACTCCTTATGGGAGAATCGGCCAGTATTCTCGGCAAAGGTACCAGGGTAGTTCCGGAGAAAGCTGTAAAAATGGGATTTGAATTTAAATATCCGGAACTGGATCCTGCACTGGAAAACCTGCTGAAAAGATAGATTTTATAGAAGTTTCATGTTTTTTAGCAGAAGATAACCAGTGGCGATATCCTCCAGTCCTATTCCCATTGTCTTGAAAACGGTCTTCTTTCTTCCATGGTATTTTTCCCTGTTTATGGCTGCATCCTTCAATTCCACAGGTTTTCCACCATGATCTTTCACGAAATGTATGATTTCTCCGGATTCCCTGAGACTCTGATCAAGATGCTCTGTTACTACAAGATCACTCATGGACAGTACATCATCAGCGGCTTCCTGCCTCATGGGAAGGTTCCCACCGCAGAGATTCACATGGTATTCATCACCAAGATCAGCACGACTGAAAATTGCCTCATTTGAATTTGTTATGCTGTTTATGAGAGTTGAATCCTTTAAAGCTGCTTTCGCTGTCTCTTCAGCCTTTATTTCAATGCCGAACTTCTTTTCCATTTCAGTGGCAAATTTCCTGGCATGGCTGAAATTCCTTGAGTAAACCTTCACAACGTCCAGATCAAACTGGGTAAGCATCCCATGGAGCTGGGTTTCTGCCTGAAATCCGGATCCTATTACAGTAAGCGTATGCTTCTTCCCCTTAACAAGGAGTCTTGAGGCCATTGCAGGGAGGGCACCGGTCCTCATCTGTCCAAGGCGATCTGCCTCAATTACCGCAATAAGATCATTATCCTTCTGGTTGAATATGAGGACAACAAATCTGGCTCCGGTTTTTCCAGCTATGTAAGCCTTCATGCCTGCTATACCAAGTTCAGTGTCAATTGCCGGCATGCTGTTGTAAACTGTTCCGTCAAGTATGAGTCTGTCCCTTGCAGACGCCATGGCCTTTCCATTGCCATAATGAACAAAAGCATCCTCCAGTACATCAACCACTTCCTCCATCCTGAGATGCCGGTTTACCTCTTCATCAGTTATGTAATACATAAATTATGATGTGAAAGGGAATATTATGATTTTCCATGCACAAAAATAAATATGTGTAAATAGGCGGCTGTAATGTTGCATATATGGGACCTTCAATAGATGCAAAGAAGCTGAGGGACTATGTTGCAGCTACCAATTCATATACAATGTACGAACATGACGGTCTTGTGGAATTGAGGTTCTCTCCGGAATTTCCCGAAGCAATGGGACATCTGCCCGAAGGACAGAGTGTGGAGCATATAATGCTGGGAAAAGAGCAGAACGGAAGGATATATTTCTACAGGTTCACCACAGTCAGTGCATTCGGGGAAACATCAAGCGAGATGACCGAGGAGGATGACCCCATAATGGAATGGCTGAAATATATATGATCCATTCCCGCATTCGGTTCAGAGAAAAGGTCCAAGAAGCAGTGGGAGAATGACTGTTGCATCTCCATATATGTTGGCAAATTCAGCGTCTTCCCTCATTTTCTTCCAGGATATTGCCTCCTCAAGTTTTGCACCGGACAGTGATCCGTCATATTCCTGCGCTGTTGTCACATATACCGCATAATCAAGTCCACCCCGGAACTGGTTCCACCATATGGTGTGATGTTTTGATATTCCGCCACCTACCATGAGCGCACCCGTTTTCTTTGCTTCAAAGATAATATCTGATAAAGCGTGTTCATCGGCAAGAAGATTGATCTTGAAATCCCTGTTTCTCTCGTAAAATGACCAGAGCTGGGAACCAAATGATCCGTCGGTTATACCCGGTACAAATACAGGAATGTTATTTTTTGCGGCGTTGTATAGAATTGAATCCTCATTGTTAATCCTCAGACCCGCTTCTTTAATGAAGTCCACTGCACTCCATTCCTTCTTTACTCTGTAAAGATCCTCTATGATGCTTCCCACTTTCTCTTCTATGATAACACCATAGCTTTCATCGGGTATGAAGACATTTCCAAGCCGGTTAATGCCGATTCTCCTTAATTCCCTGTCGCTGAAGTCAAAACTTCCGGAATAGTAATCAGTATAGGTTCTTGCAATATCATGATCAAGCATTCCGTTTGTGGTTACAATGACGTCAACAAGCTTCTTCTTTACCAGATCGTTTATTATGCCTCTTGTTCCGGTGGATATTATGTCAGCTGGAAAAGAAAGAAAAGTTGTGTTATCTTCAGCGAACATCTTTTTCAGAATGTCATAACCATTGCGAACTTTTGCGGCGGTGAATCCACCAACATCCTTGAAAGATTCCATAAGTTCCCTCAGGGTTGTATCAGGCCCAATGTTAAGATCGCGAACTTTTCTCTTGAGGAGATCCTGTTTTTTCACCATCTATAATTACACAAGCACTAAAATCTTTAACCATTATGACCGGGATCAGAAAATGAATAAAGAATAACTGTAAAGAGTAACTTCCTCTCCCAGATCTCACAGGGAGCTTCCCATCTCAAAGGTTGCCGGCAGTTCCTCCATGGGTTTAAATTCCACTTTGCCTGAATGTGCTCTTCTCTTCAGGCTGAGTGATCTGTCTTTACTGATGTATGCATGAAGCGATTAATGTCCAGCCATTTTTACTTCTGTCTGCCCAGTGGACTGAACAATGTCCTGACGACCATATTATATTTTCGCTCGCTCTTATCCCCTATCCTGCGAAAAGGGATTTCCGCTAGTAAATGTTAAATTATTAGTATGCCATTGACCCCAATGCTTATTCTGGACATTGTAGTTCTCTGGATTCATATCTTTGCTGCAATGATTTTCATAGGTGGGTCATTCTTCATATGGCTTGTTGTGTGGCCCGGGGTATTCGATTACACAGATGACAGGAGGGAGCATGCCCAGATTGTGGGAAAGATAGCAAAGAGATTTGCGTGGTTCACCCATATCTCTCTCATAGCGATCATAATAACAGGCCTGTTTAACCTGACATGGTATCTTCCATCGTTTTCTGCACTTTTTGACACTCCAGGTGGAGAGGCACTCTCTGTCAAAATGATACTTGTTCTGGTCATGATAGTAATAATTTACGGTAACAACATCTACCACGGGAAGAAGATCGTGAGGCTGAGTAAGGAAGGCAAAATGGACGAAGTACAAAAAATAAGGAAGATCTCTCATATGATGTCATTCATATCGCTGGCACTTATGGTGGCAATAGTTTTTCTTGCAACCTCTCTGGAGTTTCTCCCAACGTAAATTTTCTTACTCCTCATGTATTCAGAAGATTTCGAATCAGGGTGACATTCTCTCCTCAATTAAGCAGGACGTATCATGCTGAATCTAACCTGCCTTAGATCTGTATAGAAAAAAACATGGTAATTCTTGAAGATATTTTGTTGATCGAAACATTGTCTTTCAATTTCAAGGAATATTCAGGCAACCGAAGGAATGGTTCTGAAATAACTGTTATTTAACTCTTTTATCTATTCAAAAGTTGCTTCTGCATCAAGGTTTGGAATCTTGTTTCTGGATGGTTAATAATATAATAGATTATAAATATATTCAATTATGGAGAATATCAGTTATGTACTGTTTTCTCAAATCTTCTATTCCAATCATTCTGCCATTACGGAGGACATACCAGAATGTCCATCCATTGAAGTTTGGTTTTCCCATCAATGCCGCACTGACTGAATGTATGGAACCTTTAATTTCACCGGAAACAAGAGTTGCATTTGCAAGGACAGTTGCGCTATATCTTCTGTCCTTTGAGTACAGTACTTCTCCATCCTTTACCAACCCGGATGCTATAAGATTCCCGAAAGGCACTCTTGGGGGTTTATCCTCCTCCGGGTATAATAGAAGCTCGTAATCCAGAGGTTTGACCTTGGAAATTCTTTCATTTGCCACCATGACATATTTCTCTTCTCTTTCTATCCCTATATAATCTCTCCCCAGGAGTTTTGAAACCGCTCCAGTGGTGCCGCTCCCCATAAAAGGGTCAAGGACCACATCACCAGGATTTGAGGTAGACAGTATGACTCTTCTGAGCAATTCTTCCGGTTTCTGTGTGGAATGAACTTTTTCCCCGTTGATCCGTATCCTCTCATCCCCGCTGCATATTGGGATTTCCCAGTCGCTTCTCATCTGGATTCCCTCATTAAAGGTCTTCATGGATTTGTAATGGAATGTGTACCTTGAATCCTCTGACTTCACGGCCCATATAAGTGTCTCATGGGCATTGGTAAATCTTGTGCCCCTGAAGTTTGGCATAGGGTTGGTCTTGATCCATATAACATCATTTATGATCCAAAATCCAAGATCCTGCATAATCCTGCCAATCCTGAAGATATTGTGGTAAGATCCTATTACCCATATGGATCCATTCTTTTTGAGGACCCTTTTACATTCTACAAGCCAGCTCCTGGAAAATTCGTCATATTCTTCAAAGCTGCTGAACTTATCCCAGTGGTCAGTTACAGCATCTACCCTGGTTTGATTGGGCCTCCAGAGTTCATCCCTTAACTGCAGGTTATATGGTGGGTCAGCAAAGATAAGATCCATAGAATCGTCTGGAAGAATTCTGAGTTTTTCAACAGTATCCCCCACAATTACTGTGTTTAAGTGGTTTAGAAGATTCGTTTTCATCTATCTACACCTTTATTTGCTTATATATTAATTTGGGTGTTAGATAGTTATTTCTCCAGAGCAAATATCCCAATCACATAGCTATGGGTGAACGGATATATATATTGTTTCAGTCATTTTACATGTGCAAAATGTTCACGTCAAGAATCAAAAATTTATCAAAGGCAAAAATTCAATAGACCGAAAACAAACACATCTATATAAATAAAGAAAGGGTCAGCTTACCTTGCTGAAGCTGCTATTCTCTCCATCTCCTCTTTCTTGTTTACAGAAAAAGAAGTTGTATCATTTCTTGATGCCCCAAGAATTTCATCCGCCAGGCAGTTGGCTATGGGTTTTTTGCTTTTGTATGATGCATTTGTTGCCCCTATTGCTATATTTCTCAACGCAACATCAATTCTTCTGGAAGGAGCCACGTCTACCGCCTTTGGTACTGCAATGCCTCCGTATTTGAGTCTTGTGACCTCTTCCCTTGGAGCTGCATTCTCAATTGCATTTACCAGTATCTGTACAGGATTTTGCTTGGTCCTTTCTGAAATTATGGTGAACGCTTCCTTCAGGACTCTGTATGCACCGTATTTCTTTCCAGTCCATTTCTCAGTCCTCATAAGCTTATTTAACAGTCTTTCAACTGTGTTTATGTTTCTCTTTCCTGCAGAATAACTTGAAAACCTTCCTGCTGTGTGGAGGTTGAGATTGGTGTTCAGGTTTATGTATTTCATCAAACCCGTATCATGAACCTCAACATCGTTTGTCGTGTACTGTCCAAGCACTTTCAGTTCCATTTTTACCTCACCGTTTTCTCTTTTCTTCCCTTTACAAGTTCATGAAGTGATATTCCATTGACCTTGGAGACCTTGTACCTGACACCGGGAATATCTCCCTTGGATCTACCCTGTCTTCCCCTTATGCCTTCCACAAGAACCTCATCATGCTCATCGATATAGTTAATGGCGCCATCACCCGGGGCAAAGGCTGTAATCTGTCTTCCGTTTTTGATAAGCTGAAGTTTTACACATTTCCTTATGGCTGAATTTGGCTGCTTGGCCTCAATTCCAATCTTCTCAATTACTATACCTTTGGCCGAAGGGGCACCCTCAAGAGGATCACTTTTCTTCTTCAGCTGCAGTGCTCTTCTCTTGTAGTTACCATCAGACCATCGATATCTCTTTCTGGTGGATATTAATTTTTTTCCTGCATTTTCTCCATTGGCCAATTTATCACCTGTTTACTTTGCAATTTAACGATATACGGTTAATTAAAAACAGTATATAACATCTCTCTTTAGCATTTCTGGGGTTCTTTCATACCTTGCCATGAATTCTGCCAGGCATAGAAACACTGAATCAAATGTGAATCTATCTGAACGGTTTAACACGTTTTTTCGTTTAAGTGGATCATCAATGAGCCAGCCTGTAAAGGGGTGCAATTCAGTTGTGAGGACTTTTCATACTCATATACTTTACACGGTTTCTATTCAGGGAACCCATCCCAACCCCACTATTTCAGTCCGGGTGACTACACTGTTATGGGTGCGGTGTCTTGAGAATGGTTACACTTCTTCAATTCACAGTTACAGATTAATCAGGAGGTCTTCGCCACAATCCTGATTATGTCACCATCGCTGAGAACATGATCCTTTCCAACAACTCTTCTGGTCTTTGCGTCAATTGCCCTTATGAATCCATTACCGATGTCGGTGTGAATGCGGAACGCAAGATCGAGGGCAGTTGATCCTTCCGGCACCAGAAAGGCATCCGGAAGTATGTTCCCCGCTTTATCTGTCCACTGGCCCTCATCATAAACCGGAAATACAACTATGTGCTTCAGTTTGTCCGTAACAACAGATCCAAGAAAATCGTTAATCCTTGATACCCATTTCTCAGAGAAGAATGATCGCATTTTTTCCAGTGCAACTTTAAGTTTCTCAGGTATTTCAGGTGATATCTCAAAATCAGAGTCAAGGGAGGAGATCATGCCGTGAGAAAACGCTTTCTGCATGGCAAGTTCGTAATCTCCGGAAACCATTGCACAATTATCAACCACTGATCTTATCTTATAGGCAGTTTTTTCGTCAATAAGATCTGCTTTGTTTCCAAGAGGAACAAGTGACTTCGAGACAAAGAGCATGTCCTTAGAAAGCTGTTCAAAATCCTCCTCACCCCATAGTGTAAGTTTGGCTGGATATGAATTCTTAGAAAGAATCACGGCGATCTGTTTTTCATTAAGTCCCATTGATCCTATCTTTTTAAGAAGCGATCTCTCCATTCTGTCGCCGGAAGCATCAGCCTTTTTGGCAAATCTTTCCCATTCCCTGGAGATCTTGGAAGAGAGCCATTTCACCATTTCGATCTGTATCTGCATGAATTCGTCATAACCATGGGTCTTACCGTCGTGATTTACTGGAAAATCAGAAAGATCGAAAATTTGCACAAGTGCATCCGCATCCCTTATATTGTCAAGGAATTCATTGCCCATCCCTTTCCCTTCACTGGATCCCTCTATGAGTCCGGGTACGTCAATAATCTCTAGAGGGACATATCTGGTTCCATTGATGCATGTACCTTCCCTGGGGTTGCATCTCTTCTTTATGATCTTTTCCGGGCATTCAGTTGGAATCAGTGCAATTCCAAGATTTGCTTTTGTGGTTGTAAAGGGGTAGTTGGCAATCTCAACCGTATTCCTTGTAAGTGCGGAATAAATTGTGGATTTGCCTGCATTTGGTTTTCCCACGAGTCCTATCTTCAGCAATATTACCAGATTACAGTATATAATAAAAATCAGCGCATCTTAACTGCAACTTTTCTCATATTGTATCCTTTGGGACAGTCTAGCTTCTCCTCTATTTTTGTTATAGTTGCCTTGGAACCTTCCCTCATGAAGGTCATGTTGCATCTTTCAATATTGGGGCACGTGTAATGATCGCATTCCATGGATTTTGTTGTGACGGTTGATCCCTCCTGAAGTTTTCTGCCGTATTGCATGTTGAGGTATTCCTGTACCTCTTCAACCTCCACTGTTGCCACCTGATCCCGGTTGAAGACAAAACATGGATTACGCTTTTCCCTCACCGCCGTAACCCGATAGGTTCTTCCCGGATCCAGGTTGAAGCAGACGTTTTTTATTCTGCATTCAGCACATCCAACCAGGGGGGTAACAAAAGTAAATTCCATGCCTTCTTTAGCCAGGTCTACGCCAATTAACGAAATTTTTGCCATTTTAACCACTCGTTTTTAAATTATTCCAGTTGTTTCAAGTACCTTCTCAGCAGCTTCAAGGCTGAGATCGCGTTCCCCAAGAATTGTGTAGCGTTCAGGTCTTATGGCGTGTGCTGTGCTTACTGCCCTGATCATGGTCATATCATCAATATTGTAATCTTTAGCTTTAACTGAAAGTCCAAATTTCTGGTAGGTGTTCACCAGGGACCTCCAGTCTCCACCATGCAAAAACATGGATACAATTGACCCTATTGCGCATTGCTCCCCGTGTATGGAATTTCCAGGGTTGTATTTTTCAAGTGCATGGGCTATCAGATGCTCACTTCCACTTGCAGGTCTTGATGTGGAGGCTATTGCCATTGCAGTTCCGGATGCAAGTATCTGTTTGGTTACTAGCCAGACCGATTCTTCAACACCCGGCATAATGAGCTGGGCCTTTTCAACAAGCTCTCTGGCAGCATATTCAGAAATTGCAGCAGCGCTTGAACTGAAATCCTCACCGTGCAGCCTGGCTGAAAGTTTCCAGTCAAGTATTGCGGTAAGGTTCGATATGACATCAGCCGCCCCAGCCGCAAGATACCTGAAAGGTGCCTTTACAAGAACAGCAGTATCAGCTATTATTGCAACAGGCATTGAACCTTCCTCCGATACCGTAAGTTTGTTGGATCGTATGGAAGCTCTTGGAGAAGCTATCCCATCGTGACTTGGTGATGTTGGTACACTAACAAAAGGAACTTTAAGATCGAAGGCTGTTTTTTTTGCAAGATCAATTTTGGTGCCGCCTCCCACACCAATGATTATACCAGCTGATATTTCATTTGCAATGGAAAGAGATCTGGCAAGGTTTTCCTTATCAGCCTTACCCAGTTTTATGGAGACAACCTCAATGTTATTATTCTGAAGGATTTCTTCCACCTCCTTTCCAGCGAGTTCATAGGTGGTATTCCCTGTTAATATCAAAGCTGGTCCAGACTTAAGATTCTGGTTGACAACCAGTGCAACGTTTTCAAGAACTCCATGTCCCACAAACACATCCCTAGGGAAATGCATGGTCTTGAATTTTTCAAACTCCATTCCCGATTCCATGTGCATGACACATATAAAGGTTCACACTGAAGTTGAAATGATTTTCAATTTTATGATACATAACTCGGAAAATGGGATGAAAGGAACATCTTTGGCACTTACGTCCATCTGCATGCTTGAAAACCACTTCTCTTTTATCATATTTAAAAAAACACAGGTATAACTTCATGGATAATTAGAATTATGAAAGAGTTTTTCACTATTGGGTAATGGAAATAAAAAAAAATAAGATGGTGGTTTATTATGGAATAGTCCAATGGAATGGAAAACTTGCATCTTATGCTGTAAACACCTTATATTGGATGCCGCTGGAAATTAACCCTTTCAGGACTTTCATGTCCGGTTTATCTTTTTCATGTTAATACCTTATATGTGAGGTGTTCTATTATTATAGTTGTTAATAATATATAATTGATGTGAGTTAAATGGCTTTGTTTATAGATTCTCTGGCTATTATGCTTATTGGCTTAGGTTCAGGAACATTTCTTGGTTCCCTGTTCTTTTTATTCTCGGCCATGGGCAAGTTTGAAGCAATGAAGGAACAGCTTGTAGTACCTGCATTCGTAATCGGTATGTTTGACCTTATAAGTGGGTATGAGATGTCATTCACCTGGCCTCTTCCATCTGGCTACAACATGCTTTTCGGAGATCCGTTGCTCTTCTTCGGTCTTCTGCTGGTAGCCGCCTCGGTAATGGTTTACAAGAACATGAAGGTCTCTTCACTTAGTATACTGTTTGTCATCCTGGGTATATACGTTCTCACGGGAGCGGGAAGTATCCTGACATACCATCTGGAATCAGGGAATAATCTCATAACTGCAATGGGGTTGTTTATAATAGATGGAGTAGCAGCAATATTGGCACCAGTGGTCACCATGAAACCAGCTGGTCCAGGGAAATTCATGTACTACCTGGAATTCGTACTGCTTGTACTGGGAAGTTTGCTTGCACTGTTCATAGGGTACCTGGCACTTCCGGGACACCTCGTGGACTTTGCAAAATACTTTCCAGCGTTCATATTCGGGCTTTAACTTCCCGATTATTTTTAATCATCAATTTTTTCATTTTTCAAGCTCTTTTTCAATACTTTTAAGGTTTTTGTACCAGTATATAAGAAAGGAATCAAAAGTAAGCTTATGCTTTCTGGACCATTCTATATCCTTATTGAGATATGAAAGATGGCTGTTTGGTTTTTCACTCTTTTCATAAGGATCATTGTTAAGGTAATGCCTGATGTTCTCAATGATCTTTTCTCCCCTTTTTTTATCCGTTATACCAACCTCCATCCTGGTTTTCATCATTTCAATCTCTGATTCGTAGGTGAGCCTCTCAATGGTTCCAGCATCCATCCAGTCATTGTAATAGTTCAGGAAATCTACCCAGGATTTACCCCTGTCCAGAAGATCAAAGTACTCATCAATGGATCTTGCAGTGATATGAAATCCGTACATTTCCGGTTTCTCGTAAATGAGTGATCCAGGATCTATGAACGGAGTCAGGGGTGATATGAATGAATAAACATTCATCTCTTTTCCGGAGTGCCTTATCATCATCTGTCTTGCGTACTCGATATCTTCCCGTAATGCACTCTCATCCTGATGGCTTATCCCCAATGTAAAATAAACATCAAACTTTCTGCATCCCTCCATGCTGGCATAGTCTATGCTATCTTCTAGTTCTTTATTGGAATAGGATCTTCCATTAAATTTCCTTATCTTTTCGGATGAACTCTCCGGGGAAATTTCTGCTGTGAAATCGCTGAAGGTATGGCTCAACTTAGTAAAGTAATCATGAGGCGGTGGAACAAAATATTCCGTGAGCAAAGGTATATCGACATCTCTCTCCTTAATTTCCTTAAAAAAGGCTGAATAGTATTTTTCTCCTGCCTGGTTGATGTCGCCAGCAACGAAGACAGGTGACCCAAGCACCTGCTGGGCCATTTCAATCTCCTCGGCAATGCGCACCGGATCCCTGTATACGGGAGATGTTTTAAAAAAATTATTTTTATATGTAAAATTAGAACCACCACAAAAGGCACAGTTGAACTGGCAGCCATGCTCTATTATGGTTACGGCTTCCGGATTGTTAATCCAGTCAGCATAAGGGAGATGCCCGGCAACATCGTGGTACTTTATGGCGTTTTTCATAAGGATCTTATAGTCCAGAAAAATATTGTGAATGTTGTTCTCATTCGATTGTGGGTTTGAAATTATTTTTGTACCATCCCTGTAATTCAATGATGGTACTGTCACGAGGCTCTTCCCATCTTCAACGCACTCAGCGAGTTTTGTAACTCCATATTCCTGAAAATCGCCTTTAAGGATAAAGTCAATCTCATTATGTTTTAGCATTATCTCGTCCGAGAAATAAGATGCGGAAAATCCTCCAAGAACTATCTTTGCCTCCGGTTTTTCCCGTTTTATTATTCCGGCAATGCTGAATGCACCATGCACATGTGGCAGCCAGTGGAGGTCAATGGCGTAGATGTCTGTGTCCATATTCACAAGATACTTAACAGGATCAAACTTTTTTGATAAAACCATCCGTGACGCAACATTTGCAATTCTTCCATCGTATCCATTTTTTGTGAGGTTGGAAAGCATGCTGATAAAACCCATGGGGTACATTTCAAAAACCGGTGTTGAAGGAACAACGTCACTTATGGGTCCAGCCTTAAGATCTCTGGTTCTAAAATCATAGATGCTGGGAGGATGTACAAAACAGATATTTGAATGCATATTATATAATATAACCAGATGATTAATAGGTTTGTAAGTGTAGTTAACATTCATCATTAACTCAGATCTCTTTCAGGGAACAGTTCCGGTTTCAGTCCTTGGATTTCTGGAAGTTTCACAGCCTTCTCTGGTATTTCTTGCATTATTGCCCTGTCTCCAGTATCGGTAAGGTATGTTTTCGACGACTGTAGCAGTATGGGTTTCACACTAATTCTGCTTTATTTCCTCTGTCTTTTTCAGTATCTAATAGCACATAGAAATGTAAAGATCTTGTGGTCTTTACCGAAAAATAATCCAATCGACACCTAATTGAGCTCTGTGTTTAGGGTATATGGATGGCATCTATAGGTGCACTCAAGAATTTCATCTCCAGAAGACATTAGTTATGAAAAAAGAAATAATGATTAACAAGGATATAAAGGCATGATGTTAAATAGAAGCTGTATGATTTAAATTCATATTGCCCATGTATAATCATGAAAATAATGGTTGCATTTGATGGTACGAATTCTTCAGTTAATGCTTTGAATTATGCTCTTGATCTAAAAAATTCTGTTGACGGGTACCTCATAATGTATTCCACAACCGAAAGCAAGGTTATTTCTCCATATTTTGGGGAATACAGTGGCGACTTTTATAATGAAATGGTGCAGAAGGATGAGGCTACCGCAGAGAACATCATAGACATGGCGGTTCAGATCGCAAAGAAACGTGGAGTAACAGCCGAGGTAGAAATTGTTGATATGCCTTCACTTGACACAGCGGGTACCATACTCAAGACTGCAGAAAAATTCAAAGCAGACATTATAGTAATGGGTATGCGCAGACTTGGAAGAGTTGAAAGATTGATACTCGGTTCAGTTAGTTCAGAAGTAATAAAGCGAAGCAAGATAGCAGTAATGGTTGCGCCACCCGCAAAAGAATAATCAATAAAATTCTTTCATGTTACATGATCAGAGTTATTTCCAAATGTTAATTCTCATCTTAATCGACAATTAAGAAAGAATTTAGAACACAAAATAGGAATATATTTGCACGTACTGAACAGTTACCGCATTGATTGAATCAATTTTTGTGAAATAGGGTTAATTCAATCCATGTTCTCAATTTTTAATCCAATGCCCATCCCTTTGTTTGCAAAATAACCATGCTCGTCGGCACTTACAGCGATGACTCCCGCAATCACGTCTTTAAAAAAGCCCACTTCCTCTTCCATTATCTCCTGAAGAGGCTTTGTTCCAATCTTTTCATGTATTCTGAAGCATAGCAGTCTTCGGCTTATATCCTCACCTATGCCTGTAGCCACGACAGCACCCTTTTCCCCAACATAAATTCCAGATCCAAATATGGGCGAATCTCCGATCCTTCCTCTTAGCATTGGCGAAGCTCCGCCGGTTGATACTGCAGCTGCAAACCTATCATTTATTCTCGAGACGGCTCCAACTGTGTCGCAGGAATCTTTGAGGAATGTAGCAAAATCAGTTCTGGACATTAGTTTACTGTATTTAGAATGGCTTTCACTCTTTGGATCATTAAGTGAGTCCAAGGCAGTTTTAAGCCTATTACGGGCCTTCTCTGTGGAAGGATTATGTTCATGGTATCCAAGCATTCGTGCAAATTTTACCGCACCATCTCCAGCGAGCATGGTATGGGGCGTAAGCTCCATAACGTCTCTTGCCACAAGCACCGGATTCTTGACAGATTCTATGGCGAGAACCGATCCGAATCTACCGGGGATGGCGACCGAAGCATCCATCTGAATGCTCCCGTCTATTCTCATAACGGATCCAGTACCGGCGTTGAAGTCAGGATCATCTTCCATAATTACAACGGCCTTAACTGCTGCGTCCAGGGGGTCAGATCCCATTATTACTGAATGTGCAATGGAATCTAGTTTCCTATTTGCATTATCAACAAGTGAGTTTTCAATTCCAACACCGCCATGTAGAAGTAGAATATTGCTCATTCTGGAGGCATATAAGTTTTATAAATAAATTTATGCGGTTCGGTCGATTTTCTTAATGAATGGATTCGAAGTTATTGATTCACAGAAATAAAATTTAAAATTCCTTTTCAGGCATAAAGGTACAATCAGTAAATTCAACACGAATGAGCGATCAGTTCCTTTTCGCTCGGGGAGGAATGAAAGCGACAGAAAGATTTATCATTTCCATCATTATACTGGCTTGTCCGCTGGCAGACAAAAGTGAAAACAGTAAGAAAACATATTCCTTCATGCCTGCTTACATCCGTAAAAACAGATGACCTGACATGATGGTCGGGGTACCTTCGGACAGAGGTGAATTCAGGCATATGGAAGCTCTTCCAGAAACCATTGAAATGGGAAGTCATCTGCGAGGGCTGGGAGAGGATGTCAAGTAATCTCCTTTAATGAAACTTGGACCTGTATTTTTATGGGGAGTGGACAAGAGGCGACACACAGGTAATACAAGGGGCTCGTAGTCTAGCGGTATGATGTCTCCCTGACACGGAGGAGGTCACCGGTTCGAATCCGGTCGGGCCCATTTATATTTAGGGGTTAATGAACGTCTAAAACGGCTATATTGACCAAAAAACAAACAAGGGTGAAGGTGGAAATGGAAGTATGGTACCGCGTGACCCAAGAACATGTCAGAAGTTACGATGAACCTCTGAAATTGCGTGCAGGTGAACGAGTGACGGTAGGCCGGCAGGACACGAAATGGGTCTCGTGGCTTTGGTGCACAAATTTGGTGGGTATCAGTGGCTGGGTGCCGGAAAGTATACTGGACCATCGTGACGCTTCAAGTGCAGTCGTTACGTCCAACTATAATTCTATCGAACTGACTGTCGCAAACGGGGAAGTTGTTGTTGGATGTCACAGTCTTGAGGGATGGATATGGTGCAAAAACGGGTCGAACGAGGAAGGATGGCTTCCTCTCGAAAATCTGCGACGTGTTCAGGACCGACTAGACTAATTTCAAACAGCATTGCTATACAACATAAAAGAATAACCAATCCTAAGTTGACGCATTTGAAGTAACAATAATATGAAAAATTCGTGGACTCAGGGATTGGATTTTCGCCTGGCAACAAACAATTCAAAGAGATATCTCTTCTTGACATATCCAGCATATTTCGATTCGATGGTTTCAGCAATGCAATCCAGAAGTGCTTTGTGACCTTCTTCATTCATAGCCAGAACATCGGAATACGTTCTTAACAGATTCTGGTACTCTGAAGATGTGTACTGCACTTCCTGCTCATAAACCCTCGAAAGTACTGTGCTGAACCATTTTTTTGTCTCTCCCTCGTATTTTCGTGTGATAACTCTGTCCGGGTCTGGAAGTCGAAAATTATCTGGAGTATCTGGG
>JAKADT010000120.1 GCA_021820245.1 Thermoplasmata archaeon | reverse complement strand
CTGCAATAAATCCCTTTAATGGAGATTGCCGCACCCTCGCCCTTCATTTCCTCAATAGCAGCGTTGAGGTTTTCAATAGTCCCAAAACTATCACAGTCAATGAAAAACCTGTAAGAACCGGCGTGTTTCTTATCCGGCCTCGAGACCACCATACTCATGTTGATACCCCTGTCCGAAAGAGGTTTGAGAACAGATACAAGAGAACCTGGCCTGTTACTTGATGGTGAAAAGCTGATGCTTGCCTTAGATTTCTCACCTGAGGGTTCAGTTGATCGCCCGACCGCAATAAATCTGGTTAGATTAAAATCATAGTCACAGACATTATCACTGACAATGGTAAGCCCATACCTGGCTGCAAGATCTGGTGATCCTATTATTGCGACCCCTCTCCCTTCGGACGCTTCAACCCATTTTTCGGATGTTGATGAGACTGGAACAATATCAGCACCTGGTAGCATTGCCCGTAACTTTTTTCTGCACTGTGCAAGGGCCTGTGGATGTGAATAAACCACTTTTATCTCACCTGAGTTTGAGAGAAGACTGTGCCTTATTTTCATTATCTTTTCGCCGATAATGTTCAGGCTGGAGTCAGAAAGGATGTCCAGGACCTGGGTCACTGGCCCCTCTATGGAATTTTCAACTGGGATAACGCAAACATCACTTTTTCCAACTTCCACCATATCCAGAGCTTCATCGAAAGATCTGCATGGCAATCTGGCATATCCTTTAAACCACACTAGAGAACATATTTCGCTCCAGGACCCGTCTGGCCCCAGGTAAGACACCGTTTTCTGCAATTGACAACCATCCTCCCAATCTATACCGTTCCGTATAGATTCATATTAATATACACTTGCAGTATCTGATTCTTCATGAAGATAACTGAGAACATAGAGTTGATTGATGGAACAATGGCAAATTGCTATTCAGTAAATCTTGATGGAAGGCAGTTGCTCATAGATGCCGGAACCAGAGGATCATCAAAAAAGATAATTGATTATTACAGGAAAAACAACCTGAAACCTGAGATTGTGCTGATAACTCATTACCACCCCGATCATGTTGGTGGCCTCAAGTCCATAAGGGACGAATTTGGGACAAAAATATATGCTCCTGATGCCGAGATAGGTGTAATATCTGGGAAAGAAAGAATGACACCGGCAAAATCACTTGCCAGCAGGTTGGTCTCCGGGTTCATGAAATCGGAACCTGTTGAAGGTTTGAGCCGGTCTTCAGAACTCTCCATGGAAGGATTGGAAGTGGTGGAGACACCGGGTCACACGCCTGGAAGCACTTCCTACTTTTTCAGCAAAGATAATGTACTCTTTGTGGGAGACGCAGTTGTTGTCTCATCTGGTAAGCTTGGTCTGAACAAGGCATTCACCCTTGACATGGCAAAGGCAGAGGAATCCAGAAAAAAAATCTTGGAACATCCAGCCCAGATAATACTTTCCGGCCATGGTGAAGTGTATAGTAAATCTGGAAATGAGACTTCAAAATAATCAATTTCAAGAATCTGCACCTGGAAACCTGAATACGGTAATGTTGGAATAAGCGGGTTTTATCTGTAGATACCCTGTTACAAATTTAACCTATTGTCATTGTTCAATAAACAACGGGTTCAGGAGGAATCTCTATGTCCTCAACGCTTCTTAACAGCATTGTACCTGTTATGAATATAGCTGCTGATATTACCATTACCATTGACCAGTATTCATAGGCAGAAACATGGTATAAAGAAGGATGGAAATTAATGTAATAATCGGCATAAACTAAACCTCCATCCACAATGGAATGTATGAGAATACTCAGAAGGAGAGTCAACTTTCCTTTATCAACCAGCCTTCCCCATTTCATGAAAGTTGCAGTTCCCGGGTGAAACAGCATGGGAGATATGATATTGAGAAAGATGATGAATGACTGAAAACTGGAAACAGGTTTTCTGTAGAATAGTGTTTCTACAAGAAGAACAGCTATGTCAACAACCGCAAACCCAATCCCGATAAATATGGCAACGTTTTTCTTTCTTGTATCCACGGCAACGTATGTTGAACCTTCCTGAAATGCACCGGCAATGAACCCCATGAATATTGAAAAGAGAATGTAATTTCTTGCGATTAGTTCAGGATAGAGAGTTGACAGTGATGAAACATCAAATCCGTGATAGAAAAGAAAAATAATTGCTGGCATTGACTGCACGAATTGCTGCCCGATCAATGCAACAACCATATACAGAATGCCCAGGCCTATCCCCCTGATGGCATAAGACCCTGTAATCTCTCTTTTCGGGGTCAATTTTCACCGTGAACTGAATATTTTTATGAGAGAGTGACTCTCTCCGCCGTTCCTGAAGCGTCCTCTACAACAACTGCCGTCCCGTAAGCCACAATTTCCGTCATTATCTGACCTATGTCAGAAGAATCAAATCTTAACTCCATGACAGCATTTGCACCAAGCTGTTTAGCTGCGTCTCTCATTCTGTCCATTGCAGTGTTTCTGGCATCCGAAAGCATTTTGGAGTATTCTTTTATCTCCCCTCCGCCGAGAGATCTCAGCCCTGCCATTATATTGCCGCCAATACCTCTGCTTCTTACTGTTATTCCCCAGACTGTACCTATTACTTTTGTTATCTTTTTGCCTGGCACATAATTCATCGTAACCATGATAACTCCAGTTTCCTCTGTCATTTTAACACCTCACTTTAAATCTTATAGGTATTATACATTCTGTGGTATTGAAACTTTCCAAATGTAAATAAAGAGGATATAAATTGCAGGACTGATTCAAAGAGAGGTTTAATTTTTTGATTTCCAGACAAGATACCACACGCCATAATCACTGGATTCATAACTATTTCTTTCTGCGTAGTCCATAATATGTTTCTTTATGCCGGACAGATGTTCTTCAGTATGCGGATTGAATTTTCCCGCCGAATCCTTATCCCACTCTGCAATGACAATATTTCCGGAAGTTACTCTTTCCATTTCTTTAATGCCCAACTCAGGATCTTTCAGGTGGTGCATGGAAAAAAGTGCAAGTGATGAGTTGAAGTAATTGTCCTGGAAAGGCATATTCTCTGCTCTTGATGTCTTGAGTATGAGTCGATCTTCTGATATCTCCTTACTGAATTCTCTTTCAATTGAATCAAAAGACCAGGCCTCAGGATCAATGCTGGTAACTTTGTGATTCTTGTCCTTGAGCAGGACTGTGATTCCAGTGCCAAAGCCTGTGCCCACATCCAGTATATTTGGTCCTTTTATCAAATAAGTAAGTGTGGACATCACTTCAGAAAGTTTACTGTCTTCATTCATGTGCAGTACATTGAATCATAGCTATTAGAACTGTTTTA
>JAKADT010000119.1 GCA_021820245.1 Thermoplasmata archaeon | reverse complement strand
CATGAATGTGGATTCCGTAGTAATCGCGGGTCAACAGCCCGCGGTGAATATGCCCCTGCTCCTTGCACACACCGCCCGTCAAACCATCCGAGCTGGTGTTGGATGAGGGTATGCCCGAGAGGACAAACTCGAATCTGATGTCAGTGAGGAGGGTTAAGTCGTAACAAGGTATCCGTAGGGGAACCTGCGGATGGATCACCTCCTAAGTAAGGGCGAGCCACAGGCACAATTATTTCACACACACCATATCTTTTTTTTCTGTTTCTTCATGGTAGGATCATACCTCTCATCATCAAACAGAAATTTTGTTTTTTATTCTCATGTAAAATTAGAAAAAGATTTTATCTATAGTTTCGCTAATGTATAAAGGGTACTTAGTATGGCCATGGATGAGAGATTTAACGATATTCAGGATAAAATCGAAAGAAAGGTTGGAGGTTTTGGAAAGGGAAAATATGCCAGAATACTCAGAATGGCCAAGAAACCAAACAAGGATGAATATATCAAGGTTCTGCTCATAACAGGAGTGGGTATCACTCTTCTTGGGTTACTGGGTTTCTTTATATATCTTATGATGGGAGTTTTCTTCCATATACCATAGGTGTTCAAAATGGAAAATGTTAAAAGCGAATATGAGTGGATCACTTTCGATCCCAGGGACAGAGATGTAGGTTGCGGCTTTTCTCTGGAGATGCCGCTGACGATCAGGAATATACAGTCGACAAAGAGGAAATTCAATATAAGGATTTCAGCAGTTTTCAACCAGAAGGATGATCTCATTGAATGGTTTATTGAATCACCATTACTGAAGACCAAGTCAGTTGCTCTCTCTCCAAAGGACAACCACCCACTGGAGGAGGACATGGATATAGAACCAAGAGGCGTGAGGCAGGGTATCCTGACCATTGTAACACCAAAGGGGGGTTACATGGGAGATCAGGTAACTATTTCCATTTCCATAGGATCAGAGGATGGAATTAACAGCTTCAACAGGAGCATAGTTCTGAAGCTTGTACCCACAATAGTAGCAATAAAGACAACAGTGGGAAATGAATATGCAGTGGCACGTGACCTGGAGAGAAAAAGTGAAAGAGACAAGGAGGAGAGGTCTGCAATAAACAGGGAAGCATCCAATGAGGTTCTCGCCATAATGTCGCCATTTGAAGTCAAGGGGTATATTTTTGCGGAGACCATGCATCCGGACAGGGTCTCCTTCATATCAAAGGGAATAAGGGGGTACAAGGGAATGGTGGATGGCGCCATTGACCTTGAAGAGATAGCGCATTACCTGAAACCCAAGTCAGTTGTGAGCGGCCTTGAACTTGGTGCATTTGTGGAGCTTATTGACGGACCCTTCAAGGGCGAGAAGGCAAAGATCATGTCCATAGACACGCCGAAGGAAGAGGTTACAGTGCAGCTTGTGGAATCAATGGTTCCAATACCTGTCACTGTGAGGGCAGAAGCTATAAGAATGCTGGAAAAGAAACAGTAATATCATGAGACTGAAAGCTCATTCAAAGGAAAGACAGGAGGAATTCCTGAAGCACCTTGATCTTTTCTTTAAGGATCCGTCCCAGGTACTTCCAGAGTGCCTGGACAGTGGTTTATTCTGTCCATTCTCGTCTTATTCGAAGAAACTTGGCAAAAGATCTACCGATCAGATGGATGGTTTTTCAAGGTCAAGTGATCAGTTTTTAAGTGGAATCAGTGAAACATACAAGATTTTCGAATCCAACAGCGCACCTCTTCTGGGAATGCTCAAGACTCCATACGGTTCTGTTGAATATGCAAAGAGGGGAAACACTGATGAGGCCGTTATGGCTGGAATCCAGCATTTTGATGACAGGAAATGGCGTATGCTCGCATTCAGTTCCCTGGTTAAGGCAAAAAATGTCAGGATATACTCCTCCAGGAATTTCTATCTGGCATCCTGCAAGGGAACAAGCCCGGGAAAGGAGTTTTTTGAAGATGTCCTGTCTGAAGAACAGATACCGTTCCAGGAGGATAGTGAAACCATTGTCATTGGAAATGATGGCGCATCCATAAACATAGTTAATCTTGGAACCACAGTGATAGAGGTCCATGAAGACTCAAAACATCATACAATGGGGTCTATCCTGAAGCACGTTCTTGTTAGGGATATATCTGCGGACTTTTCAATATCATCGGATTTCCTGGCAGGATATTCAAACGAATTCCCGGACACGTCAAGATATTTTTCAGGCATGGTTGATGATAGACACTTTGTCCATGAAATGAAGGACATGAGGGTACGTAAATCTGTTTCTAAGGGGTATTTTGTCAAGGGTGAGGAGCTGTTCACGGACGCTGAATCTTTTGTATCATCCTTTGACGATCTTCCGCTTGAAAAACAGGTAGTTGCCGATGCTGTCAGGAATTATGGAAAGGGGATATACCTGGACAATCCTACCGCAAGAAAACTGCTGGAGGTCCTCTGGGACAGTCAGGGGAATGAAATACTGAAGGCAAGTTTTCCGGATATTGAAAAAAATCAGTTGAAATCCCTGAAGGGGAGTCCTGTGGAACAGATTGAATCACTGAGAAAGATGGGAGACAGCAGGGAGGTTGAGGAGAGGATCAACATTGATCCATGGTCTCAGGAATCTGCATTTATGATTGATTTTCTCAAGGCAACGTTCAAATCCGGGAGACAGGCGGCCATCAGAGATGCTGAAAAAATGACGTTTTCAGGCCCGGTTTCCAAGGCGGTTTTCTATGCATTCCTGGCAATATTTCAGGAGACTGCAAATCGTGAATGGATGTTCACGCAGAATGAGAAGGATCTTGGGCATATAATTGCCGAAATCCTGATTCCTGTAATTGATTCAAAGGGTAAAAAGCTCGCTGACAAGGTACCTGAACTGAGGAAATATATTCCGTGATATTATGGCCAGACACTTTATTTCAAGAAAAGAGGGAAAAAACCTTGTCCAGCTGTGCGGGAAAATAAATATAGACGCAACTTCATGGGATAAGATTGAGATAGACGAACACAGGGATGAGAAACTGTATTATGTCAACTCAAAGCCTTACATTTACATTAAGGGTGAAACCATCATTCCCACACTCTTTCTTCTCAACGAGACAAAACCGGAGAATTATTCCATAACGGTGGACGATGGAGCTGTTCCTCATGTAATGAACGGCGCCAACGTATTCGCCCAGGGAATAGTTGCCATGGATCATAATATACAGAAAGATTCAATGGTGTTCATAAGAGACACTAAGAATCGTTACATTGCCGTTGGAATTGCGGAGAGAAGCACTGAGGAAGTAATGAATAACAAAAAGGGTTCTGCGGCAAGAATAATCCACCATCCCGGTGATAAGATAATGTGATATTCCATCTACCATTTCCATTCAGCTGTGGAGAT
>JAKADT010000029.1 GCA_021820245.1 Thermoplasmata archaeon | reverse complement strand
CAATGATACCCTCAGGAGACTGGTCCATTAACATGGGTCATGTGAATGTGAACTGGCAGAACGAGATGTCCATATTCCATGTCGGATCTGTTGCTACAGATACTGTTTCAAGTTCAGTAAACCTTCCCTTTGGTCCTGTAACGCTCATGGGAAATGAGACATACTCCATTGATCCTGTAATAAAACCCGAAATAATAGTACACTGTGCATGCAGTGGCGGAGGTGGAGGAGGAGGAGGATCTGGAGGAGGTGGTAATCCCCCCGGTCTATCTACTATAGATGGTTTATCTACGAACATGGTTCTTCCCGGAAAATCGATCACGGTATCTGCAAATGTAAACAACGTTGGATCCGGTGGGGTGGTACTATATTTGCAAGCTTATAATGAATCTAGTAGTACGTGGCACATCATAACATCTGTCTATGTCGGGAGCTCAACGAGTCCCGCAAATTTAATTTGGATTGACAATGGTGTGGGGGGATCAAAATACGACTGGTCACAGGTTAGAGTATATGCCAGCAATAATTATGGCAGTGGAAGTGTTTCTTCAACTAAAACCATTTATTCATATTACAATTCACCACTATCTAGCATTAAAGTATATAGTTCCAACGGATCATCTGTGGGTACCATAGTTAACAGTGTCTATATGCATGCAAGGGGTGTAGCTTATGGCAATGATATGGATACAGGTCTTGCAACGGTATTTGTACCCTCAAATTCAGAATACACCGTTCATAGTGTTAATCAATCTGTTGTTTTGGTCGGAGGAGGAGGCAGTCTTACTTCTAGTCCAAATTTCCAAAAGGATCCCAACATTCCCATAGGCTCTTATTTCCAAAACTATACGAATAACAAGCCTGCTAGTCCTTCGACTATGTTGGATGTGCTTTCTCTCGCCTTGGGGGTTGCTGCGGCTTTACCAGGTCTTGATGGATTGGCAGCTTTAAGTGTAATAATAGGTACTTTGGGGTTAATCCCGGGAACTGGAAATTCTATTACACGGACGCAGACCAAGGATGGCGTGACGGGATCTTTTTTTTATGATACATCGGCCAGCGTCACTCCACCAAATCCACCGCTATGTGGAAGGATAGGCGCACCTTACTGTTCGAATCAATACGCAACCTTAGGCGTTTATTATGGCGGGTTTTTTGGAATTGATCAGAGTTTTAAAGCATCCTATATTTTTGTGATCCATGTTCCATTCGAGTATAATACCAACCAGGTCACTCCTGGAGGTTCATATTCCTCCCCTGGATACATTGGCATACTAAAATATACTTCGGCAGTTGACATATCCAGAGGTCCTTATCACAATTATCTTTACGGCGGCTCGGACTCGCTATTCTATACGATGGGGTACTATAATTAACGCTTGCTTTCTAATTAATGGTGAATGTGAATGTTAAGGAAAAAGAGAACAATTGCAATAATCATAATGGTACTGATAGTGACATCTGGAGGGTATACAATAGTAAGTAATTCAACCGAACCTCATCTCCCCAGTCTTTCTGTAACTGGTATTTCATTTTCTGAAAAGATAATCAATAAAACACACTCTCCATTTTCCAGTAGATATACTGGAGGATCAGTGTCAACATTGTTCTTCCATAATTTTACACTTTATGGGGACAGTGCAACATATGGGTTTAGCCTCAATTCTTTCGACTTCACAACTTTTTCTTATGGCAATCTTCACCCGTTTTCAGTCCTTATCACTAAGACAAACCAATCCAGTAAGTTACCTTACTTTGGATCATTTTTTTTAAAGGTAATCAATTCTAATATTACAACTCTGGTAGATGTAAACGGAAGTGAGATTTATAATTCCGGTGTCACTGAATCAGGGACCATGGTACCCCTAAATACCTCGGTTATTGAATATCACCTTGGCTACACTCCAAAGGTCCCTTTTACTATTATTAACAAAACCTTTGCAACTGAGAATGGCATTAAGTATGCAACCAATTATAGCCTCACATACTCACTTGAACTTGTTCCGATTTTTGAAGCTGGACCATATTATGCAATCGGTCATAAGATTTGGATTTCCCATACCTTCAAATACCCCTTTTCTAATTTGACATTATAAGCGGTAATAACCGTCTCTTTACAGTAGATCAATAATTTATTCTGGCTGAGAATTGCCCGGCATGGGTATACTAACGTCAATGACGTTAAACGTGGTGGAAGGAGCCTATTCCACAGGAAATTGCACGAATCTTATGCGGGAAACACAACCTCCTTCCCGAGGTGGTTTAAAAACCGGTCATGTGTGTGGGATGCCATGGTTGTGGCATAATCAGGTTCCAAGTGGATAATGATACGATGAGATTGATAAAAATACTCATATATCTGCAATATACACTGACTGCAGTCTCTGTATATCTTTTAATTTCTGTAGTACTTCAAGTTCTACCGGCGTTATACTATCCTGGTATTCATGGAGAGGGGGCGTTTGCCTTCTTTTTTGTAATTATCACATTGTCAGCGGCCCTTTATGTTAATTCGATAGCCATCCATAGACTTAAAGAGAAGAATAAATAATCTGAAAACGGAAATAGGCAACAGGGTAGTGATTAGGTGTAGTATTGAATATCATGGTCGATTTTGGCCGGGTTGATTGTATAATTCCACTTTCCATAAAATTCGTCCGTCTCTTTGTTTAATTTCCATATCTCCTTTTTGCTGATCTTGATGCTTTTCTTATAACTGTCACGATGAATGCTTCACTCTACCCTTAGACTTTTCTCGGTCCTTGTATTGGCTATGAGGTTTACGATTACCTCAAACGAAATGAGAAGTTTTCCTCCTAAGTTATTTGTTATGAATGGTAATAACATGTGCTCAATTTTTATTCCAGCAGCTTTTGTTCCGTAGGAAAGGATATCCACTGATCTTCAGTCCTGTTTTCAGTGGTAAGTTTCTGCAGATCAATAGTTCCTTCACGTTGGGGCATCTCTTTCTTACCATCTAATTCCGCTATTTCCTAATTGATTCTACGGTAAACTCTGAAGCATCAAGATCGATGCCAACATTCACGTGTTCCTCCTCGTTTCATGTCATATATATCGCAGAGTACAGGCTTTCCTTTGCCAGCTACATGAAATCGAATAAGTCAACCTCATCGTATTCACCGGATGTTTCTCATCCCTTTCCATTGTTCCTGAAGTTATCTATGTTCTCCTTTTATGTGTCGATTGAAAACCTCTAAAGGTAGATGCCAAAATTGTTAACAGAAATCATTAACTTATGTCATTCAGGTAGGATCAATGTTCTATTCCGAGCTGGTCAAGCACGTCATCACGTGCCTTGTAAAATCTGCGAATTATTCTGGTGATCTCCCTGAAATCATTGGTATGCAATTCCTGCAGCCTTGAAAGTACTTTCTCCCTGATTGTGATCTCATCTTCCATCTCCGCCTCTGTCTTTCCCTCCCTTTCGGCAATCCGTTTGAGGACATAACTGAAGCCTGAGGAATCATAATCATTTCCGTTAAATGAATAAACTTCGTTCAAGATAAGATCATCTGAAACTGGATCAATCTCCTTGATCTCACTTATGCTCCTGACTCTTCTTTCCGTGCCTGATTGTCCCTGGAAAGTCTCAAGGAGAACAACTGCATCTATTGCTGCTATGAGGTTTCTGGGGATGTTAATAGGTTTTGCCTCAAGCCTGTGAACGAATGTGTTGACATCGTCTGCATGAAAGGTTGTATAACCATACCTTCCAACAGACATTGCCTGGAACACCGTGAAAGCCTCTCTCCCTCTTACCTCACCAAGCACTATGTAATTTGGTCTGTGCCTCAGGGAGATGGTGAGAAGATCAAACATGTCTATTTCACCCTCTATCCTTCCGTCAGGTCCAGGAATTCCGTAGCCAGGCCTTGTTAATGTTGATACCCAGTTCTCATGGAAAAGGTTCAGCTCCTTGGTATCCTCTATTGTTATGATCTTCTTCTCAGGTGGAATGAAGAGAAGAATTGCATTGAGGAATGTTGTCTTTCCTGAAGCAGTCCCTCCAACAATTATGATGTTGGATCCGTATTCTGACAGTATCCAGAGATATGCAAATATCCTGGCTGAAGTTGAACCTGCGGATATGAGATCAACAGGACTGAAGGGGACTGACCTGAACTTCCGGATTGTGAAACTCGAACCGTTCGTTGTAACCTCTCTTCCCAGTGAAGCCTGCAGTCTCGATCCGTCATGAAGGTTTGCATCAATAACCGGAGTGGAAAGAGAGAGAGACTTTCCCGACTTCTGGCTAAGAGTCTTGACAAACCTGGAAAGTTCCTCTTCATTTTGGAAGATTACGTTTGTTGGTATGTAGCCGAATTTGCGGTGATAGATGAAAATATTCAGATTCGATCTGTCACACGATATATCCTCTATTTCCGGATCCTTCAGAAGTGTTTCAATGCGATCAAAACCGAACAGGTCCCTTCTGAAATAGTAGGCTATGAACATTTTCTGTTCCGAATTTATGCCAACTTTAAGATTTTCTGATATTTCAGAAATCTGTGCATCCAGACCCATGGAAGAACTTTCAGTGTTAACACCGTTCATAGCATTATCTTTCATTATCCTCAGTATTTCCATGGAAGTCTTTTCAAGGACAGGTTCCCTGACGAAATAATATACGGTTCCATCGGAATTCCTGCGGCAGATCTGGACTCTTGAATATTGTTGAATTATCTCTTTCTCTATGATAATTTCATAATTCTTCAGGAAAGAATCGTCAGGTCCATTCATTCAGGCAACCCCTGCCCCTATGAGTATCAGTGCCGAAACGAGAAGAATTGCACCGATCATAAATATGCCGGACCTCATCCGACCGTCCTTTAAAAGTCCGGAAATCGCCCCTATGCCCACGCCCTGGACATAAATCCCGGCATCGAATATCCTCTCAATAACTGGCCTTAAATTGGTACTTCCAGGCAGCCCCAGAGATCCAAAAGTTGTACTCTTTATCTTCGGGAAGAAGCCTATATCTATTATCAGGATTACGAAAATGAAAACACCCAGGGCAATGAGAAGGACAAGGATGTAATTCTGCATCTCGGCTCTTCTGGTATCCCTCATAAGTGCCATCTGTGCATTGAAATCAGATATGAGGGTCACAACATCATAGGTGTTGTTTCCCGATTCGCTTGCTTTTCTTATGATTCTTCCAACCCTTCTTATGTCTGCGGAACCAGTTTTATCACCAAATGTCCCAAGCGCTTCATCCACCGGTAAACCAACTGAGATCTTGTTTTCGAGGTCTCGTATTTCCGGGGAAAGGTGTCCGTAATCGTTGGACGCTGTCATCTTTATTGCTTCTGCCATGGGAAGTCCGAATATTGAATAGTTGGACAGGTCTCTCAGGAAATCAGGAAGTCTCCTTTCAGCATCCTTTATTGCGTTCTGCTTTTTGTTGAAAAGGTATCCAACAGGTATGAGGAATATGGATACTGAAATAGCAATTGAAGCAATGGGATGTATTTTCGGATCAACTGCCGGAATCCTGGATATAATAAAAAAAACGAATACTGCAACAGACATTGCTGCAGAAAGCAATCCCATTGAGGTAACGGTTATTTTCAAACCCTCACCTCCTTAACAATTGAATTCAGGAAATAGATGAAGAATACAGTCAATATTGGCATCATTATCCCAACTATAAAAATAAGCACCAGTATCAGGGCACCGGGGTTTGACGATGAAAGGGCAGCAATGACACCTATAATGATGATCATGATAAGTGGAAACGCAACACCAACGGTTATGTAACTCTCAGCAACAATTCCGATGGAATCAACATTCTTCTTTACCTCATTGTTAAGTTCAGACTGGTACCTCCTTGCCTTGGTCACCAGGTAATCCTTCAGGTCTCCTCCAGAAGTTACTGTTGTCACGATTCCCTGGAGAAACTCAGAAAATTTCAACGATGGCGTGTAGATAATTGCCTCTTTTATTGCTGATATTATATCCTTGCCGAAAAGACTGGTCGAGATCCATATGTATTTTGCCTCCCTGGCAACCTCACCGTAATCAGAGCTTTCACTGAGCACTTCAAATATGCGGTCAACCGGTATATCCGCAGAAGCCATTGTAGCCGCAAAACCTATGGTTATGGGCATAAGAGCATCGATCTTTCTCTTCCTGACCCTCGAAATGCTGCGTGGAATGTCAGAATACACGGCTGCGATTGAAATAAATATCAGAAATGCTGTGGAAGATATAATGAAGTCAAATCTCCTGAATTCCACATCAAGAAATAGGGCAGTGACTGTTATAACTATTGCACTGATAAGCGAATAGAAGAACATCTGCCCGTAGAATTCGTAAGGGGTTAACGGCATCTTCGACCTCCTGAATTGGGTCTGAGTTTTCCATGGCACCTTCAATCTTTCAAGAACCGGACGAAAAATACGAATGCCTGTTTTTGCACTGAATGGAAGGATCATTGCCGAATAAACATCGGTATCATTTTCACTAACTTGCGATCTCCAGGGCATCACCCTCCCTTTTTTATCAACTGTCAACTGGCATCCCCTTCTGACATTCTCAGCCCTTCTTCGGGATTGAAATAGTAAGCCTGAATTATTTTTGATATTGTGCCATAATCAGATACTTCATTCCTCGCCATGTTCTCTATGAGTTTCTTTCGCTCCTGAAAATTGTGTTCAAATTCCTCTTTGCTCATTCCTGTGGATACTCTTATCTTCTCCAGGATCGAACTGTTTCCATTGTAATGATGTTCATCTTTCTCTGGATCATAGGAGAAGACGGAGTTGTAAAGCACATCCCCAGTTTCAGGGTCATACCCCACCATCTCATTTACTTCGGTGATACGCCTCACAAGGTCTCCATGGATCTTGACGAATTTATTGAAAATGACAGTGCTGAGGTACGTCATCATAACACGCGGTATGTTAAGCGGTTCTGCCTCAAGCCTGTTTATTAGGGCTTCCATAGAATCGGCATGAATGGTAGAGTACGTGGTGTGTCCGGTCGACATGGACTGGAACAGGGCGTAGGCCTCTCTTCCCCTTACCTCGCCTACCACAATATAGGTGGGTCTCTGTCTCATGGCCATCCTGACAAGTTCGAACATGTCCACTTTCATATACCCTTTCCTATCCCTGGAGGAATAATTCTCTCTTTCTCTTGTGGTTGCCGGAATCCAGTTTTCGTTTGGGATGTTTATCTCCCTTGTCTCCTCAATGCTGAATATTTTTGAATTGGGCGGTGCAAGCATCAGGAGCGCATTTAGCGTGGAGGTCTTTCCAACTGCAGGTGCCCCTGAGATAAGGCATGAACTGTTGTTCTCAACCAGGTACCACATGTATGTTATTATGTTGGAATCGGCAGTTTTATTCATCAAAATATCAGTTGGGGTAAAAGGCTTCTTTCTGAACAGTCTCATGGTGAAGACCGAACCATGGGGTGAAATTTCATTCCCGTAAATGGCCTGGACACGATGCCCCTCGTCAGTAATTCCATCCAGAACCGGGTTATTTATGGAGATTTCTTTACCACAGAACTGCGAAAGTTTAATGATAAAAGAATCCAGGTAGGTTGGATCATTATAGACGATATTTGTCCTCATGTCCTGATATTTCCTGTGATAGACAAACACCTTGCTTCCGAAACCATCACATGATATATCTTCCACCTGAGGATCATTTACAGGCACATTTATGAGCCCGTATCCTGCATAATCACGATTTATGAAATACTGCAGCTTTTCGCTGCTTCCAGCTTCATAAATACCCTTTCTGTTATGGATATAGCTTTTAACTATATCTGGGAACTGGAATTTTGTAAGTGAATTTGAAATCTTCATGCTGTTTGGCACTATCCACTCCATGTCTTTTACAATATTATAAAGTGCATTCAGTTCAACCCTTGAAATTGAAGGTTCCTCCACCTGATACACGTATTCCAGACTATCCCTGTCCCAGAGAATTCTTACAGTTGATCTTTCACTGTTTACCTTGTATTCGTCTATCACATCAAAGTCCCTGAGCTGAAAGGGTTCAATTACCTTGAAATATCCGACCATGGATGTGTCAGAGTGTGGATTTTGCATTTCCACATTAAAGCACTCTTGCTGTATATAATTTTTCGTGGCACAGGTCGCATGAAAATGATTTTCTTTCGCACTCTGTTTTTCACTTTCCCCCTGAAGTGCATGAAAACTAAGAAGCCTTAGAAATTTACATCTTAATGGGGTAGATTTATTTCAGTGGGAAAGGAATTGACATTCAGGAGTGGTTGGATGGGAAAAAAACCAAACAAATTTAGGTGCGTGGTAGAGATCGTAATCAGCCACGGAGTGGATGAAATAGACAGAAAGATTTATCATTTCTATTGATATGGTGGCTTGTCCGCTTGCAAACAGAAGCGAAAACAGTCCTCTATTAAGGAGGGAAGAATACATCTGTGCGGTATAGAATCCAACTGCACGAGTATTTGGCCAGCAACCATTGAAAATGGAAGTTCTCTGTGCCGCCTGGAAGTATGCAACGGTGGAAATCAAGAAAGGAAGAATACAAACTGTATGGAATATGATTGATTCCAGTCAGATGAGGGCCTGTAGATCAGCGGTAGATCGCTTCCTTGGCATGGAAGAGGCCTGGGGTTCAATTCCCCACAGGTCCATACTGTTCAGTTCCGTCTGTTTTTGGACATAAGGCAATTTCTAAAAAAAATGAAAACTAATTTGGGGAGACTTTCCATACAATTGACGACCTCCTGTATTAATGAACAACCGGAACCATTTGTATGTGAGAAAATTACATTATGGGTTACTTGTGTTCCTCTGGTCCAGCAGGAAACATGGGAGGAGTGAGGATGAATCACTCTAATTAATTAGTTGGTTGATGTGCGCTTTTCCGTTTCTTCTTCCTTGTTAGGGAGATGGAACGCCACTGGAGCAGCAGATACAAATTAGGGACCGAAATAACTATGGTTATCCATCCAAAAGGATGAAAAATACCACTTAACACCAACATATAGAATAAATAAAACGCATAATAGAGGACCGAGAGAAAAATAAGACTGGTAATCCTCTCCTTATCCCATTTATTTTCTTCTTCCTCTATTATTATCATACCTGATGGATTGCAACCTGTTAATTAAGAGATTCCATCTCCATAAGCCCGGCTCATTCGCACCGATACTATCGTCGACGTACCGTAATATCCTTGAAGAGCGGCACTTCCAGAGTTAGGTTCGAATCGCTGGCTGTTATAACTCAATCCCGCACCATTGGATGCTTCCCAACTGATTCCGAGAAATCCTGATGGGTTCCGAAAATTAAGGCAATCAATGGACCGTTCCTTGTGACGAAGAAATGGACAGAATTTGAGTAAATATCTGAACTTGAGCACAACGTTCCTCCTGGGGCATACCAAGGGGATGAAGGTGCTTATGAGTGATTCACCTCCCGGTAACAGTATACACGGAAGAACTCATGGAAGAGGCAAAAAGAATGAGAAACGCCCAGAGAGTATCGTAATGAAGTAAATCCAACAGATCATTTACAACCTCCATTCTATTCATTATTCCGTGCATGTATGCAGGTTTTTAACCGGAATCATTGTAAATCATAGCGACACATTCAACAGATCTTAAGGGAAACCTCATCGTGTTACAGAGTGTCAATCCAGGAATAATTGCCATTATAGTGCAAAAGTTTAACTTTATAATTCTAATAAGATTATGACAATGTCAGATAAATTATACGTAAAAACGAGACATCCCAAGAATTTAACTACCTTCGTAAAAGGGGAGTTGGTGAGTGTTAAAAGCAAGGAGGAAATACCCAATGTTTATGAGCTTCAGGATGGCACCACAATTTACGTGCATCTGGATCTTGATAGTGTGAGTTTTCCTATTGACTCTCAGACTGGAGATTATTTCAGGGACGAGACGGGCGAGAAGCTATACAGCATAGATTATCACGTGAGAGTTATTGTATCAAAACCATCCCAAAAGTGAGAATTATGCTAGAATCTGCTGTGTATATTCCTTCGGGAACGATTTCAACCACGGGTTTCGGAGATGTATATTATTCATCTGCCGTAGGAGAACGGAGAATAGACTTATCATACCGGATTGACAAGACTAAACACATTGGACGTTTTGTTTTGCCAGATGAAGTTACTATACGTTACGAGGAAGAGGAAGAAATTGTGTGTGCATTATGCGATGACCTTTCCTTAGTGAGCTGCTCTTTCGATGCTGAAAAGGCGAAAAATGGGCTTGAAGAGGAATTGAACGATGCTATTAATGTTTATATTCATTTATTGATGGAAGCTGACCTCGATCCTAATGCCACAAAATATCGGGTAAAACTGGCTGAGATTGAGAGGCTGAATTCCGCTTGAAGATGTACAAAACAGAAGAGATTAAACAATCCCTGTTGAAGAAGGGTTTTATTCTCAAGGAAGGAGACCATTCGTACTTTGTTTTTTATCATAGCGAGAAAGCAACCGGGATTTTCACGAAGGTTTCCCATGGTTCCACCCCTCCTGGAAAAGACATACTGAGCAAAATAAAGAGACAGCTTCATTTTAGTTCTCAAAAGGACTTTGAGAAATTAATGGACTGCCCGATGAAACAAGAGGAGTATGAGAATTATCTTAAGAGGCAAAATTTGATCTGAAAAATCACAATTGTAAAGTCAACATGATGGTCATAATTCATGGAAAAATAAGACTCAGTGAAAAAAGATGTAGGGAAAGGGACCAACAGGCATTTGAAAAATTGAAATTAAGAGACTTGACAAGCGGATGACTTTAACATTTGCGAGCGGAAGATCCACTTGCTCAAGATTGGAAATGAAAGTTAATCCTTTTGTATCCCCATATCAGGTATGATCTGTCAGCTGACAGACGGTAATGGAAACGGCCGGTAGCTCATTGTTTCATTTATACATCTCTAAAGACAGATCAGTAAGCTAGAGGAACAGGACACTTTCAAGCAAAATGAAATTCAAGACCATGGAAGTCCTCCAGCAACCTCTGAGGTTGGAATCCCTTTTGGTAAGAAAGGGGGTCACTCTTTAGCTATACATAGCATGAAGACATCTCTGAATTATCATTGAAACCAAAAGTAAGAGGTAGTATTCAATGATGAAGACATGAAATAAGATCTTGAATGAATATTTCGGCGACAGGGTGTAATGATCTTCAAAGCAGGTTGGAACGGGTTTTCACCGCGAAATCAACAAACCGCAAACGTTCCGATGATAATATTTCCCATAATGCAATAAAGGATAGGTAAAATTATACATTGGTGAAATTAAAATGATTAGCGAGGAGATACCTGATGAAGTTCTAAGAGAAGTCCTATCCTCACAGGAGATGATCAGAGTACTCCGCCATATGCATCTTGCAAAGGTTGATTATGCCAAGAATGTAACAAGATATACCAGCATTCCCCAGATAAGGGTTACAGAATATCTAAAACGCCTCAACTCCATGAAACTCCTTGATATATACGGAAACACTTCAATCAAACGCACGGCTGCGAAGTTAAAGAAGAGTGCAGAAGTGCATAAACACCATACTTATTTCCAGATCAACAGAAGTGGCGATATACTATTGAAAGAAGCTACACCAAAGAATTATTTCAGGTTAATAGGCCATGAAGCGGTGGCAACACTCTGCCAGAATAAGACAATATCCGATTGTCCCAATACGGAAAGTATATTGAAAGCATACGGACTGATCGATCAGGATAACAGGATAACTGATCTGGGTAATGATGTTCTAAACTACGGAATTCGGACACAAAAAATAAGATGCTGATCAGGCAATTTATGACCAATTTCCAACATTGGCATCCCAACGAGAAAAAGATGACTGACGTCTTTCTAAAAAGACCAGTCCGAAGTCCTGAACGAGGCGCAAAAGTTCTGAAAAGACCTCTTTTCGTAAAATGCAGATTTTATGTTAATTCTGTTGAAGCAGCATGGAGAATCGGTATAACAAGGACGATAGACTATGTACGGTAGAATAGGCGTGACCAGGATAGATGCAATGGATTTTTCTCAAGATATATCTGAAAAAGTTTCATCAAAGACATCTGTAGACCAAAAGATGTAATGTGAATGAAGCACGCAGATCCATATCTTCACAAGACGAGGAGAACCCATAATGCAGAAACATTCTGAAGAAAATTGGATAGAGTGCCAAGGGAAGCAGCTACAATGAGCTCCCACAGTTGAATCTGAATCACAGAAAACCACGAACACAGTTTGTTCCGACATTTCAAAAACAGAGAAATATAATGGAAATTAAACCACGGAAATGAATGTGCACCACGATAATCGATCAGAAAGAGTCTGGAATCTCATTTATAAAAAAGGACTAAACTTTTTCATACATGCTAATCATGGGGATATATGGGAGAGATTGAAAATCTTGAGACAAAGCTCAGGAAGGAATTCGAAAGAGCGGAACATGATGAACTGAAAAGTGAGGTTAAGGTAGATTCAGAAAAGGTTCTCCAGATTCTGTGGTCTAATGCCCTTGCTTCACCTGATTCACCACAGGTATACGAATCCGGGCAGTACAGTTACTCTGTGTCATTCAGCTATGCTGAAAAAGAGGATCAGAAAGGTGAGACTGGTGTCTATACGGATATACCTGCAGGGGACGATGGAAAAAAAATTCTTTCGATGACATTTGTGGTTGACGGTCTAAGGGGAGAAAAGGGCACTGAACTCCAGTTCAACGGAAACATGATTACCGTGACTCCAAGCAGGGAATATAAACACATACTGGACTTTGAGCTTGCTGTGCTGAAAAAGGGAAAAATAAAATAATGGTCATATGGGAATAAGGTCACGTTCAGCTGCATCATCAAGATTGGCAGCAAATGAGATCTGGCAGCTCCACTCCGGAAATAGTGTAAACATGTCCCCCATTATCCTCACTGCCTGACTCACCTGATCTGAGGATATAATAAAATTCATATTAAAAACACTGTCTTCAATACTCTGGGTTCTCGAGAAAGTCACAATCCCATTTTCGTTGAATTTCCTGTTCAGATGGACGAGAAGCGGGTTCTTGACACTTCCCAGATACATGTGCATATTCTCATTTATTGGACGGAAACCAGGAGCTGAAACAGTATTATCTGTAACGCAAACTGCATTGATCAGATCGTCGGGTGAGAGGCTCTTAATAGCTCTCTTCCAGGAACTACCCATTGGATTATTGGAATAATTAAGTTCACTCTGTGGCGGATGGGAGGCAATTGTTATTATGAACAGGGGAATTTCCGCAGAAATTACTTTCATGGTGTTGAAAACTCCCTTACTTTCCCCAAGATATTCAATGGAGTAACCTTCATCAACTGTCAGCCTGTCCAGTATAACGTCAGACACCTTCTCAATATCAGATTCATTGAATCTCATATAAACGTAAAATGACCCTCGAAAGACGAACATGGCATCCAGAACCACTGAAGGTATCCGGATAAAATTCGAGATGATCTTCACATCTGTTTTATCATTCTCATTCGCCCTGATATTCCAGATTCCAGAAATTTTTTCCGCACTGAGCATCTTTATCAGCAACAGAATCTCTCTCTGGTCTTCCATGGATTCTGGAATATAATATACCAGTTCCATCTCTCCTGAATTATAGTTCTGGGAGCAGAGTATCCTGTGATTCACTTTCCGGGAAAGCTCCCCGAGTTTTCCACCAACCGGACCTGTGATGATTATCTGGCTGTCTAGTGTTTCTTCCATTGTTGTAACCTGATCCTGGGTCAAAACCTAACCGGTTATTAAATTCTTTTACGGTGTTACGAAATTTCACTGGGCTCTTTCCACAGGTTTTTCATTCATGGTCTTGTAAAGTAAAAATATGAGGAATACGCCCACGGCCACAATATGTCCTGTTATGAGGATGATCACACTGGAATAAATCCCTATCCTGAACTTGAACTGAAATATGAAAAAAAGGATGTAATACATCGCCAGAACCGATGTAAGCAGGTAGATCCCTTTCTTGATATTCTGTCTGGAGGGGTTGTTGGCAGGATTCTTGAAATCCCTATCCTCAACATTAATCACTCCCAGGCCGAAGCATTCAGGGCATATATCCAAGTGGCCGTTGTTATCAATATGCCCGTCACCGGAACAGGTATCGCAAATAAGCTCAACCATTATATTTATCCATGCCAACCACCTATATAACTGTTGGATTCCATGATCATCCGGTTTGAGGATATTCCATGAAAACAGGCTAGAGTTTTACTGGCGACATGCTTCTCTTCACTGCGAAGGTGATGAAGGCAGTATGCCAGAGTGAGTTGTGGTCTGGCCTGGTAGAACCCTCCCTTACAAGCATGTTTCTCTTTATGATCTCCGTATTCTCAACAACGAACATACCCAATCTTTTCATCTCCACAACGGTCTTCTCCATCTGGTTGAAGTTGGGTGAGTATGTTGTCATAAAGCCACCCATCTTCAGTTTATCGGCCGCATTGGAAACAGCGTTCCATGGGTCCGGGATATCCAGGAACACAGCGTCAAGTTTCTCTTCAAGGGCATAGTTTCTGATATCCCCTACAATTGGGTTCCAGTTTGAGAGATCATAGAAGTTCATGAGGTTCTCTCTTGTTGTATTGAGGTTTTCTTCATTATTGTCCACCGTGAGAAGTTTTCCAGACTTGCCTATTGACCACAGTATGAAAGAAGAAAGAGAACCTGATCCAGCCCCTGCCTCAAGCACAGTGTTTCCTGCCCTTACACCGGACCTGAAGATCATGTATGCTGCATCATGGGGTTGTATTATCTGTGCATTCCTTCTGCAGACATTACCGAATTCCGGAGGCTGGAAATCAATGGCAGTATAATTACCTGACCTTGTATTTATGACATCACCAGGCGAAATTATGAAATTTGGTGGAACCTGTGTGGCAGAATTACCAGTGCCAATTTTTCTATCTTTTTCCGAATACAGTATTGTTTTTTCATCATTCTTAAGTATCATCAATCCCTCCCCTCCCCGTTTTTCCACCATAGTAAAGTATCATCATATCGGATACGTTTGTTCCGGTGCGTCCAGTGACAACTGCCGATCCGTATTTCGACAGAATTGTATTGCTATCGCTGTTTTCTAGGGACTCAAGCAGTTCATGTTCTGGTATTTTATTCTTGAGAAGACTGTCAGAAATCCCTCCCATTGCGTCACTGTATCCATCTATGCCGTCTGTTCCAGTGCTGGCGAATGTGAAAAGTTCATTGCGTTCCATATTGTTCATGAACCTGAGAACAAGCTCCTGGTTTCGCCCACCCTTTCCTTTTCCTGTAACATTCACCGTAGTCTCACCACCAAAAACAAGCCAGAAAGGTTTATTGAAAAGCCTGAACATGGATCTCACTATGTTAGCAAGATTTGCAGCAACATCCGAAACCTCACCCGTGACTCCCATCCGCCATCTAATAACATCCTTTCCATTATGGATGAGAAACTTTCCTGCGGAATTCACATAGTCATAATTTCTCAGAACAAGTAAATTCTCGACATTTTTCAGGTTCTCATTTCCATCATGCCGTGCACTGTAAAATTTCTCAAGTATTGACATCCCCTCACATCTATCACCATATCTGGAAATTATGTTTCCAACAGTCCCTGGATCCGATGGGTTAACAAGGGGTCCGGATGCTATAATCGAAAGTTCGTCTCCTGTAACATCGGAAACAATCATGGATCTGACCTTTGCAGGTTTCAGTATATCCGCAAGTTTTCCACCTTTTACTGAGGACATGAGCTGCCTTATGCGGTTCAGTTCATAAATATCGGCACCATGTTTCATCATGCAGTCAGAGATGGAAGAAAGAGTCTCGATGTCAACTCCATTCTCAGGTATTTCGAACAGGGCAGATCCACCTCCTGATATGAGTACTATCACCAGGTCATCATTCTTTAACCCATTCAGGTGACCAATGATGGTTTTAGATGATCTGACACTGAGTGCACTTGTTTTGGGATGATTTCCCCTGAGGATCTCAAGTTCTCCAAACTCCATTGATATGTCCTGATCCTCCGGTACAATGATGCCTGCGTAGGCTAATTTATCCATGACTTTTTTTCGTATCCCGGAATACATTGCCAGTGACGCCTTTCCAAACCCAATAACGAAAACCCTGTGTGATTGATCAATATCTCCGGAAATTTTCTCAGCATATCTTTCAACGGCAGATGACGGAGACAGGGATGAGAAAACGTGGTTCAGGCAATCGAGGATGATCTTTCTCTCTTCCGTCTGTTTCACTTCATCATAATTTTTCACAAGCATTCCCACTTTACCTCCACCATTTTCTCTTTCCTCATCCATCCCCCATATACCAAGGCAGAATATTCTGTCCGTAACAGGGGAAAATATACACATCCAGTAAATAGTGATTCTCTACATTATTTTATCAGTTATGTGCTGTACCCATGGAAGCACCTCCCATATAAACGAGGGACCATGATGTGCAAAGAAGTCAAGGTTACCCGGAGACCTGAATATCTGGCCATTTCTGTAAGCCGTGGTCCTGTCCCATCCCCTTTTCTTAACCAGTTCCTTTAACTGATCATCCGTGAATTTGGAATACATCTTTGGTTCGTAGAATATGATTTCCGGATCTTTTTCAAGAATATAGCTGTCGGATGGTTGTATCCATTCACCGTTAAACCCGGAATATATGGACTTTATTCCCATGAGGGCCAGTGCGTCTGTTATGTAACTCTGCGATCCGAAACTTACCGGGCCTCCAAGATCAATCTCCAGATACCCCCTCAGTTCCGGATGCTTTCGTATGGAACTGAATATCTTAATCATCTGGAATTCAAGGTTTCTTGCCTCATCCTTCCTGTTTGTTACTATTCCGACCCTGGAGACCATATCTATAATGCCTGCAACTGATGAGGGGAGTTCTAATATATAAACAGGGAATCTCTCCTTTAACTTCTCGTAAAGATCCTTCTGGAAACCCGAGACTGTAAGGACAAGATCGGGGTTGATCTCATCAAGCACCTCAATCCTAGTACTTCCATAGCTTCCCACCTTCCTTATGTTCTTGGTTGCAGCAGGCCTGGAACAGAATGCAGAAACTCCCACAAGCCTGTCTCCAATTCCCAGTTCAAAGAGAGTTTCCGTTATTGCAGGACTGAAACTCACGATCCTCTGAGGATACTCCGGAATATTTACGCTTGATCCTGACGGGAGAACAAATTCTGGCATGTCTGGTAATGCCTAATACCTTAAAAAAATCACCATTTTGAAATAAGTTGCTACTGGTATCAGGACAAATCAAGAATAATAGGTGGAAGAGTGAGTGGTTATTGCATCCATGAGAACTGGGAACTTTCTTTCAGACCAGATGTGAAATATTCACCATCTCCATAAAAATATATCATGATAGATCTAGGTAATCCCATTACCTGACTTATGGGATTTATGTTTATTCAGACCTCAATCAAACTCACAATAGATATTTAACCCACATCAACTGTACCTGAATCATTGTATCACGGTACCGCTACAGGCTTCATGCTGCACAATGTTCTCATAATCTTCCAGCTTTCTTCCGTCTATGACAAATATCCTGATTTTGGACCTCTTGGCTATATGCAGTGATGTCAGATCCATGAACACGTTTGGACCAGCGCCTATTGATTTTTTAAGTGACAGGGCAATGGCATCATCGTATGACATTCTTCCAATCTTCTCCGCGTTTCTGT
>JAKADT010000118.1 GCA_021820245.1 Thermoplasmata archaeon | reverse complement strand
TGCCTTATGTAAACAGAACCTGGCTTTCCCTGGGAACCACCGGAAAGAGCATATGGTCTGGTGTTGAATCTGTCGGCAATAATGGAAAGAGAGCTTGGTCTTGTTACCCTGAATGATCTTATTACTCCGTCACCTCCACTGTGTTTTCCTCCTCCACCGCTGTTTCTCCTTAAGGTGTAAGAGGTGAAAAATAACGGGTATTCCCTTTCAGCCACCTCTACTGGAGTGTTAAGTGTGTTTGTCATGTTGCTGTGGACACCTGAAACTCCTGCCCTGTGCGGTCCTGCGCCATTCCCTCCGCCTATTGTTTCGTAATATGACCAGTATCCTCCATTATTTTTTCTCCCTCCCATCATTACGTTGAACATTGTCCCGGAGGATGCGGATGGAATTCCATCCACGCATTGACTAAGGGCATGAAGTGTGAGATCTGCTATTCTCTGCGTGGTTTCCACATTTCCGCCCGATACGGGAAAAGGCTTTTCGGGATTGACCAGGGAACCTGCCTCTGCATTTACACTTATTATTGAATAAAACCCTTCGTTGGTGGGGACTTCTGCTTTCATTGCACTTCTCACCGCAAAGGCAGTCGCGGAAAATGTAACCCCCATGACTGCATTCAGGGGGTATTCTATCTCATGGGAAGTACCGGAGAAATCTGCCATTATCCCCTCATCTGATACTTCAATGGATATTTCAAGCCTCACCTTATCCTTGCCCCATTCGAGATAATCCACAGCCCGGAATTTCCCCTTCTTCCATTTTGAAATGGCCTGCTGCGATAATATCCGCGAATGATCAATCAGATCTTTCCAACCTTCAGTAACATGATCCTTACCAAATCTTGAAAAAAGGTCCTGTATTCTTCTTATGCCTGTCCTGTTTGCGGCGATCTGTGCGTTGATATCTCCCAAAGCTGTTTCCGGATCTTTGAAATTGTTAAGTATGAAGGAAAATATCTCCTGGTCAATTGCATAATTTTTAACTATTTTCACTGGAGGGATTACAAAACCTTCCTGAAAGAGATTTTTTGCTTCTGGGTTCAGGCTTCCAAAAACAGGCCCTCCCACATCAACGTTGTGTGCTTTGTTTACGACGTAAGCCACGTTTTCTCCATTGATATACACTGGAGCCATGATGGCCACGTCATTCATGTGTGTGCCTGAGATGTAAGGATCGTTGGTGATGATCATATCACCCTCATTCAGTACTTCACCTTTGTTTTCCAACCATACCATTATGTTCCTAACACCTATCCTGAAAGAACCCAGATGAACGGGTATGTGTTCAGCCTGTGCCACTATTATTCCATGCGAATCCGTGATTGCACAGCTGTGATCCATCCTTTCCCTGATATTTGGAGATATGGCTGATTTCTTCAGTGCCACACCCATTTCCTCTGCAATGAACTGAGTGGCTTTTCCTATGAATTCCCAGTCTGTCATTCAGATCACCCTCATATCCAGTTCACCCATGGATCCAACCCTTGCTTTCCATCCCTCAGGTATAAGAGTCGTTGACCCCGCTTCATCTACAAGCGAAGGCCCGATAATTTCTGTCCCAACGGGAAGGGTGTTCCTGGAATACACCGGAATTTCAAGGAAGCGATTCCCCATAAAAACGGTCCTTACCAATTTCCCAACAGTATCCCTTACTTCAACCTCAAACTGAGGCTTGTTTCTTCTCAAGATGCCAAATACCCTTATTGTGAGGATCTCCACCTTCCTGTCGAGATTGAAACCATATGCCTCTCCGTGCAATTTCCTGAAATCACTCTCAATGGTTTCCCTTTCCCTGGCCAGAACAGGAACGTTGATCTCGGAACCCTGTCCTTCATACCTGCAGTCAGCATAGAGTTCAAATTCTTCAGCACCAAACTGAGACCTCAGGGAATCTTCCAGTGCTTTGAACTCCATTGCAATTTCATCCGGGTATGACTTTCTCAGTTCATATTTCCAGTCCGAGTGCAGAAGCCCAAGGGCACTGAACACGCCGGGATCAGGTGGAATGACCACATGCCTTATTTTCATCTCTTCCGCGATTCTTGCAGCATGCTGTGGTCCGGCCCCTCCAAATCCGAATATTGTAAAATCAGATGGATCAATACCGCGTTCAACGGTTACAATACGTATTGCCCTGGACATTTCCAGATCTACGAGCTTCAAAGCTTTCTCAGCAATTTCATAGGGATCACCCAGTCTTCCCAGAGCCTCCAGTGCAAGATCTTTTCTTAACACAAAACTGCTTCCTGACATTTTTTCGTTGAGTATCCCCAGAACCAGGTTTGCATCCGTGATTGTTGGTTCACTTCCTCCTTTGGCATATGACACCGGACCTGGATCCGAACCTGCGCTTATTGGCCCTATGTTCAACCCACCGGTTGAATCAAGCCAGATGATGGTCCCACCACCGGCAGAAACCTCCGCAAGATCCACAAATGGGTATCGCACAGGATATCCGCTTCCCCTGACCATCCTTCCATGGTGTGATAATCCTCCAACCTCGTATTCAGATGTTATCTCAACCATGTTATCCACGACAGTTCCCGCCTTGGCTGTAGTTCCGCCCATGTCGAAGCTTATGATCCTGCGTTCTCCCAATTTTTCAGCAAGTATGTTGGCTGCAATAACTCCGGCAGCTGGACCTGATTCTACAACTGAAACCGGTCTGTTCATCGCTTCATCTTCCAGTATCAATCCTCCCGAATTTGACATGATGCTTATGGCCGGGGAACCGAATGTTGACAGATTTTGTTTAAGCTTTGATATGTATGTAGATATTACCGGCATAAGAGCAGCATTTACCACCGTTGTGGATGTTCTTTCATATTCCCTCGGTTCAGGTGCAACCATGTATGAAGCTGATACATACCTGAAAAACTTTTTAAATCCGTCCAGGACATATCTTTCATTTTCACTGTTTATGTAGGAATGGAGGAAGGATACAGCAACGCTCTCAGGTCTGCCCCTGATCACCTTCTTTAGAACATCTGAAAGTTCTGTTGAATCAGGGTGCCTTATAACATTCCCTTTATAGTCGGTTCGTTCGTCGAGTTCGAACCTCATATTTCGTGATACTATGCTTCGAGGTCTCCTGAATTCCAGATCATAAAGGGATGGTCTGTTCTGCCGACCTATCTCAATGACATCCCTGAATCCTTTTGTTGTGACCAGGGCAACCTTTGGGATGTTCAATCCGTACTGACCCAGAAGAGTGTTTGTTGCAATGGTCGTTGCATGAACGAATTCGTCTATGTTTTTAACTCCAGATTGCATGATTGCTTCCATTACACCCATCTCTGGATTATGAGGTGTTGTGGGTACCTTTAATTTTGTTATGATCCTGTTCCCCTGTAAAATAACAAGGTCCGTAAAAGTACCGCCAATATCGGCTGAAACTGTTGTTTTTACCATTCAATACAC
>JAKADT010000028.1:4542-17945 GCA_021820245.1 Thermoplasmata archaeon | reverse complement strand
AGAGTTTCAACTGCAAAACCTTTTAAACGTCATATAAATTCTTCACAGTAAAAGCCCCGTGGTGTAGTGGACAAGCATATCGGACTTTGGATCCGTCGACGGCAGTTCGAATCTGCCCGGGGCTATGCGGTGTGGAATCATGATACGAGTAGTTGGAAAAACGAGTGTTAGCAAAGATATACGGATACCAACCACTATTTCCAGTGTCGTTTCTGAACTCAGTTTGAATATTAATTCTTATGTAATTCTTCTTAATGGAAACCCGGCAACATCCGATGAAATTGCCAGCCCTCAGGATGATCTGGTATTTCTTGAAGTTTTTTCAGGCGGATGACCCTGGAATATAAATTTTGACAGGAAGAGATCCAGTGCGCAGGAACCCTGTCCCGATTCATAGGGATCGAATATTTCCATTGCCTCTTTCTGGTCATCTATGTTCTTGCCTATATTTACACTTTTCAATCCCTCCCTGACCACCTCACTTATGGGCATCTGTTGCCTGATCAGATCAACATAGATTCTATCTCCCAGTATGTAGGGTCCCCTTGATATTTCCATATTCATCCATTTATTGTAAAAGTCAAGTGAACTGGGTTCATCCACAGGAGGACCCCGATGAATCTTAAGGGCTGGGATTTCCCTGTTTTCGGACTCTATGATCACCTCAATGTGATCCTGCACGCATATCTCCCAGGATACAGGCCTCAGATCGCTCCTTTCCATTATTTCCCAGATAGCGTTCTTGAATCTCAACACCTGCGGATACAGTATATCATCCGTGATGGCTGGTTTCTTGATGCGAAAAATTCGTAAATTTGTCCCCCTGTCTGTTGCATCTTTCCTTTTCTTTTCATACGATTTACTGTATTCCGGCAGCTTACCATTCAGGTACAGACGACTGCAGAATTTCATTCTTGAAAGATTTTCCAGGCTGATTGCAGCAGCCGCATTTCTTGTTTTATCTGTTGGATCGATGATTATTGCAGGTGAATCGAAACTCTCGGTGTATTCTGGTTCTCCAATCAAGAGTTTTCCTCTCATGGCTGCAAATGTTTCAAGTGTCCTGTGGAAACTCCCCATGTTGATAATGAGGAGTTCGCATATGTATCCCGAAAACCCGGATACACGGGCATCCGCCCCGTATACACCAATATATTTCATGAACAGTTTCAGTTTCCTGACCTCGTCCTTTCCCGTGTGATTCAGGTGTGATTTCACATATTCCGTGTGAAGAGGTGTCCTGTCCACAGAACTCAGTTTCTTCTCACCCTGCTCCATCCTGTAACACGGTACAATGTCGACTTTCCTTTCATCAATGAAGCCTGTCACATATGGATGCTCCGCATACTTCTCCTTCCCGTTCCGGATGACGTAGTGTCCAATGGACAGTCCCCACTTCTCCAATTTTGCCCGGGTATATTTTCTGTCAAACCTGACAAATACATCTATATCACCATCCTTCAGGTTTGTGCCCTTGGCCACAGAACCAACAAGAACTGGTTCTGCTTCAAGATCATTCTCCTTGCAGTATGAGATAATCTTTTGGAATATGGAATCAACTGTCTTCCTTATGCTATCCTCTTCAGTGGGATTCGGCCTGAAAAGGTGCAGCAGCTCATCAATGTCTTTCATTTATTCAGAAGGTTTAAAATTGCCTGTGCAGGCTCCCCATCGGCTCCTTTCAGGGCTTCGATTGCCTTTTCCTTTCCGACACCAGTCTGATCCATGACCAGCTTTATGTCCTCTGCGTTGTATGGGGGGACCTCTTCCTTTATTTCTTTCGTCTCTCCGGCATCCTTGGGGACCTCCTTGATGTTGCCTGTGATCTGGAAGGATTTCTGGCCCTGCGCCTCTATCATCGTAACAGCTGCATTTTCTATTACATAATTCTTTGTGTCAGCATATAAAACAACTTTCCTGACATCTGTCATTTCGTTTGATTTTATGCCCATCTGGGCCATCATCCTCTTTACTTCTCTTGAGTTGAATTTTCCAGGTATCATATGTCCTCGAATATAAAGAGGCTAATTAAATTTAACCTGAAATCCAACTCACTGGTTTGCAGGTTTTGCCGAATCCACCGATGACCTGTAGCCCTGAGCAAACATTGTTATCATGAGTGCCAGTGTTGCTGGGAATATTGCAAACCCGAACAGTAGCCTGGGTGAACCTGCCCAGAGCAGAGATCCAAGAAGAGGCGCCACAATTACCATTGGTACCCCAAAGAATGCCATAGCGGATCTCACCCGATCGGCTTCAGTCAGGCTGAACCTGTTCCACTGGTAGCGGTTGAAACCACTCTCTGTGAGGGTAATCACGGCAATGAATGCGAAGCCAACCACAAACAGGTAACTTGAAATGGCTATGGAAAAGAATACCATTGCTATCATAATTATTCCGGGTCTCATTACGTAAAAGAGTCTGGAAAATGATCCCGAAACAAACATCTTTCCCACAAACTTCAGGAAAAAGGATGCAGCACCAAGTATCCCAAAAAGGATGAAAACCGGTCCAAGCGTGAGACCATCCTTTATGGCAAGGGCTGGAATAAAAACAGTCACTGATCCCAGTGAGAGTATGGTCAGGATTTCCACAACAATTATGACAATGAGGAATTCCCGGTTCTTCATCCGGCTCAGGCTTTCCATGACCTCTATTGGCTTTCTGATTGCATCATTCAGGTTGAAACGCATTGTCTTTTTCTCAACTGTTTTCTTGAAGGGGGATAATACGAACATTGAAACAACTGCCGAAAGAATCAGGATCAGGGAGAGAATGCCATAAATGTATGGGGCTTCTTTGGCAGTAAAGACGGCAAATAAAAAAAATCCCGCAAAAGAGCCAATTAAGGAAGTATTGCTTACCTTAGCCTGTGAATCCTGACCATCAAATTTCACTGCTGTCTTCTCTTTGAGGGCAGTCCTGAAAAGTGAATTGAATATATATATGAGAATGAAAGAATAAAGGACAACACTGAAAGAATTTGCGAGAAACACAAGTGATGTGGATATTCCCATTGCCATTATCCCAATTACTATGGCATTGTCCTGGCCTGCAACGTTGACGTAAAATTTTGACGGAATCCTTGCAATGTAGCCCACCAGAAGAGAAATTCCCATAATAATTCCAAGGAGGTACAGAGAAATTTTCAGATCATAAAATAGAAAAGGGAGTGCTACCCATATCACTGATGTAAAGGCTCCGCTAACAGCGTACAGTCCTATTACGGAAAGCTGTTCCCTGTTCATTTTAGACGAACCGTCATCAAGAAAACCTGAAATTCTTAAAGTTCTAATAGGACGTTATTTTATAAGTGATATTTATCTTTATCATTTGTCCGGCGAAATTTTTCATTTTTTACCACATTGAATCAGATGAAGCCATTCAGTATTTTTCACAAAACAGTGATTTCATGATTCAATTTTCAATTGGCAAAGATATTAATAAAGCTAACATATAAGCGATCAGGCCGTGATAGCTCAGTTGGGAGAGCGCCAGACTGAAGATCTGGAGGTCGCTGGTTCAATCCCGGCTCACGGCATTTAACGCTTTTACCACAGTCAACACAATCCTTAGACGTTTTTCGGCGGAAACAGTTAGGTTTCTGGAAAATCGGTTTGTTTAACGCATCATGTCTGGCCCTTCTTTATCATATACTTCAGGCCCATTTTTTCTTCCCCATAAACCGTTATTGGTGTTTCCCTTATGTCACGGGCCAATTCAGGTTTGAATTCCATCATATTCAGAATGTCCCTGTCAATATCCACGCCCTTTGCGATTTCAACCAGGGTTAACCCTTTACTGTCCAGTGAAAAAACACAGCGCTCTGTGAAGAATTTTACCTCCTTGGCGTATTTTATGGATTCCTTCCCGCTGAAGAATATCTTATAGACATCCTTAACAAACTTGACTTTTTCACCCTCCTTATTGATGTGGATGCCTTCGCGGTCGAATGATATATCAGATTTTCCAGCCGTGAAACTGCCTGCAAAATATGCCCTTGGTGTCCCTTCCGCAATAACAGGAAAACCTCCTGGCCCTGTGAGCTTTCCAGGTATGTATGAAGGATTGACATTTCCAAATCTGTCAACCTGAAGAAACCCCAGTGATGCAACATCTATGATCCCTCCTTCGTAGTTAGAAAACATGTCCGGTATTGTAGATACGGCAAATGCACCCAGTGAAACTCCAAAATCCGGACCGGTCAAGGCAAGACCTCCCCAGGGTCCTGATTCAACCACAGATACTATGTTTCTTGAAAGTTCTTCCCTTGAGATTATCCCTGAGATGAGTGAAGGTATGCCGACACCCAGATTTATGAGAATTGGCGGACCTTTTCTGTTTATAACTGATACGAGCTCCATGGCCACACGCCTTGCTATAACAGCCTGTGACTGCACGATATTCTTTTCAGGGCTGTCTCCTGGAAACTCCCTGGAATCCCAGGGATTCGATTTGAAAGATGCCCTTGGATCATAATAAAATGAGCTTGCCTGCCAGTTGTATTTTTCCGGGGAAGGTACAACAAAATCAACCAGCGGATACGGGATTTCAACGTTCCTGGGTGGGACAGACACATCCCCGAGATATTTCTTTACCTGTGCAACAACAACCCCCGGTTCCGGCCTTGCCCTGGTCGCCTGTGCAATTGCCATTACTGTTCCCCTTATGGGCTCATCATCCATGGTCAGGTTTCCGTATCTGTCAGCAAAGGTAGTTCTTACAAATGCAATTTCTGGCTTTGGGGATCTGTAAAGTAGATACTCGTCATTGGAAATGCTGAATTTTGATATTGTGCATTCCTTTGCCTCTTCTGCCCTGGCATTCAAGGCTCCGGAATCTATTTCCGGGTCAAGGTATGTACCAAGCCCTATTTTTGTAAGAAGACCCGGTCTTCCCGATCCAATCTCCCTGAACCAGTATGCTGTTATACCTATTGGCCAGCCGTATACCTGGAAACTGTTCTCTACAGTCATCTTCTGGAGCCACGGTGAAAACCCCATGAATGGTATCAGCATCCCTCTTATGAACTCCTCATTTCCTTTCTGGTAGGCGTCTTTAAGTACTTCATCCAGTGCCCTGCCCGATGAGGCTGGAAGTGCGTCTGTTTCAATGAACAGTGACTTTGGATGTCCCGTTGATGTATATTTCTCGTAAAGTGACTTTATGAGGTATTCAGGTGTTGTGGCCATGTTGAAACCGGATATTGCAAGAACCGATCTATCTTTTATGCAGTCCAGGAAAGTCATATCTCCAAATTCAAGTATCTGCGGCCTCAAGTTATCACCATGTAATTTTCCTCTACAGTAAATGAGATACTCCCTGGACTTAAGTATTTTATTCATTGTCAAAAAAATTTACCTGTCTTTGACATCCGGATGAAATATCAGGCCCGTTTACCTCTGCGTTTTCCTTAAGTAATATTTATAAAACATTATGGATTGCAAAGTAAGTGGTTTCCATGGGGATAAAAGAGGAAAATGTGAATTACAGGACTTTTGATGATTCAGAAGTAAGATCATTCATTGCAAGACCTGATGATGAAAAAAAGCATCCGGCAATTGTTGTCATACAGGAAATATGGGGTCTTACGGATTTTCTGAAAAGTGTTGCAAAACGACTTGCAGAAGATGGTTTTGTGGCAATAGCACCACATCTCTATTCCAGAAAGGAACATTATGATCTGTATACGCAGGAAAACATAATGGATGCAATGAGGCCCATGTGGTCTCTTCCTCCGGAGAAAAGAAGGGATCAGGCGGCCATACAGGAAACCCTGGCAAAATCCAGTGAAACAAGCAGGAAAATTGTCAACGAACTCATGTTCAACAGGCAGTCATTTGAGGTCACCATGGCAAAGGATCTGGTTGAAGGATACAGATTCATAAAGGGACAACCTTATTCAAATGGAAAGATGGGCGTAGTGGGCTTCTGCATGGGTGGAGGACTGGCCTTCCAGATCTCGACCATGGTGCCTTTTGATGCAAGCGTCATCTACTACGGTGCAAACCCCAAGAAGCTTGATGATCTTTCAAAACTTAAGGGCCCTGTATTTGGAATCTACGCGGGAGAGGACGGTCCGATAAATGCAGGATTACCGGAACTTATTCCGGCTGTACTCAAACACAGGAAGAACTTTGAGATGAAGATATACCCCAATACACAGCATGCATTCTTCAATCACACAGGCCTCGCCTATGATGAAACGGCTGCAAAGGATGTCTGGCCAAGAACCGTCAGGTTCTTCCGTCAAAACCTTGGTGAGTGAATGCCGGAGAAAGATACTGGAATACTTGACGTGTGCTTTCTTACGTGGGTTTCCATAACCAGTGGAGAAAAGAAAAAAAACAGGGAAAAAATAGAGAATGAAAATCCCTAATTTAATTATTATTTGCGAAATAAATAATGCAACATGCATAACTGGAAAGATTTAATATACAATCTAAACTCTTGTGAGTAGAATCATGTCAGGAGAAGATAAGGTGTATGGTAATATTCCAGAAGGCATTATTGCCGGAGTAATACTCATAGCACTTCTTAATCATCTGGATTTAATAGGTTTCCTGTTTGCAGGAGTTGTTGCTGGACTCATAGCAAGAGGAGCTATGAGAGGTCTCCTCTCTGGCCTTATGGCCGGTGTGATGGTCTCCCTACTGGCAATGATATTTGTGATGTTTCTACCAGATCATGGAATAACCATGATAAACTCCTACCTCGGGAACAATGTCCTGACCGTTTCAATCACCGGAACCCTGAATTTTCTTGGAACACTGTCTTCAAATACCCTCATAAGACAGCTCATAATTGATGGGACTGTAATCCCGGCATTCGGGGCGTTTGTTGGTGGAGCTATATTTTCCCAGGGATACAGTGAAAGGGTTGATGAGCCAGAGGAAATCCTCTGACTACGTTCCATTGATTATATTGTGCCTGAAGGTGTTTCGAACACGTATTCCGCCAGTTTCAGCGAATCCCTCTGCCTGTTTACCAGAAGGCTGGATAGAGTCATTGAATCACGGTAAAACTTTTCCACTCCAAAATCCTGGATGTAACCATAGCCTCCATGAACCTGGAGAGCAAGCTTAGTGGTTCTCCTCATGAGATCAAGTGACCTGTTCTTCAGCATCATTATGTGTTTTGGATCCATTTCAGGTGCTTTTTCAAGGTAGTTCTGGAGAATCTCTATCTCTGACAGCACGTCCGAAAGAGATGAAGAGACAGGGCTGTAATCCTTCAATGGTCTCTGGAAAGTGGTTCTGACCTTCGCGTAGTCCAGAGCCTTATTAAGAGCTCCGTACGATATACCCAGTGCCACGGAAGATATCTCAACACCGATGCCATCGAGTATTGCTGAAAATCTCCCCGAACCACCGGAACAGATCTCTGTAAAATCTCCAGATTCAATGGAAACCTGGGATATCCTGAAACCCCTGAAACCCAGCTGATGCTTAACATCCATGGTTTTCAGCCCGTCCTTTACAAGAACAAGATCGTTTTTATCACCTTCAACCGCAGTGAGAAGATATTTCCCACCACTGTTCATGACGGTCTCCCTGGATCCCCTGATCTTCCCATTATCTTTCACAGGCAGTTTTTCCTCGTGCGTACCGTTCAGGACTTCAGAAAATGCAACCCCTATCTCATCTTCCCCCGTGATAAGAGATTGAGCTATTTCCTTTTCTCCGCTCTCCTTAAGAAGTTCACCCGCAACAGAATTCAGTAAGAGAATCTTTACTGCAAGTGATGGGGAAACTCTGGCGGTCTCCTGAAGGATTATGGAATAAGCCCCCATATCAAGATTTGACCCCCCCATATTCTCTGGAAAGGTTGCCCCGAGAAAACCCTGGGCTGCTATTGCTCTTGTTATCTCCTTCGAAATCCCATTTTTCTCTATTTCAAGCGATTTTCCCTCAATTTCTCGGCTTACAAATTCCCTTATGGATGATCTCAGTATATCGTATTCCTCGTTTTCCATTCAGTTCCCCTCCCCTTCTGTTTTTGTGATCATTCTTGTTATTATGAGTTTCTCTATCTCGCTGGTACCTTCCCATATCTCCATGATCTTGGCGTCCCTGAAGAATCTCTCAAGGTCGGAGTTCAAACCAGAGATGCCGGTGATTTCCAGTGCCTTTTCAGAGGCAAAAACAGCTGTTTCGGCTGCATATGCCTTGGCCATGCTTGTTATTTTCGGATCTGGCTTGAACTGAAACAGGTATGAAGCCGCCTTATACGTTAGCATTCTTGACGCTTCTATTCGTGTTGCAACTTCCGCTATTGAGAACTGGATATTTTCATCCACATATTCTCCAGCCTGCTTCATTTTATGTACATGTTCAATAACCCTGTCCAGCGTTCCCTGTGCTATACCAAGGGCCTGTGCCGCCACATATATCCTGCTGATATTGAAAAAAGTCATGATGTAATAGAATCCCTTTCCTTCCTCTCCAACCATATTTTCTGCGGGGACCTCAACGTTTGTAAGCACAAGTTCAGCAGTGTTGGTGGCCCTTACCCCAAGTTTACCCTCAAGCTTGTTCGCCTTGAACCCCTGGCGGTTGGTCTCCACTATGAATGTACTCAGTCCATGGTGACGCTTACTGTCTGGAGTGGACGTTCGGGTCAGCATCACAAAAAAGTCCGCAATCTGCCCATTTGTTATGAACATCTTTGAACCGTTTATGATATAACTGTCCCCCTTCCTGGTTGCCGTGGTCTTGAGTCCGGCCACATCGCTACCTCCTCCAGGTTCAGTAACCGCCAGACCCATTATTGCTTTTCCGGAGTTCACCAGTGGGAGATATTTTTCCTTCTGTTTTTCAGATCCGAACAGCATTATTACCTCAACACCGAAAAGCGAAACTGTTGCAGCAATTCCCATTCCCGGGTCCTGCCTGCAGAGCTCCTCGATGGCTATGAGCATGGCCCAGGGATTCTGGTAGTCTATTATGCCCTCCTTGAATGCCTTTTCCCTTAATTCGAAGGGGTATTTCTCATCCCGGTCGTATTTGAAGGCAAGCTCCGATGTTATCTCCCTCCTTGCAAATTCCCTGATCTTTTCTCTTGCAGCCACCAGGTCTTCTGGAAGATCAAAATCCATGATATCACTCCCTCTCCAGAAGAACTGAATAACCCTGTCCGCCACCAACACACAGTGTGGCAATTCCCCTGTCCTTCTTCTTCTCGTTAAGTATGCGTGAAACCGTTCCTGCAAGTCTTGCACCGGTTGCACCAAGGGGGTGACCTATTGCAATAGCTCCTCCCTTCACATTTACTTTTTCCCTTTCGATTCCGATCTCCTTCATGGCATTCAGTGCAACCGCTGCAAACGCTTCGTTAATTTCCCAGAAATCAATATCATCGGCTTTTAATCCCGCTTTCGCCAGTAGCTTCCTTGATGCCGGAACAGGACCCTCTCCCATTATGGAAGGATCCACGGCAGCCCACGCAAAAGCGCTTACCTTTGCCAGAGGTTTCAGGCCATATTCCCTGACCTTTTTTCCTGACATCAGCATTACAAGCGAGGCACCGGCATTGAGGGGAGAGGAGTTTCCCGCAGTTATAACTCCATCCTTTGTGAATGCAGGCTGAAGCTTCTGGAGGCCTTCCATGGTGGTATCTGCCCTTATGCTCTGATCTCTGTCCACAGTTATTATGTCTCCATCTTTCTCCACATCTATTGGCAGTATTTCACCTTTGAAAAAATTCTCTTCCTGTGCTTTTGCTGCAAGTTTATGGCTCTCCAGTGAATACCTGTCCATCTCATCTCTCTTAATGTTCCTCAACCCGGCAAGTTTTTCGGCTGTTAGTCCCATTGAGTACGAGGTGTTCATCTCATATTTCCTGTATTCAGGCCTTACCAGAAGCTTTATGTTCGGTTTTATGTGCGGATTGTCACTAAGAGGCACATGAGTCATATGCTCCATTCCACCGGCAAGAATAATATCGGCATTTCCAGTTGCTATCTCCATTGAACCTATTGTTATTGCGTTCAGTGATGATGCACATGCCCTGTCCAGCGACATTCCCGGAACGTCGAAAGGAAGTCCGGCAAGGAAAACCGCATGTCTACCGCCATAGGTCCAGTTTTCATCAGCCTGGATTGCACAGCCAGTGATCACATCACTGATCTCCTCTGCCCTTATGCCTGTATCTTCAACAGATTTTTTAATGAGCCTGCCCAGTGCCTCATCCATTCTTATTCCGTTGAATACATCTCTCTCCGGATCCTTGGGCCTTGATCTTGAAAACGCAGTTCTTTTGAAATATACCAGATACACGTCATTGCCATTCATCTGATCTCCTCCATCGAGACCCCATGCGTTAGCGTGAGGAGTAATTGGGGATCGAACTGCATGACATTCCTGTATCTTACCAGCTTTACATTCTTTATATCAGTATCCATCTTCTTTTCTTCTCCTTTTTCAATTATTGATTTCACACAGGTTATTAATGGTTCATTACGCATGTTTATGACGGGAGCCTTCAGGTCCCGTCCAGTCATGCCTGACTGTAGGTCCACATGGGGGTTGTTAGAAGGGGTTTTTAAACTCTGATCACAGGCAGTTTCCCTCCTCTTTAGGGGTAGAGTCACAGATTTACGGACTTGTGGATCATACGCAGGTGTGTATGTATTTCTCCGATCTAACTTCTGCTTTTCCTTCATGTTTTTCTCCATGTCTTCAAAGCCCCCTGATCAACTCTTGCGCTGTTCCTCACGAGACAGGCCCTCATCCTTAGCTGGAGTATCTGACTCAAATCGCCACCATGACCATTAAGGGGTTGCATGTCCAATGTAACCTGTGAACTTCATGGTCTTTCCCTATACCGTGAATTTTAATTTACTTTGCCATTAAGTTGTTAATAATTCACATACATAGGTACAGCAAAACTCTAAAAACCTAACAGGACTCATGGAAATGAGTTGATTTTATGCCCTACAATATTATCGTATTGATAAAACAGATAGTAGATATAGATCTGCTGAAGGTTGACAGTTCCACTGGTACTCCTCAGGTTCAGGGACTTCCCCTGAGACTTGAAAATCTCAGCAAGAATGCTGTTGAAGAGGCTGTAAGAATCAAGGAGAAACATGGAGGAAAGATCACAGCCATATGTTTCGGCACCGAGAAATCAACGTCTGCCATGAAGGAGGCATATGCAATGGGTGTTGATGAGGGATACATTCTGACCGGATATACAGGAAACAATCCATCGCTGACAGCAGATGTCATTTCCAAGAAAATCAGGGAAATTCCACATGACATCATAATACTGGGAAACCAGTCAGCAGAGTCATATACCGGAATGCTGCAGGGGAAACTTTCATCCATTCTTGAAGAACCTCTTCTTTCAGATGCAGTGAAAGTCGAAATAAACGAGAGAAGTGCAACTGTAACAATGGCGCTTGAGAATGAGAACATTGTTGCAAAGGCGCAGATGCCTGTCATAATCTCCGTCACGCAGGAAATAAATGATCCGAGATTCCCTCCGGTAATGCAGATAATGACGGCTGGAAGAAAAAAGATAAATATTGAGGCAGCACAGTTTTCACCTGACGACAAAATTGAGGTGCTGAGCAACACTGCTCCAAGGAGCGAAAGGAAAAAGACTGTGTTCGAAGACCAGGAGAAGGGCATTACTGAGATTGCAAAGGTGATAAGGGAGGGGATGAAATGAACTGTCTTGTGTTTTCAGATAACTCAGATCTTTCCATACAGATGCTCACATATTTCAGAAAATCCATGGACACCTACCTTGCCACAACAGTAAATGATGTTTCAATTGTTGAAAATTACGGTGCAAAGAAAATATTCCATATGAAAGATGCTGTTTTTCCCAATGATATTGCAAAGACGCTTGAAAACCTTGTTTCATCCGGGAATTATGATTACATAGTGATAGGATCAACTGCAATTGGCAGGGGAGTTGCCGGAATACTGTCACATAAGCTTAAGAGAGAAGTAATGGCAGAGATATCAGAATTCAGGATTGATGGAGGGAAGACCGTAACAAAAAGATTCTTCTACGGCGGGAAAACGGTCCTGGAGGAAAAATCAGATGCAACCATACTTACAGTTATGCCTGGAATATCAGATCCCGAGAAGGTGTCGGAAAAGAGTCAGGTAGAAGATATATCCTCAGCAGAATCTGCTATAACTCTCGTGGAAAAGAAAGAAAAGAAATCCGGCACAGTTGACCTTGAGAAAGCCTCCGTAATAGTCAGTATTGGACGTGGAATAGGCAGTCAGGACAAGATTCCACTTATTGAACCGCTGGTTAAGGCAGCACATGCAGAGCTCGCAGGGTCAAGGCCAATATGCCTGGATTACCACTGGCTTTCAGAGGACAGACAGGTTGGACTCTCCGGAAAGAAAGTTAAGCCTAAATTATACATCGCGCTTGGAATATCCGGTCAGATTCAGCATATAGCGGGAATGAGGGGATCAAAAACCGTAATCGCCATAAATAAGGACAAGAGTGCACCAATTTTTGAAGAATGCGATTATGGAATAGTCGGAGATATCTTCCAGATCGTTCCTAAATTGACTGAAGCTCTTAAGTGATAATTTCATCTTTCCCAAATTTACAAAAGTAACATTTTTTTAAACAGGATCTTTGGCTTTGGCATACCGACCTTTATAGGTTTTTATAGGTTTTTATTCCACTTTATCCCAATCCTTCCCAATAATTGATGGCAGTAGAAGGTATGAATTCCTGACTATTCTTTTCAGTTTATCGGGATCACTTTGGGGTCTGTTCATTGTGAAAATAACTCTTCCCTTCAGATAATCCCGGTTCTTTAGCAGAAATCTGGCAATTCCAGATATTTCGGTACATCGCAGACAAATTCATCTGGATTCAGTTCCGGAGAATATGCGGGGTTTCTCCTTGTTACGAGTCTGTCGTTGTGTGCTACCAGGAAATCTTTCACAATCCTGCATTCTTGAAGCAGATTTATAACCAAAGCACAGAGGAGTATTATAACTGGGTGTTTGCAGTAAACATCCCGGACATAGATCCTGACAGGATCATGAAGTCATGCAAGGCACGCTGGCGCTTAGGGACCATGTTCAGCGTCCAGGATGAATGCTGTATCAAGACAAAGAGCAAGGATATCCATGTTCGATATTTACCGTTAGCATACGAGTAGCTCATTGAATCAATCTGGCATCTCTTCTATCACGAGGGGGTGACATTGAACATTCTGGGTTTATGAGTGACGATCTCACTCTCCGCCTTCTCAAGTGTTTCAGCAGCGCAAGCAATCTAAAAACTCAGTTTAAATCAGGGATACCGTCCTTATATGTGTATTCATTAGATGGCTTTTCTTCATACCGGTTATAATGCTTTTCATGCAGAAATACAACTGACCTGTATTATATCATAAAATTAAAAATTAAAAT